>DAOUBA010000036.1:0-21231 GCA_034432855.1 Anaerolineae bacterium | reverse complement strand
TGGGCCTGCGGAGCGCGGGTGTAGAGCGGCGAGCGGGCCAGCATCTCTTCGATGCGCTCCACGGCGACCGGCACATCGCCCAGCGGCGTGTGGAAGGCCGAGAAATTTCCCAGGGCCACGCCCCGAAAGTACACGCGATGGGCCGGGCCGAGCAGAAAGACGGTCCACCTTTTCGGAGGCAGCGCCGCCAGCGCCTTGAAGGCATAACCGGCGATGGGGCCCGAGTAGATATAGCCTGCGTGCGGAGCAATCACGGCGTGGACGGCGCCCAGGTCGTCGGGCAACGTGGCTTCGTCCAGGTAGGTACGGATGTCGCGCCGTAGCGTATCGGGGTTGCCGGGGTAGAATTGACCGGCCACGGCCGGTTGACGGATAGGTAGGTCAGACATCGCTTGCCTCCGAGGTTTTACTTGGGCAGTACCTTGTCGAGATCATAGTTGCCGCAACTGAACTCAACCAACTTGACCCAATCAATCGCGCCAGCCTCATTGCAGAACCTGTCCATGAACTGCCTGGTTAGCCGGTTTGACGCTTGGGCTCGCTCTCTATCAAACGCCTCGTTGTGTTCTCTGGCCCGATGGCCGATCGGCTCAACGATGTCGGTGTACATGGTCTTGTTCTCGCTGATGAGATACCAAAAGTTCTGGCTAACGACTTTGAGATAGCCGTCGCGGGTATAAGTGGTGCGGGTCTTACCATAGCAAATTCCCAACACCGGTTGCACGGTCAGCGTCGTGCGCGACTGCCTGACGCGATTTACGGCATTGGTGAGATCTTGGGCCAATTTGCGATGTTGCGAACTGTTTCCCCAGTTAGGACCAGACTTGATGGAAACCACGTAGTGGGTGTTGTTGTGGATGAACTCAAGGTCTACACCTTGCGCGGTGGATTTATGCCCACCGCAGGTTTGGCTGGCGACGAAGAGGGCCAAGCCTTCTAGAAAGTCACCAAAGGGCTTTTCTTCAGAAGAGGAAAGAAAAGCCTGCAATAGATTCTCTATCAACCCGGCAGCAGTGGTGATGTGCTTTGCCTTGAGCAAGTACGGGTTTTTCGTGAGCAGTTGGTCAAGCGTCAAATTCTCTAGTGAGGCGAGCCGGCGTTCGTGAAAATGGACAATGTTTGCATTGACGTACTGACAGACTTGGTCGAGGTTAAGAGGATTCATGGTACACTCCTCGTGATATAAATTCCCTGGCTCTCTAGCAGTCGTAATTGTACGGCGGACCTTGTCCGCTTAAGCCTTTCTTCTGCTGTTCGGCAATACTCCTCGTTCACGTCAATGCCTATATATTGTCTCCCAAGTTGCTTAGCCGCGACAGCGGTTGTTCCAGAGCCGACGAACGGGTCCAGTACCACATCGTCTTCAATAGTGAACAGTTTGATAAACCAACTTGGCAGATCCACCGGGAACGCTGCGCTGTGATTGCGATTCGAGCATTCGGTGGCCATATGAATGACGTTGGTCGGATAAACCATATCGCGCCCCAACCAGTTTGAGACATTTTTGCCAAAACCGCTTGCAACCCTGGACTCGTCGCGGATTCTGTCTGTCTCACTGAGATTGGCCAGGCGCTCTCTGGCCCAATCTCCAATCGGCACCATCACGGCCTCTTGATACATCTTGAATTTGTGCTGCTTGTTGAATTGCAAGAGTCGTTCCCAGGAATCCCTAAACCGGTTCGGCCATTTGCCGGGGTAGCAATTCTTTTTGTGCCATATAAATTCTTCCGTCCAAAGCCATCCATGTTTCCTCATTTCGAGAATTAGCTCAATAACATAAGTATGCCTCTCTCCATTTACGACTCGCTCTTTGATATTCAGGATGAAAGTACCGGTGGGTTTAAGCACACGCCGGAATTCCTCTGCCTTTGGCATAAACCAGTCTACATACTGGTCCGGTTTAACACCACCATAGGTCCTTGCCCTTTGATCCGCGTAGGGTGGTGAAGTGAAAATCAGGTCAACCGAATTATCAGGAAACTCCTTAAGCACTTGCTCGCAGTCGCCGAGAATAATACGATTTGCAAAATCCGTCTTTAACCACTCCGTGATCTCATAATCCAACTACTCCCACACCCCTGCTACCTTCTCACCGCATTTATGACATACCCCCCGCTCCTGCCACAGTTCCTGTACGTTGAACCAATGCCGCTGGATGAGTTTCGTGCCGCACGTGGGGCAGTAGGTGCTCTCGCGGTCGGCGTCCATCACATTGCCGACGAAGACGTAATGCAGCCCGGCCTCCTTGCCGATCTCGTAGGCACGGGCCAGGGCGCGCGGCGAAGTCGGTGGACGGTCGCGCATCTCGTAATCGGGGTGGAAGGCAGTGACGTGCCAGGGCATGTCGGGGTCCACCTCCGCCAACCACTCGGCCATAGCGCGCAGTTCCTCCTCGGAGTCGTTGAGGCCGGGGATGAGCAGCGTGGTGACCTCGATCCAGGTGTTCATCTCGCGGGCAATGTGGGCGATGTTGCGCTTGACCGGCTCGATGCGTGCCTGGCACTGTTCGCGGTAGAACCGGTCGCTGAACGCCTTGAGGTCTACGTTGATGCCGTCGAGGTACGGCCCGATCATATCCAGCGCCGCCTGCGACATGTAGCCGTTGGAGACGTAGACGTTCTTGATGCCGTGCTCGTGCGCCAGTCTGGCCGTGTCGTAGGTGTACTCGAAAAAGACGGTCGGCTCATTGTAGGTGTAGGCAATCATCGGGATACGCCTCTTGAGGCAGGCGTCCACGAGCGCCTCGGGCGGGGCGTACTGGCCGCACGGCTCGGCAAAATCGCGCTCCTGCGACATTGACCAGTTCTGGCAGAAGGGGCAGCGAAAGTTGCAGCCATAAGTTCCGATGGAGAGAATGTCGCCGCCGGGGTAAAAGTGGAACAGCGGTTTCTTTTCGATGGGGTCTACGTGGATGGCAACCGGTTCCCCGTAAACGACCAGGTAGAGCGTGCCATCCACGTTTCGGCGCACGCCGCACTTGCCCGACTCGCCGGGTTTGACGGCGCAAAAGTGCTCACACGTCTGGCACTGCACGGCACCTGCGGAGAGCGGCTTGACGAGGGTAGCCTCCTGGCGCATCGGCAACCTCCCGCCCTAATTATAGCACAAAAACGGCAGCCGGGATATAAACGGAGCGCCGGAATAGGGATTCCGGCACTCCGTGGGGATTGTAGCCCGCGAATCCCATTCGCGGGCGAATCATTCGCAGAGCCGGTTTGAGGCGAGGCTTGGAGAATCACGTAGGTTGGCGTTTTGGGGGGTTACTCGCCGCTCTGGGTAAGGGCTACTGCCGCTGCGCCCAGCACGCCCACGTCGTCACCCAGTGCAGCCGGCACGATCCTGACCGGGTGCGCCTTGGCCACGTAAGCGCGCTCGGCGACAACGCGCCGCACCGGCTCGAAGAGCCGTTCGCCGATGTTTGTCAACCCACCGCCAATGACGACGAGTTCGGGGTCGAACAGGTTGATCAGATTGGCGACCCCCAGTCCCAGGTACTCCATCGCCTCGGCGAGGATCTGTTGGGCTACGGCGTCTCCCCGGCTTGCAGCGTCGGCGACGAGTTTGGCAGTAACGCGTTCTGGGTTGCCGCCGGCCAGTTCGCCGATCAGAGTCGGCACGCCGCGCATCATGCGCTCACGCCCCTCACGGGCAATGGCCGTACCGGAGGCCAGCGCCTCCAGGCAACCCCAATTCCCGCAGTTGCAGGGCGGGCCATCGGGTTTGATCGTCGTGTGGCCGATCTCACCCGCAGCGCCGCTGGAGCCGTGATACAGTTTGCCGTCGAGTATCAGCCCGCCGCCGATACCGGTGCTGACGGTGACATAGACCATGTGTCGCGTGCCGCGCCCGGCGCCGAAGCGGTACTCGCCCAGCCCTGCTGCATTGGCGTCGTTTTCCAAAAAAGTGGCGATCTGGAGACTATCTTCGATGTGTTGTTTGAGCGGCACGCGAGACCAGCCGGGCAAGTTGGGGGGAGAGATCAGAATACCCGCCTCGATGTCCAGCGGACCCGGCGCACCCACACCCACCGCCGCTATCTGCGCGGGCTGTACCCTTGCTTGCGCCATCACCTGACACGCTGCATCCAGCATGCGTTCGATGACCGGCTGTGGGCCGTCCGCCGCGTTCGCTCGGGTTTCGCGGTAGTCCGAAGCAAGTATCCCGCCACTTGTATCTACAAGCGCGGTGCTGATCTTGGTGCCGCCCAGGTCAATGCCAATGAAATGTTTAGCCAAATTGCTGCCCTCGTTTCGTTCGAGTTGAGGATAGCACATAGCCGCAAGTTTGTCAAACTGGTCACGGCGAAGGCCTGACTTCTGTTAGAGGACGCAGCCGTTGGTGCTGCGCCACGTTCGGGCTATAACGGGCCGGCGACTGAAATCGCGCCTCGAAGGTAACTACTCAGCCATCCCTTCGGTGACCGCCATATATGGCAGAAAAGGCCAGAAACGGCGCGCAAGCGCCACATCTGGGATGCCTACCTATGGCTGGAAAGGGCGGTTTCAGCCAGTTTTGGTCATATATGGTGGTTAACTCGCAAATAGGCTGAGTAGTTACCCTCGAAGAACCTTTGGCCGGCTGTCCGCCTGCGCGGACGGGGGTGTCTACGCAGGTAGACGCCCGGCTGAAAGCCCTCAAGTGCGACTTGAGTCGCTAATTAGCGCTCATAGGCTAGTACCCTCCCAAGACCACCCCGCGCGGCGCATCGTTCAGCACGGCCCCGACGATGCGGACGTGTACGCGCTCCAGCAGTTCCTTCGCCCGTTGTGTATGATCGCGCCGCGTGCGCCCGGCGCTGACGACCAGAAGGACACCATCCACCTTGGCGCCCAGCACGACCGCGTCGGTGACGGCGACGACGGGTGGCGCATCGAAGAGAACGATGTCGGCGCGCGATTTGAGGGCCACGATGATCTGCTCCATCCTGCGCGAGCCTAAAAGGTCGGCAGGATTGGGCGGCAGCGGGCCGCTGGGTAAGAGCCACAGGTTTTCCACGCCGGTTTCCACCAGCGGAGGGTTTTCCCTCGCTTTCTCCTCGACGAACATCGTGGTCAGTCCCCGTTCGCTGGACATCCCAAAGACCTCATGCAGCGCCGGCCGGCGCAGGTCGGCATCCACCATGACCGTGCGCCGTTCCCCTTGCGCCAGCGTCACCGCCAGGTTGGCCAAGACGATGGACTTGCTCGCGTCTGGCGCGGGCGAAGTGACGACCAGCGTCTCGATGGGCTTGTCGAGCGCGGCAAAGGTCAGGTTGGTGCGCAGCGTGTGATAGGCTTCGGCGGCCGGGCTGCGGGGATGGGTCAGGGTGATCAAATTAGGTTGATGGGCCATGGGTGCCTCGGTTGGTTTGTTAGTTGGTTAGTTGGTTGGTTTGTTAGTTGGTTGGTTATTTGGTGGACGGGATGGCGGCGACGACGGTGAGACTCAATTGGCGCTCCAGGTCTTGCGGGGTGCGGACGACGCCGGCCTCTAGCCACTCCAGGAAGAAGATGATGACGCCGGCAATCGCCAGACCAAAGATACCCCCGGCAGCGGTGACGATCTTGGTCTTGGGCCAGGTCTGCGCGTAGCGAGGATCGTCACGCAGAGAGGCGTAGACGCGGTCTTCTTTGCGCTGGCGCTGGTTCTGTGTGTCGCGCCAGTCAACGAGCAGTTGCGCCCAGGTGCGGGCGATGTCGTTGGCCTGGTCGCCATCGTAATCCTCGATTTCGATCTTGATGACCATGCGGTCGTCTTCGGCAGCGAAACGGGCTCTGCCGCGCAACTCTTCGGGCTTCAGGGACAGTTGTAGTGCGTCAATCACTTCTTGCGCCTTCTTGTCCGAGTCTATCACGGTCATATACGTGCGCAGGAGCATCTTGGCCGATTGCGCCAGGCCCCAGTCGGCCCGCGCTGGCTCGATGATGACCTCAGCGGTAGAGGTGTAGCGCGGCCTTTGTAGTTTGCTGAAGCCCAAAGCGCAACCGGCGGTCAGCAAGACGGCGACAACGATGATCCACCAACGCTTGTATAGGATGCGAACGTAATCTGTCAGTTCCATACTGCACAACCTCCTTGGGGGAACGAATGGTATTGTACCACATTGTTCATTTCCTGGGTATCTCCGCCAACACCTTCACGTCCATCGCTTCCACCTCCGCCGCCTCGCGCACGGTGGGGTCGAGATAGTGCCACAGGAAGGCGAGTGCGGCGCCCATGACGAACGCCAGCCCAAGTTTGACCGCCGGCCCCATCAGTTGCGTGCGTAGCCCCGGGGCGAGGGCGGCAGGCACCGGCGTATCCAACAGCCGCGCCGCCGGCTCGACATCTTCTAGTTGGGGGAAGTAGGCAGCACCGTTGGTCGTCAGTTCGGCGGCGATCGCTTCGGCTACTACGACGATCTGCGCAGGGTCGGGCCAGGTTAGGTAGATAACAAAGATGGACTGGGCGTTGTCACTGGCGATGCGGGCCTGGATGTCGCCGGCAGGCACATTCAGCCCCTCCTCCGCCAGCCGCGCGGCAACGACCTGGGCAAATGCGCCGGTCCTGGCAATGTCGGCCAGGCCGTTGGCGACGTACTCGGACGCGAGCCAGGGATAGTAGCGGTCATAATCCACGCTCAGGCCGGCCGGTTTGGTCCCGGCGGCGAAGCGCATTACCACCTGGTAGGTCGGTGGGGGCGGGACGTAGGTCGCCAGGATGTGGATTGCCACGACGAGCACCGGCGCGGCGACGAGCCACCAGCGGCGGAGTAGCACCTTCACATACAGTCGTAGTTCCATACGGCACGCTCCCAATTTGTGACAGGGGCACACGGAAGGGTTTCAGACAATCTCCTCGTCCCCTTTTCTCCCTCTATCTATGTCCGACTTTAGGACGGCTTCGACGAACCGACCAAGCCGCTCCTTGAACACCCCCGTTGCGAACCGCTCCGCGTTGGCGCGACAGTCCTGCGGGTTCACGGCCTCGGGGTCGAACGCGCGCACGGCAGCGGCGAGCGCCTCGGGCGTCTGCTCCTCGAAAAAGATGCCGCTCTTGCCGTTGATCACGGTGTCGAACGCGCCGCCTGCCCGATAGGCGATGACCGGACGGCCGGCGGCCTGAGCCTGTACTGGCGCGATGCTGAAATCCTCCGTGCCGGGCAAGACGTAAGCGCGACAGCGGGCGAACAGTTCGGGCAAGTCGTCGTCGGGGACGCGGCCCAGGAAGGTGATCGTGGGGCCGGCAAGCGCCTCCAGCGCAGCACGGTCGCGCCCATCACCGGCGATGACCAGCGGCAGCCCCAATTGGTTAAAGGCCCGCACCGCCAGGTCAATGCGCTTGTAGGGGATGAGGCGCGAAACGATGAGGTAATAGTCCTCGTGGTTGGGCGATGGCTCGAAGCGCGTCGTATCCACTGGCGGGTAGATGATGGTCGAATCGCGGCGGTAATAGCGGCGGATGCGCGCCTGCACCTCGTGCGAGATGGCGATGAAGTGGGTGACCCGCTGGGCGGCGCGGTAATCCCAACGACGCAGCAGCCCGATGAGAGGGCGCAATGCGAATCGGGCGGCAGGCGATAGCGATTCGCGCGCGGCATAGTCCTCGAAACCCCACACATACCGTGTAGGGGTCAGGCAGTAGCAGATGTGGGGGGTCCGGCCCGTGCGCACGCCGTGACAGAAGCCGGATTTGTTGCTCAGCACCAAGTCGTAGCCGGAGAGGTCGAGCCGCGAAAAGGCCAGTGGGTAGAGCGGCAGGTAGGGCTGGTGATGCTGGTAGATGCGCGGCAGGCGATCCATCCAGGTCGTGCGGACGTCCCACGCCCGGTACGCCTCCGGCATTCCCTCGCGCCAGTACATCGAGGTGTAGATGGGCGCCTGGGGGAACATTTCGACGAGCGTTTCGAGCACGTCCTCCGCGCCGCCGAGTTGGTTGAGCCAGTCGTGGACCAAGGCCAGGCGCACGTTACACTCCTACGATACTCTGCAACGGTCGCCAACTCATCCGATGGATCGGCGAGGGGCCCAGCCGTTCCAACGCCTGCCGGTGGGCGCGCGTGCCATACCCCTTATGACAGGCAAATCCATAGCCGGGCAGGTCATCGTCGAGCGCGACCATCAGCCGGTCGCGGGCCACCTTGGCGACGATGCTGGCCGCGGCGACGCTCAGGCAACACACATCGGCCTTGGGCAGTGAGAGTTGGGGCAGCGCGATTTCGGGCAGCCGTACATAGTCAATCAGTAGCGCGTCGGCACGCCCGTCCAGCCCCTCCACGGCGCGGGCCATTGCCCGGCGGATAGCCGCGGCGATACCCAGCGCGTCCACTTCGGCAGGGTCGGCCCAGCCGATGCCGATGGCTTCCGCGACTTGCCGGATGACCGGCAGCAGCGCCTCGCGCCGGGCCGGGGATAATTGCTTCGAATCGCATACGCCTTCCAACACCCGGAGCAGATCGCCCCGGTCCAGCGGCAGCACGACCGCTGCCGCGCACACAGGCCCGGCCCACGCCCCGCGCCCGGCTTCGTCAACCCCGGCGATGCGGGTGTAGCCAGCCTCATATAGGCTCATTTCTTCGCAGAGATTGGGGAGCATGGCAGTAAAACGTAAGGCGTAAACCGTAAAGCGTAACTGGAGTCTGGCGAAAAACCCGTTTTCTCGCAATCGGTAGGGCCAGCGCTCCACAAAGGTCGCCTTTTGGGGAGAGAATCCCCACTCATCGGTCCAGAAAACGGGTTTTTTGGCTCTTTTCCCCCACCCAATCAGATTCGCTAGAGTCCAGGCGTAAGATTACGTTTTATGCTTCCCGTTATAAAGACCGGCGCGCCCGTTACGGCGGATGCGCAACACCTCGCGGAACATAGCCCAAGAATCGCGCAGCAGACTCACCCGGCTACCCTCGCCATAGTACCAGCGAATGGGCACTTCGACCAGGCGGTAGCCGCGCCGCAGCGCCGCGTGCAATATCTCCACGTCGAATGCCCAGCCGTCAATCGTCTGGAGCGAGAACAGGTCGTGGGCCGCTTCACGCCGGAAGCACTTGAACCCACATTGGGTATCCTGCACGCCGGGCACGGCCAGCACGCGCACGATCAGGTTGAACACGCGCCCCGTCAGGTGCCGATACCAGGGTTCGTTGTAGCGCGCGGCGCCAGGAGCCTCGCGTGAGGCGATGGCGATGTCATAATCGGACAGGGCTGGCGGCAGAAACTTGACGATCTCCTCGACGGGCATCGCCAGGTCCGCGTCACAGATGAAGAGATATTCGCCGCGCCCCTCGAACATGCCCTTGCGCACGGCGGCGCCCTTGCCGCGCACCGGCTGGTAGAGCAGCGAGACGATGGGATGGGTGGCGACGCTCTCTCGTACAACCTCGGCGGTACGGTCGGTGCTGGCGTTATCCACTACCAGCACCTCCACCGGATAGGGTTGCGCCTCGGCGAAGGCGATGATCTGCGGTAGAGTCTTGGGCAGACGGCGCTCTTCGTTGTAAGCAGGGACGATGATCGTGAGAAGGGGCTCTGACATAGTGCCTATGATACTCGCTTCAGAGGCTTTCGTCAACCCCCGTCAGGATACTCTCGAGATAGGCCCGATCCACGGTCCGTGAGCATTGCACGGCGCGTCGCTTGCGCAGCATCTTGGGGATGCCCACGAGGCCCGCGAGTTGCCCGCGCAGCCGCGCGCGGGCCGCCGCGCCGCGCCAGGCTCGCAACGCCTCGCCGGTGATCCCCAGTTGCGCCCGCAGGATGTCCCGCCAATGGATGCGCCACAGGTCGCCGGGGTAATCTTTCGTCAGCAGGTAGATAAAGTTGCGCCCGTCGTAGAAACTCGCCGTGACGCCGCCGCCGGTGGCGCTCAGTTTGTGATAGACCACCGCGCGCGGGGCATAGACGCAGCGCCAGCCCGCCAACTGCGCCCGCCATGCCAGATCGAGGTCCTCACAGGAGTAGAAGAACTCCTCATCCAGCAGGCCAATCTGATCGAGCATCGCCCGGCGGTACGCGGCGCTGCCGCCGCAGGCGCTAAAGACATATTCCTCGTGGTCATACTGGCCGACATTTTTCTGCCACACGCCGCGATTGCCGGGAATGCCGTTCACACGGTAGAAATCGCCCGCCGTGTGGAAGGTGTCGCGCCGGTCGAAGAGCAGCATCTTGGAAGCGACCAGCCCGGTCTCCGGGTGGCGCTCGAACGCGGCGACGATCTCTTCCAGCCAGCAGGGGGCGGCTTCCGTGTCGTTGTTCAGCAGGGCGACGAACTCGCCTTGCGCGGCCCGTATCCCGGCGTTGCACGCGCCGGCAAAGCCGCGATTCTCCCCCAGGGCCAGCACGCGTACCTCGGGATAATCGCGCGCCAGGAGTTCGAGCGAGCCATCGGTGGAGCCGTTGTCGGCGACGATGACCTCCACGTGCGGATAGGTCTGGCGGCGGAGACTGTCCAGACAGGTGGGCAGATGGTGAACGGCGTTCCAGTGGGGGATGATGACGCTGATGATCGGCGGATCGGCGGATCGGCAGATTGACGAATTGGGATTGGGGAGGGAGGATTGGGTCATCGGAAGAGTCCTGACGCGTCGTGCCAGCGCGCCATCAGGTCGGGAAGATCGGCCTCTTGACTCAGAAGATGAATTTGCTCCTCCACGTAGGCTGCATCTATCGCATCGCCCAAGCGTTGCAGGATGTGTCGTACATCTTCTTGATCTAGAGCATTCCAGCGAGCCAGTTTGTAGACGATGAAATCCTCGGGGGTAGCGATGCGTATAGGATGACCGAAGAGGGGTACCGTCTGAGCACGCCGGATCGCGGCCTGATCGAGGCTGAAGGACGCCAGGCGGATGTCCAAGGAGAAACGGCGGCTGAAGGTGAATTTGACAGGACGTCCCTCGCTCAGCCGAGCGACAGCCTCCGGGCCGGGATGAAACCCGTGCTGCGCGCACAGCGCGACGACGCGCTCTGCCTCCGTGAAGGGGAGCATCAACACCACGTCAACGTCCACCGTAGTGCGTGGAGCGCCCAGCAACGTGGCGGCCATCCCACCAATGATGACGTACTCGGGAAATTCATTCAGAACGTGGTGCAGTTGTGGAAGCATTTCTTGCATATACCTGCTCCTCCAGCCGTTCCGCCTCTTGAGAGAGCAAGAGCAACTGCTCGGTCAAATAGATACGCTCCTCCTGGGTGAGAGAAGCCCACAGTGTTTCCTGCTCCCGACGGATTTCTTCGTAATCTTGCGCGATCTGTCGCCACAGCCTGGCGAGGTTTTTCTCCCGGTTCATTGTCCTACACCTTACATCCTGGCTACAAACTCCTTTTTTAGCGCCTCTTGCCACGGACGCAGGGTGATGCCCAACGCGGCAGCGGCAGTATTGGCCAGCGGCGCAAAGCACGGCGGAGTGGAGGCGCGCTGAAAGTCGGCCAGCGCGATCGGCTCGACCGGCACGTGCTCCCGCCCGCTCAGGCGCAGGATCTCGCAGGCGAATTCGTAGCGCGAGCAATACCCGGCGTTGGTCAGATGATAGATACCGTACGCCCCGGTCTGGATGAGCGCCGCAATGCCCGCTGCCAGGTCGGGCGCGTAGGTGGGATTGCCCACTTCGTCGGCCACGACCCGCAACGCGCCCTGTGTATCGGCCAGTTGGAGGATGCGATGGGGAAAGTTGCGCCCGCCAGGGGCATAGACCCAGGCTGTGCGCACGATGTAGAAGCGGTTGAGCAGGTGGCGCACGAACCACTCGCCGGCGTTTTTCGACTTGCCGTAGGGGTTGATCGGGCGTGGGGCATCCCATTCTCGATACGGCTCTTGCGCGGTACCGTCAAAGACCTCGTTGGTGCTGACGTAGAGCATGGCCGCGCTGCATGCCGCGCAGGCCAGGGCGACGTTCTGCGTGCCGATCGCGTTAACAAGGTAGGCTTTTTCCGGGTCGCGCGCGCAGCCGTCCACGTCGGTCCAGGCCGCAGTGTGGATGACCAGATCGGGCGCGAACCCGGAAATCGTCGCGCCGATGGCTGTCCGGTCGGTAATGTCCTGCTCCGGCAGGTCGCAGCCTGCCAGGGTATGTTCGGCCAGTACCGCCTGAAGGGCGCGGCCCAGTTGTCCCTTGTGGCCGGTGATGAGGATGCGCATGTTCGTTTTCGTTGGCTAAATGTAAGACGTTTGACGTATTGGCTTTACAATACTATAATATGCCTACCCAATACCAGGAGGTAAAGCAATGCAGGCCATTGCCGCACAGATCAGTTCCAAATATCAGGTTGTGATCCCCAAGCCGGTGCGGGAACTGCTCCACCTCCGCCCACACGATACCCTGCTATTTCTGCTGGACGGCGACACTGTCATTTTGCGTCCCCGGCCCGCCAACTTTACCGACACCATTCGCGGGCTGCACCGGGAACTGTGGCCGGATCCCGACGCCTGGCTGGAAGAGGAGCGAGCGGCATGGGAGAAGTAAGCCGCCTATGCCGTGTCCTCGCCGGGCATAGGTTGCTGTTGCTGGACACGATGGTCTTTTCCTACCATCTGTCCAATCACCCGCGCTATGCTCCCCTAACCACTGTCGTCCTGGAGACCGTCGAATCCGGCAAAGCGATCGGGCTGACTACCACACTCACCCTGGCCGAACTGCTGACCGTCCCGGCGCAGAGCAACAACCTGCGTGCGATGCAGGAATACCAACTCTACCTGACTCACTTTCCCAACCTGCGCATCGTGCCGCTAGATGTTGCCCTCGCACGGGAGACGGCGCGTGTACGGGGCGTCACCCGGCTGCGCACCCCCGACGCGATCCAGGTTGCAGCGGCGCGGCTCTATGGCGCCGATGCGATCATCACCAATGACCGCCGCTGGACCGGGCAGGTGACTCAGCCCGTACTGCTGCTCCTCGACGATTACACGGCGTAAATTCTCAACTAATCCCCGCAAACAAATCTCGCTCCACCCGCTCGTCTGGTTTGAACGGTGGCACCGCGCGGTAGAAGGTCTCGGTGGATTGCCAACGACGCACCAGCCACGCCGGCAGCCGTCCCCAGAACGAACGCGGCCCCGATTGCTGGCTGGAGTGGCAGGCAGCGGCCTTTTGCTTGATGTCATAGGTGGCGCTGATGTCAATGCGAGTGGTGATCGGCAGTTCGTGTTCGAGCACCGCGCGCAGGTTGATGTCGCGGTTCTTGCCCACCGCCGTCGGGTCTGCGCCAAAGAGCGGCATGAGCCGCACACTCCAGCGCAGCGTCGTATGCGGAAAGGCGGCGAAATAGAGTTTTTGCGGGCGTTCGCCCTCTGGCAGCCGTTCGAAGGCGGCGACCGTGGCGCGGTGTATGGCAATGTGGTCGGGATGGCCGTAGCCGCCGTAAGGGTCGAAGGTGAGCACGACCTGCGGGCGCAGTCGGTGCATCAGATCGGCCACCTGCCCGGTGAGCACGTCGGGATCGGCATGGATGAGCGCCTGGGGATGGTGATTGGCCGGCGACCCGGCCATCCCTGAATCGCGATAGCCCAGCAGGTGTACCCCGGCCAGCCCCAAGATGGATGCCGCACAGCGCAACTCCTCCTCGCGGCGGCAGGCCAGGTCCTCGCACGCGCCCCAGTCGGCGATGTCGCTCTCGCCTGCCTCGCCGCGTGTGGCGCAGATGAGATGCACCGCCACGCCTTCGGCGGCGTATTTCGCTAACGTGCCGCCAGGGCCGAAGGTTTCGTCGTCTGGATGAGCAAAAACGGCAAGCAGCGTTCTTTTCGGCATAGGTTGAGACTCTTGTGTGTTCCGTATTACGTGTTGCGTAACGGAACACGCAATACACCACGCGTCTTTACTCCAACCGCTGGTCACACTGCCTGCGGTAACCACAGACCCGGCAGCGATGCGGCTCGTCGTGATTGCGGGCCGTGTAGCCGTCGGCGAGGTCGGCGCGCATACAATCCAGCGTTTCCAGGAGTGCCTCCTCCAATTCCGGTGTATAGTCCACCTCGAACGTGCGGTCGGCGTACTTGATGACGCCACGCGGCGGCCGGCGCCGGTAACATTCCTCGACCAGGAGGCAATAGGCGGCGAGTTGCAAGATATGTGAAGGATAGGGCTGGGGCGGGGCCGGGCCGGACTTGACCTCGACCGGGATCAGATCATCGCCATCGGCCACCAGATAATCGGGCTTGCCGGTGAGCAAGAACTCGCGCGAGAACAGCGGGCGCTCGAGCCTGCCCCAGCCGCCGGTATCCGAATAGACCACACGCCCCTGCGGCAGCCCACTCTTTGCCTGACCGCGCCGCGCCAGCCACAGCAGCACGATCCCCAGCACCAGCAGTATAACGAACCACGTCCCCATAGCCAACCAACTAACCAACTAGCCAACTAACCAACTAGCCAACTAACCAACTAGCCAACTAATCAACCACATCACACCTACCACTATGGCCAACGCCAACACCCCATACGCTAGCCGCCTCAAAACCAGCGCGGTTCTCACTCCCCACCCGTGTCGGGTATGAGCCATCTCTCCTGCAGCCAGCTCCTGCCGGTTAGCCGGGGGATACCCTTCGACGCTGCCCAGCCACCAGGCTTGAGCGCAAAACACGTATTGGGCGATCTCGCTAGCGCGGATGATACGGTTGCAGGCGTCAGCCATTGCTCACGCGCTCCTCGAATTCGTGCAGGGCCTGCGTTAGGCGATCCTGGCGTAGACTGTTTGTCAGGTCGCCACGCGTGCGTTCGAGCACGGCGCGCAGTTGGTCTACGCGGTGGCGCAACCCGCCTGTGATGGCATCGGGGAAATCGAAGGTGACGGCCACGTCATAGATTTCGTCCATCGCGTTCAATAGCCGCTCGGCCTCGGCAGTGTTGCCGCGCCGCAGTTCATCGAGACAGCGACGGCGCATCTCGCTGGCAGCCTCGCATAGCCCGTTGAGGTACGTAGCGTATGGAACCGCCAACGTCTCCGGCTGCGGGATGGCCGTGTTGCTAGCGAAGGCAAACGTGGCGTGCGCTTCGACCAGTTCCTTCAGCGCGTCTTGAGTATACCCGGCGTACCATAGGTCGGGGTAACCGGCCAGCGTCTCGCGGATGCAGGCAGCGACTTTATCAGCCTGAGCCAGCAGGTCACGCGCCTCATCCCACTCGTTGCGATGGCTGGCGCGGATGGCAATCGCGCACAGCCGGGTCAGTTCACGGGAACGATGAAGCGCCGCGTCACGGGCCGCGTCGCGGGCCTCGAAATCGGCGCGGATACGTTCGGCAATAGCCTCCAGGTCGTCCATAGTCGAGCACTCATTCCTTTGGCGGCTGGGGCGGTCGTGTGGCGCCGAAGAACTGCTGCGCCAGCAGGTCGCTATCGGTGGGCAGTTTGATCTCGCCGAACTGTTGCTCGTACCTTTCCAGGTTGTCACTCAGCGCCCGCAGCAAGAGTTTGGCGTGCAGCGGCGTGTTGATGATGCGCGCACAGACCTTGGCGCGGGGGGTGTTGGGCAGCACGCGGGCGAAGTCAATGATCACTTCGGACGGGGTGTGCGTGATCACGGCGAAATTGGAGTAGATGGCGTCCAGATCGGCGGGAACCTCAATGCTGATCTGTGCTGCATGGGGTGGAGCGTTCATTGTAGACCTCCAAATGGGAACGGGAGATTTGCGCCCATCGTACCTCAAAAGAGGCCAGTTGTCAAAGCCAGACAAAAGGGCGACCGCCGCTCCCGTAGCGGCGGTCGGTTCCCCAAAATGTGCGCTGGCGAGCGGCTTAGAAGGGGATCTCCTCTTCTACCTCGATGGGGGCTTCTTCGATCTCGGCAGGGATCTCGGCCGGCGCCGCTTCACCCGGCCGGCCTAAGAAGCGCACCGTCTCTGCTGTGACCTCGAACGAGGCGCCATAGGAGCCATCTTGCTTCTGATAAACACGCGGCCCCCCTGTCGCCGGATCCATACGAAGCCTGCCCTCGACCAATACCTGCCGCCCTTTCTGGAGATATTGGTTGCAGATCTCGGCCTGTCGCCGCCAGGCAGAGACGCGGAACCAAACCGTCTCGTCGTGCTGCTGACCGTCCTGGCCGGTCCAGCGCCGATTGGCGGCAACCGAGAAGGTGGTGACGGGCGTCCCGTCGGGCGTGTAGCGCATCTCCGGGTCCCGCCCCAGGTTGCCGACGATGATGACTTTGTGGTACATGGTAACCTCCCTATGTTGTTGGTGGGTAACTATTCACCCTGTCTGTACAGTACAGACGCCTGGGCCATGTATGACGCCAGAGTCGCCGGAGTAGTCCGGCGGGCACATTCGGCAGGAGTTGGTGAATAGTTACATCGGTTGGTAATGTTCACTATCTTACCCCGAAAACGAAATAAAGTCAAAAGCCAGGCCCCTGCTGGTCGAGCAGGGGCCTGGACGGTACTGCTTGCACGGTGAGGCCGGCTAACCGGCAAAGATCGGGGTGAGTCCGTAGTTGATCGTAGCCAGTTCTCTAACCTTACCGAGTTCCAACCCGTTGATCGTGATCTTCGCCTCGTCCAGACCGTTGATGATCAGCATGGCCTCCTTGCGGTAAGCGTCCATCACGTAGGGGATACCCGAGACTTTGGCCGCCTCCTCGGTCAAGGCGATCAGGTCGTCGCGGCTGATGGTCGAGACGCGAAAGTTGCGGCTGCCGGCCATCAACTGTTGCAAGCCGACCCGGAGTTTGTCCGCGAACGAGTAGAAGGCAATCGCGCCCAACGGCATCTCCTTGACCTCGTCGCCGTAGCGGGCGCGCAGGATCTCATAATTCACAAAGATCTCCTCCACCGTGTTGCCGTATTGGGCGACGGTCTTGGGCAGTTTGCCTTCTTTCAGCCACTCGCCGATGTTCTTGCCGACCATACCGGGGATCATCAGCGCGCGGCCCATGCAGACCGCCTTGACGAACGGCGCGCCCATGGCGATGGCCTTGAAGATGTGATCCTCGGTCGAAAAGCCGCCGGCAATGGCGATGTCGGGGACGTAGGCGCCCTTGGCCGCCAGCATACTGCACAACTCGTAGGTCATCGCCTCCAGATAGAAGGTTGGGATGCCCCACTCGCTCATCATGCGCCAGGGGCTCATACCGGTGCCGCCACCGGCGCCGTCAATTGTGAGCAGGTCAATCTTGGCGTCGGACGACCACTTGATGGCCATGGCCAACTCGCGCATCGGGTAGGCGCCGGTCTTGAGCGTGACGCGCTTGGCGCCCAGGCTGCGCAGCCGCTCGACCTCCTTCATAAACCCTTCCTGGTCAATAAAGCCCAGCCGCGAGTGACGTTCGAACTGCTTGAGCGCGCCATCCTTGAAGGCGGCCTGGTTGGCCGGGTCGGAAGGATCGGGGGTGACCAGGTAGCCGCGCTTTTGCAGTTCCAGCGCGCGCTCCAGGCTGTCCACCTTGATCTCGCCGCCGATGCACTTGGCGCCCTGTCCCCACTTCAGTTCAATGGTCTCCACGCCCAGTTTCTCGATCACATACTCAGCGACGCCGAAACGGGTGTCCTCGACGTTCATCTGCACGATGATATCGCCGTAGCCGTTGTGCCAGCGGCGGTACTGCTCCACGCGCCGGCGCATGTCGGGCGATTCGACGATCTTGCCCTTCTTGTCCAGTTGGAGAGCGGGATCAATGCCGCACACGTTCTCGCCGCAGACGATGGTGATGCCCGAGATGGCCGCGCCTGCGGCAAAGTGCTCCCAGTTGCGGCGGGCGACGTCGGTGGAGCCGAGCGCGCCGGTAAAGACCGGCATGGTCATCTTGACCTTGTGTTTGTAGCCGTACTCGGTCTCGGTGTTCACCATCGTGAATAGGGTGTTATCGGGGTTGCCTTCCGCTCCCTCCGGCAGCCCCTTGGCGCCCAGGGCGTAGCCCAGGATGTTCAGGTGGGAATAATCCACCGGATAGTCCTTGTCGGTGCCGGCGGTGAGGGTGCCGAACGGTCCGGGGTAGAGCAGTTCGCGGCCGCGGAACGAGGCCTGGAAGATCTCACAGTTCCCCGTACACCCGTCCACGCAGCGGGTACAGATGCCGGAACTCGGCACCACGCTTCTGGCGCGATTGGCCGTCTGGGTCGTATCGCCTGAGTTGGGTCGTTGCAGATTCATTTCGTTTCCTCCAAAAGATCAGGTTTGTGGCCTGTTGAGCCCCATTTGCAAGCGGTTCTCGAGCAGCGTGAAATGATCGCTCAGGGTCTTCTTCCCTTCTTCATAGCGGCCTGCCACAATGGCCTCGGCCACCGCCCTATGGCTCGTCCACATGCTCTCGTAATACCTGTAGTCGAAGTAGCGGTGTAGCCCGACGGCCTCGTAGGCATCCCAATAGACCCTCAAGATACCTTGAGCAAACTGATTATCTAGCCTGGCGAACATGAGCAGATGGAAATCACGATGCTCCTTATTCGGGATTTCGATCGGTGTGCTTTTGAGCCGGCGTTCGGCATCCTCCAGGACCCGCAGCAGTCCCTCTTTGTCCTTCGGGTCCAGGGCACGCACGGCCTCGTCCCAGAATCCGGTCTCGACTTGCACCCTCAATTTGTAGAGATAGTCAAAGTTCTTCCAGTCACATGCGACGCCGTAGAGGACGATGGTGCGAATAGCGGTGTAAAAGTCGAACGGGCGGACGTAGGTGCCGTTGCCGGGGCGCATATCCAGCACGCCGTAGGCCCGTGCGATGACCAATTCTTCGCGCAGTTTCCCCAGGCTAACCCCGAACCTTTCGGCCAACTCTTCCAGCGGGGGCAATTTGACCGGCTGTTTCACACCCGGGGCGGCGAGTTCTTCGTCAACGATATATTGGAGGATAGAGTAGGAAAGAATGCCTGGGAGCATCTGGCCCCCCTTGATTTTTGTCCCTTTCGGTAGTATACTATATATTGTAAATATTGTATCTATGCATTACATTGTACCAGTCAGCGTTGATTTTGTCAAGATCACTGGAGTCGCGCAAAACCCGTTTTCTCGCAATCGGTAGGGCCAGGGTCCCACAAAGGCCGCCTTTTGGGGAGGGAATCCTCACTTACCGGCCCAGAAAACGGGTTTTTGGGCCCTGTTGAAATCGGCCATGGAACGGGAAGAAGAATCTAAAAGAGTGCCTACCGGCCTGCCACCTCTCGACGCGGTCATTCAGGAACTGCGCCTGGGCGACAACGTCGTCTGGCAGGTGGATGACCTGGAAGACTATGGCGACTTGGCGCGGTCGTTCGTCGAACGTGCCCTGCAGGACGGCCGACGGTGCGTCTATGTGCGATTCGCGTCGCACGCGCCGATCTTCGAGCCTCGTCCAGGTCTCGAGATGCTCCAGGTTGATCCCGGTCCCGGCTTTGATTCCTTCAGCGGTGAGGTGCACCGCATCGTCGGCGAGCGTGGCAGGGAGGTGTTTTATGTGTTCGATAACCTTTCGGCGCTCGTCGTCGAGTGGGCCACGGATGAACTTTTGGCAAACTTTTTCCAGTTCATCTGCCCCTATCTGTTCGAACTGGACACGGTGGCCTATTTTGCCCTCACGCGCGGCCAGCATGCCCACGACGCCGTTGCCAGGATCAGAGATACCGCCCAGGTGTTGATCAACGTCTACAACGTGAACGGGAGGAAATACATCCACCCGCTGAAGGTGTGGGGGCGTTACTCGTCGCAGATGTTCTTGCCCCATCTCGTCGCGGGAGACGCTTGGACGCCGGTGTTCGATAGCGGTGACGCCGCCGCGGTGATCGCGGTGCGCGTAAAAAGCCTTTTGGCGTAACGACCGGCACACGTGCCCCCTGGGAGAGCGTGTACCGCAAACTGGCGCAATATCGTGAGGCCAGGTTGCCCCAAGCCACCCCGGAGATCGCGGCCTTGAAGAAGGAATTCTCGCGCATCATGCTCGGCGACGTCCCCCAATTCAACCGCCTGGTTGACCAATACCTCACGCTGGATGACCTGTTCGGCATCCGCGAGCGGCTCATCGGTTCCGGACGTATCGGGGGCAAGGCCGCCGGGATGCTGCTTGCCAGACGCATCCTGCTGCAACACCAGGGCGCGGTAGACTTTTCCAAAGTGCTGGAGGAACACGACTCGTTCTACATCGGCTCCGACGTGTTCTTCACGTTTCTGGTCCACAATGACCTGTTTCGTCTACGGCTGCAACTATCGGGCGCGCCCGAGTTTTCGTGGGAAGAATTCGAGCAGGTGCAGCAGCGTTTCCTGGCGGGCGAGTTCCCCAGAGACGTGATCGAACAGTTCCGCAATATGCTGGACTATTTTGGGCAGGCGCCCATCATCGTGCGCTCGAGTAGCCTGCTGGAAGATAGTTTCGGCAGCGCGTTCGCCGGCAAGTATCGGAGCGAGTTCTGTGCCAACCAGGGCCATCCCCACGAGCGGTTGGAAGCCTTTATGCGCGCCGTCAAACTCGTCTACGCCAGCGCCCTGAACCCGGCCGTGCTCTCTTACCGGCGCAGGCGCGGCCTGGGAGAGAACGACGAGCAGATGGCGATCCTGGTGCAGCGCGTGTCGGGGAGACCCTACAAGAACTTTTTCTTCCCGGCCCTGGCAGGAGTGGCGCTCTCGCGCAATCTGTACGTGTGGACGGATCGTATTGATCCCCGCAAGGGCATCATCCGTCTGGTGTTCGGCCTGGGGACGCGCGCGGTCGAGCGTGTCGGCGTGGACTATCCGCGAATGATTCCGGTAGGCAACCCGTGGCTCAGGCCCGAGGTCGGCATACAGGTTGCCAAGTACTCCCAGCGCCTGCTCGACCTGATCGATCTCCAGGAGAATCAGTTTGCGACGCGCCGGTTCGGTGAGGTGATCGAAGATGATTACCCCGATCTACACCTGTTTGTCTCCGAGGTCAGGGAGGGAGACTTGTACGATCCGGTCGCACGCTACATCCAGGCTCCGGCCAGAGATCTCGTGCTGACCTTCAACAATCTGATCGGGCGCACCGCGTTCGTGAATGTGATCGGCGAGATGCTCCGCGTCTTGGAGGAGGTATACGGCCATCCGGTCGAGATCGAATTCACCGCCTCGCCGACGGCAGACGGCCGTATCCGGGTGAATCTGCTCCAGTGCCGGCCGATGTGGATTGCCGGTGCAGCGAACCCGGTGAGTGTTCCGGAGGACGTGCCGCCAGAGCGCGTGTTGTTCCGCTCGAGCCGCTTCATCGGCGGTGGCGTGGTGGAACGGATACGCTATATCATCTACATAGCGCGGCCTCTAGCCGCAACCCAATCGAATACCGATTGACC
Organism: Anaerolineae bacterium; assembly: GCA_034432855.1. Lineage (GTDB taxonomy): Bacteria > Chloroflexota > Anaerolineae > B4-G1 > B4-G1 > DAOUBA01. Next base: position 86 of record DAOUBA010000036.1, on the reverse strand, counting down.
GCGCCGCCGTGAACCGGCGGCGCTGGAAGCGTTTCTCTCCTGGAAGAAACCCCGCCAGCACCGGCTCTTTCAGGCCGGTGCGGCCA
>DAOUBA010000035.1:0-10892 GCA_034432855.1 Anaerolineae bacterium | reverse complement strand
CAGGCGGCCAGGTATTCCTGAAACGTGCGGTGGGGGAAGGCGTAGATACTGCCCTGGGCGCGCTCAATGAGCAGGCCGGCGCGGTCGGTCAGGTAGGCGATGATGCGCTGCTCGCCCTGCGCCTTGCCCTTGTCGGTAGATGCCTCGTACAGCACGCCGGCCAGGTCGCGGGCGCGGATGTCGTGGGTGACCTCGAGGTTGGGAGCGTCGCGGTGGGCCTCGTAGGCGATTCGGTTGAGCGCCGCGCGCAGCCTGTCGGCCGGGATACCCAGTTCGCTCCACACGTCGCGCTCTTCGCCTACCAGCCGGCCCTGGTCGTCGTAGCGTGGCTTGGTGCGCTGCCACAGCTCGAGCAGCAGGATGACGCAGGCCTCGTAGAGTTCCTGGCGCTTCTGCGGCAGGCTGCCGCCCTCGCGCCAGCGGTGCAGCGAGGCCATCAGGGTGAGCAGGAGCGGGCGCGGGGCGAGGTCGGCCAGGCGCGGGAGGCGCTCGATCTCGGCTTTGAGTTGCGCGGCGTAACGCGCGGCCTTTTCCGGCCCCAGGCTGCGGTCCTTTTCGCCCACGTGGGCGTACCAACGGTCAATGAAGGCCGGCACCTGCCCATCCAGCGTAAAATCGGCCAGGACGCGCACCTCGAAGTCGCTCAGGCGCGGGTCGGGGTCTTCCGGGCGGACAGGCGGACGGTAGGCATAGGGGCGACTGGTGACGAGGATACGGCAGAAGGGAAAGTCGCGGGCGAAGCGCTCGACGGCGGCTTTGAGTTGCAGCCGGCGCGCGTGGGCTTCGGGTACTTCGTCCACGCCGTCGAGCATCAACAGTGCGCCGTCCTCGCGCTCGAGCGCGGCCTGGACGACGGCAGCGCAACCGGCCAGGGTGGAGCCATCCGAGCGGCAGCGTCCGGCCAGTTCGTCCTGGAAGAACTGCCACAGGCTGCGGTTATTGGGCAGCCCGCGCGCGGCGTAATCGCGCAAGGTCACGCGCAGCGGCAGCATGCGGGGCAGCGTCCAGGCATCGCCGAGCCGCTTGAGGTTGATGGTGGGGTGAGCCAGGCCGTCGCCGGCCAGGCAGAGCGCGACAAAGTTGACCAGGGTGGATTTGCCAGAGCCGGGGTCGCCCAGGAGCACCAGGCGGTCGTAGCGGGAGAGCGCGGCCAGGGCCGGCAGGCGCGTCTCGGGCCGTTCGGCCATTTCTTCGGTCTCGCGTTTCCCCCTCGCCCGTTTTTCGGGAGAGGGGGACAGGGGGTGAGGGCCCTCGCGCGGGCGCTCGATCACGTCCAGGTCGGTAAAGACGGCGGCCAGTTCCAGTTCGGCGGCCTCGCGGGCGCCGGTGGCGCTGCGGATGTCAATGGTGTGGAGTTGGAGGCCCCGGCAGTCGTCAAAGACCTCGCGCAGGTAGGCCTCGCGCAGCGCGTCGGCGTCGAGGGAGGGAGCGGGCGCCACCGGCGGTCTCTCCGGTTCTGTCACGGGTTGCGCCTCGGCCTGCTGCCGGCGGGCGGCCTCTTCCCGGCGACGGGCCTTCTCGCGCTCCTGCCATTCCTTGTGCGCCTGCCGGCGGGCCTTCAGGTAGGCCTCCGGCACGACGGCCAGCAGCAGCACGAGCAGGCCAAAGCCGAGCAATCCCCAGGCCAGCGGCTTGTCGGCCAGTCCCGGTACCAGGAACAGCGCCGCAGTCACCACGATCAAGACGCCCAACCCACCCAAGATAGGGGGCGACTGGACGCGCTTGACGATCTCTGCCAGTACGGCCTCGAAGGGCACGCGCAACCCTGTCGGGGGTGTGGATGTCGAACGTTCCTCCGGTTGCTCGCTCATCACTCGCCTCCTCTCACGCCTCACGCCTCACGTTTCACGCTTCCCCCCACCCTCCCCCGAAAATACTCGATCGTCCTCACCAGCCCCTCATCCAGCGACACCACCGGCTCCCAGCCCAGCACCCGCCGCGCCTTGCCGATGTCGGGGCAGCGCCGCTCCGGATCGTCGGCGGTGCGCGCATCGGTCGGCTTGACGAACTGGATCGTCGAACGGCTGCCGGTCAACTCAATGACCTTGCGGGCAAAGTCAAGGATAGTAATTTCGTGCGGATTGCCCAGGTTGACCGGAGTGACCTCGTTCGAGTGGAGCAGGCGCACGATCCCCTCCACCAGGTCGCTCACGTAGCAAAAGGCACGTGTGCGCGAGCCATCGTCGTAGACAGTCAGCGGCTCGCCACGCAGCGCCTGGCCGATAAAGTTGGGCACCACACGACCATCATCGAGGCGCATCCTCGGCCCGTACGTATTAAAGATGCGAACGATGCGCGTATCCACCCCGTGATAGCGGTGGTAGGCCATCGTCAGCGCCTCGGCAAAGCGCTTCGACTCATCGTACACACCGCGCGGGCCGACGGGATTGACGTTGCCCCAATATTCCTCCGTCTGCGGGTGCACCAGCGGATCGCCATAGACCTCGGAAGTGGAAGCCAATAGAAAGCGAGCGTTCTTCTCCAGCGCCAGCCCAAGCGTCTTGTGCGTGCCCAATGCGCCGACCTTGAGCGTCTGGATGGGAAAGTTGAGATAGTCCACCGGGCTGGGCAGGCTTGCCAGGTGCAACACCGCGTCGAGGGGACCTTCGATGAAGATATAATTGGTGACATCGTGCTTGATGAACAGAAAACGCTCGTGGCCGGCCAGGTGGGCGATATTGTCCACGCTGCCGGTGCTGAGGTTGTCCATCGCGATCACCTCGTGTCCCTCGGCCAGCAGCCGGTCACAGAGATGGGAGCCGATGAACCCGGCCCCGCCGGTAATCAGAATACGCATAGGCCACTCCTGCCAGGTGATCTTGTGGGGCAGCATTCCCAGGCCGCCGACAGGCTCGAAAGCCCGTCCCACTTGCCGGGATTATACCCCAGGGCAGCCGAGTTGGGTAGTGGACAGCCCGGCAAAGCGATGGTATACTTTGGGTCAAGACCTACCGAAGGAGAAGATGCCATGACCAAGATCGCTTTCATCGGCGCAGGCAGCCTGGGCTTTACGCGCGGGCTGGTGCGCGATCTGCTCACGTTTCCCCTCTTGCAAGATGCTACGCTGGCCCTGATGGACATTGACGCCGAACGGTTGGACTTTGCCTACAGAGCTGTTAACCGCATCATCGAATTGGGTCATTACCCGGCCAAAGTCGAAGCCACCATGAGCCGCAAAGAGGCACTCAAGGGCGCCAACGCTGTCTTGTGCACCATCCTCGCCGGCGGCGTGGACGTCTGGCAACACGATATCCTCATTCCCGAAAAGTACGGCGTGGACGTCAACGTCGGCGACACACGCGGCCCCTCCGGCATCTTTCGCGCGCTACGCACCATCCCCGTGATGCTCAGCATCGTCAGGGACATGGAGCGCTACTGCCCCGACGCCATCCTGCTGAACTATACCAACCCGATGGCGATGTTGTGCCGCGCCATGCAGCGCGAGTCGTCCATCAGGCTCACCGGCCTGTGCCACAGCGTGCAGGGCACGGCGATGATGCTCGCCCGCTGGATCGGTGCGCCCTATGAAGAGATCACCTACACTTGCGCGGGCATCAACCACCAGGCGTGGTACCTCAAGTTCGAGTGGAACCACAAGGACGCCTACCCGCTCATCCGCAAGGCGGTGAAAAAGCCCGCCATCTACAACGAGGAGATCGTGCGCAACGAAATGTTCTTGCACCTGGGCTATTACGTCACCGAATCCAGCGGCCACAATTCGGAGTACAACTGGTGGTTCCGCAAGCGGCCCGACCTGATCGAGAAATACTGCACCCACGGCACGGGCTGGAACCCCGGCGCGCATGCCTACATCCTGAACGAGTACCGCATGATGGAAGAATTCTGGCGAGACGAGGTCAAGAACTGGCTAGCCCAAGAAACCCCCATCAGCCTGGAGCGTGGACACGAGTACGCCGCCTACATCATCAATGCCTGGATGGGAGGCGAGCCGTTCTCGTTCAACGGCAACGTGCCCAACACCCACCTCATCACCAACCTGCCGGAAGGGGCCTGTGTCGAGGTGCCGGTGTTCGTGGACAAGGGCGGCTTTCATCCGGTGCACGTGGGGGCGCTGCCGCCGCAGTGCGCCGCCCTCAACTACGTCAACGTGATGGTCGAGGAGATGGCAGTTGAGGCGGCGCTCACCGGCGACCCCACCCTCGTGTTCCACGCCTGCGCCTACGACCCGCTCACCGCCGCCGTGCTCTCGCTGGCCGAGATCAAGAAGATGGTCAACGAGATGTTGCAGCAGAACCGCGACTACCTGCCGCAGTTCAAGCGTTTCAGAGCGTAGGGCGGGGTTGCCCACCGGCAGCGGGATTATCCCGCTAGATGCACGACGACGCGGCACGGGTGCAGGGTCTGGGGGGACGGTACGACAGGTGACTGTCCGTGGAGACGGCGGAAGGCCAGCGCAGTTGGGGGGCCGCGTGGTACGTAACGTCGAACCAACCGTGATTAGCCTGCTACTAGCCGCAGGAAGTGGCGCTTGCCCACCTGCAAAATGCCCCCTGCCTCGACCATCGTCTCAACATTCCTGATCGGCTCGCCGTCGAGTTTAACGGCGTCCTGCTGCACCAGACGGCGGGCGTCGCTCTTGCTGCGCGTCAGTCCGGCGGCGTGGATGATGTCCACCACGTTGGTCGGTCCGGTCAGCATGTAGGTCGGCATCTCCTGCGGCATTTGGCGCTGCTGGTGCACCCGCTCAAAATGCGCGGCCGCGCGGTCGGCGGCCTCCTCGCCGTCGAGGGAGGCGACAATCTCCCAGGCCAGCTTCTTCTTCGCCTCCATCGGGTGCATCTCGCCCCGCTCCACTGCCCCCAACAACTCGTCAATCTGCGCCGGCGTCCAGCGCGTGACCAGGTCGAACCAGTTGCGCATCGCCGAATCGGGGATGGACATGGTCTTGCCGTACTTGTCCTCCGGCGACTCGTCTATGCCGATATAGTTGCCGGTGCTCTTGGACATACGCTCGTGGCCGTCGGTGCCTACGAGAATGGGAAAGGTCAGGCAGACCTGCGGTTTCTGACCAAAGACCTCCTGCAACTTGCGCCCGACCATCAGGTTGAAGAGTTGCTCGGTACCGCCGATCTGCACGTCGGTCTCTAATGCCACCGCGTCATAGCCCTGCATAAGCGCATACAGGAACTCGTGCAGGCCGACGGGCTCGCCGCGCTCGTAGCGCAGGGCAATCCGGTCGCGGGCCAGGAATTGCTGAATGGTGAAATTGGCCGCCAGGTTGATGACGTCGGCAAAGGTCAGTTTCGCCAGCCAGTCGGCGTTGTAGCGTACTTCGGTCTTTTGCGGATCGAGGATGCGGTACGCCTGCTGGACGTAGGTGCGGGCGTTCTCGGCCAGTTCTTCGGCCCGGCGGCGCGGCCTAGCCCGGTCCCTGTCGGATGGATCGCCGACCAGTCCCGTGAAGGTGCCGATGAGAAAAATGGCCGTGTGGCCCAGGTCCTGGAACTGGCGCAGTTTGCGCATGGTGACGGTATGGCCCAGGTGAATGTCCGGGGCCGTAGGGTCGTAGCCGCAATAGACGCGCAGGGGCCGGCCGCTCTTTTGGGATTCGATCAGCCGCTCACGCAGTTCCGCCTGCATGTTCCTCCTGGTCTGCTCGTCGCCGAACTCGGCGCCGCGCATCAGGATGGCAACTTGTTCGTCAATGGTGGGTCGGCTCATTGGATACCTCGTTGGTTGGTTGGTTAGTTGGTTGGTTGGTTAGTTGGTTAGTTGGTTAGTTGGTTCGGGTTAACAAAAAACCCACTTGCGTGGGTCTGGGGAAGCGGATTGCGGCACAGGGCGGCGCGAACTCTGCCGCTGTGCTACAATCCGCCAGGATAGATGTAGGGGTGGATTTTCCAGGTCTGTGCTGACATTGTCCCTCTGGCTCGGATTATACCGGAAACGGGCGAAAAGGCAATTTGCTCCTCTCCCGTCCCGCTGGTATAATTCCCACGTCGAGGAGCGCACTAATGACGAGACGGATGACCAAATGGCAGACGAATAAGCGGCAGGGCATGATCGTGGGGATTGCCCTGGCGATCAGCATCGTCCTGGTGGACGTTGGCCTGATCTCGCTGATGATCGCGATAAAGTCCGTCAACATCGGCACCTTTCTCATCGTTCTGGCCGTACTCATGAGCCTGGGCCTGCTGGGGCTGATCGCCTACTGGCTGGTCGGGCTGGGCCGCTCACTCTACCTCCTCGACCGCAACGCGCTGGTCATCCAGTGGGGACCTGTGGAGCAAACCATCCCCACCAGGCAAATCGTGCGCGTGTTGACCGGCAAAGAGGTCGAAGGGCGCATCCACTTCTACGGCGGCTTCTGGCCGGGTCACTGCGTCGGCTACGGCGAGGTACCCGGCGCAGGGCCAACCCTCTTCTACGGCACCGCAATGCCGCGCCATCTGATCTACATCGTCACTCCGGGACTCACCTACGGCATCTCCCCCGCTGACCACGAGGGCTTCCTGGAGGCCCTCCGGGAGCGGTTACAAATGGGCCCAACCCAAACGGTGGAGCAATCGTCCAGACTGCCCGGCATTCTGACCTGGTCTATCTGGCGCGACCGGCTGGGGCTGGCGCTCCTGGAGATCGGCCTCCTGGCGCTCCTGGCGCTGATCGCCCTGTTGTGCTTCCGTTTTCCCACGCTGCCGCTACTCGTGCCCCTGCACTTTGACGCAGCAGGCAATCCCGATCGGATCGGCCCGCGCGGGCAGATGTTCATCATTCCACTCATCGGCCTGTTGACGCTCGCCCTCAACGGCGCACTGGGAGGACTCGCCTACCGGCGCGAGCGGTTGATCAGTTACCTGCTATGGGGCGGCGCCGTCCTCGTCCAGATGTTGGTGTGGACGGCAGCGCTTGGTATCCTGGCACAACTGTGACCAGTCGGGAGGCAGGAAGCCATAGGCGATAAGCGATGAGCGAGCCAATTAACCTGCTCGAACTCCTCGGTGGCCTCGTTATCTCCCTCGCCATCGGCTTTGCCGGTTACCGGCGCGGCGCGCTGAGCGCGAGCGGCTTTGCCGGCGCCGTCATCACCGGCACGCTCATCTTTGGGTTGGGTGGCTGGGAATGGGGTATCCTGCTGATCGCCTTCTTCGTCTCCTCCAGCGCGTTCTCCTTCTACCGCGCGCGCGAAAAAGAGGCTTTGGCGGAGAAATTTGCCAAGGGCCACCGGCGCGACCTGGGACAGGCGCTGGCCAATGGCGGGCTGGCGGCGCTGCTGGCCGTGCTCTCGCAACTCCTCCCCCGCGTAGGGGGAGGCCGGGAGGGGGTCTGGTTCTTTGCCTGCGCGGGTGCCTTCGCCGCGGTCAACGCCGACACCTGGGCCACCGAACTGGGCGTGTTGAGCAAACGCCCACCGCGCCTGATCACCAATGGCCGCGTGGTCGAGGTGGGCGCTTCAGGGGGCGTGACGGCGCTGGGCACAGGGGCCGCTGCGGGCGGCGCGCTCTTCATCGCGCTCTTGGCCGGGCTGGGGGCGCTCGTCACGCGCCAGGGATGGACCACTGCCGGGGCGTTGCTCCTGGCGGCGACGGTTGGCGGGTTGGCAGGGACGACGTTCGATAGCCTGCTGGGCGCCACCGTCCAGGCCATCTACTGGTGCGACGCCTGCGGCAAGGAGACCGAGCGCAAAGTACACCGCTGTGGCGCGCCGACGCGCCTGGTGCGCGGGTGGCGCTGGCTGGGGAACGACCTGGTGAATTTCGCCGCTTCCGCCGTCGGCGCGCTCGTCACGGCGGGGGTTGAGTGGGTGCTGTAACTGCCAGGGCTGCTATATAAACGAGGAGAACGGACATGGAAAAGAAGGTTGTGATCATCGGCGCGGGCATCGCCGGACTCTCAGCAGGCTGCTACGCGCGCATGAACGGGTACGACGTGGAAATCCACGAGGCCAACAATCTTCCCGGTGGGCTGTGCACGTCGTGGAAACGCGGCGATTACGTCGTGGACGGGTGCATCCACTGGCTCACGGACTCGCGCCCGGGGACTGGGTTCTACCGGGTCTGGGAAGAACTGGGCGCGGTGCAGGGCAGACAGATGTTCGACCACGACGTCTTTAGCAGCGTCGTAGGCTTGGATGGCCGAACACTGCACTTTTACACAGACGTTGACCGGCTCGAAGATCACCTGAAGACGCTGTCCCCGCAGGACGCCGGGGCCATCAAGGACCTGTGCGGCCTGATTCGCAGGCTGGCGGGCTTTTTCCAGTCGGCAAGGCTCCGGAACTCATGGGGCTGTGGGATGGCGTTCGGATGATGGCGCGCATGGCGCCATACCTCAAAGATTTCATGAACGTCGGAGACCTTACCCTGGAGGCGCTCGGTGCGCGCTTCACTGACCCGTTCCTGCGCGGAGCCATAGCGAATTTCCTGCCCGACGAGACCATGCCCGCCATGGCCATGGTGATGACCCTTGCTCAGATGAGCAGGCGGATCGCGGGCTACCCTCTTGGCGGGTCGCTCGAGTTCGCCCGCGCCATCGAACGGCGCTTCCTCGATCTGGGCGGCCGGATCGTCTACCGCTCGCGGGTGGAGAAGGTGCTGGAGCGCGCCGGGCGCGCAGCAGGGGTGCGCCTGGCCGACGGCGGCGAGGTCGGCGCAGACTATGTCATCTCTGCCTGCGACATGCGCGCCACGCTGTTCTCGCTGCTCGACGGCAGCCGCGTTGACCCGCTTCACCGCGAACTCCTCGAAACCGGGCGGCTCTACGCCCCGATGGTGCATGTGGCCTTTGGCGTGGATATGGACTTTTCCGATCACATCTCTTGCATCGGCACCTTATACCAATTGGATCAGCCCATCGAGATCGCCGGCCAGCGTCTGGCCTATTTCCTCGTCAAGAACTATTGCTACGACCCCGCGATGGCTCCGCCCGGCAAGTCGGTAGTTGGGTCCGGGGCAACGACCGACTGGTCATACTGGGAACCGCTCATCGGCAACCGGGCCGCCTACGACGCGGAGAAAGAAAAGATCGCCGCCATCTGCCGGGAGCAGATCGAGCGCCGCTATCCCGGCTTCACCTCCAAGATCGAGATGACCGATGTGGCGACCCCGCACACCTTTGCGCGGTACACGGGCAATTGGAAAGGCACGTATATGACCTGGATACTCTCGAGTGATTTCCAGCGCAAACACCGCTACATCCCCAAGACCGTGCCGGGGCTTTCCGGGTTCTACCTGGCGAGCATGTGGACCAATCCGCCCGGCGGCATCGCGGGAGCGGCAGGTGCGGGCCGGGAGGTCGTGCAACTCCTGTGTCACGAGGATCGGAAGCGCTTCGTGACCTCGACGCCGTGAGCGAGCCGACGCGGCGGTTCACGCCGACCACTGGGAACGTGCATCTTCGTGAAATACGAGGTTGGCGACATTCGGTTCAATTCCTGGTCGCCCCATAGCGGTGAGCGGAAAGAGCAGGAAAGATGAACCGCGAACAGTTGTCATGGCGAATCATTTGCCTCCTCGTGGTCACGCTGTTCGTGGCGTCGGTCAGCGCCTGCGCTTTGCAGGACCTGTGGGGCAGGCTCGCCCCAAAGCCGGCAGCCCCGGGCGAGTGGATTGCTTCGGCGGAGTCATTGGGTGAATTCGTGTTCGAGGTGGCTCCGGATAGCACAGCCGTAACCCTGGTCTCTGTCCATTTCAAGCAATTCCAGTGTGGCAGTACTACTGCCAGTGGAAGATGGCTGCATGGAGATTGGTGGCCCGATACGAGCAATACGGGGGCGATTACCGGCGGGCGGTTCACCGTCAATCCACCAATGTCGGGACGCTACGTGCTGACCTTTGGCGGACTGCCGCCGGATTTTTCGCTGTTCGACGAGATAACCATCCGCGGCTGGTTCGACGAGACCGGGACGCGCGCCAGTGGCGATTGGAGAGTATTCTGGGCAGGGAGAATCTGTTCTGGCAACTGGGAGTCTCCCAAGCGCACAATGCCTCCGGCTGCGTCCACACGGGTCACAACTCCTGTGGCACCCGTGCGCCTGGGCAGCGGATTCACCGACTCGTTCGACGACAACTCAAACGAGTGGTTTGTGGGCGATTACCGCGATCAATTCGTCGTTGGCAACAGAGCCATCGTCGGTGGCAAATATCGTTGGGCCGTTCAGGCCTATCGGCCTTCTCGGTTTTCCGCTATACCCCAGGTTGACCCGGTCTCTGACTTTTACTTGATTGTGGACGCAAAGCGGGTCAGAGGCGACTTGAGTTGCCTGTACGGACTGTTGTTCCGACGGCTTGACCGCAACAACTTTTATCTGTTTCAGATCAGCGATGAGCAGTACTTTGCTTTCGAACTGCTAGATCAGGATGAATGGACCACGTTGATTGATTGGACCAAGACCCCGGCCATTCATCCCGGTGAGGTGAATCAACTGGCAGTCAGAGGCCAGGGGTCCCACTTTGAATTCTTCATCAACGGCGAGTTCGTCGGCGAGGCGGATGACGATGAATTCAGCAGCGGCACTGTCGGCCTTGTGATCGGATTTCCTGAAGCGGGAAGCAAAGCCATATTTGAGTTTGATAACTTCGAGTTGGGTACCCAGCCAACTCCGTAGGCTGCCGGCTGACAACTCGCCCTACTCAATCGGGCGCATGTAAATCTTGTGGGGGATGAACGTTGGTTGAGCGCCGCCGTGTGCTCAAAGCACACGGCTGAGCCAAATGAAAGCCCTGCCAGGCTTATTTTCAGCCCCCGAAGGGGCTTTTGCCTGTTCAGCCCGGCGCTTTAGCGCCGGGCATGAGGCAGTCAGCACTTCCCCCGGTATAAACACGAGAGCACCATGGGGTATACTATGCCCCACCTATCCCAATGTAGGAGGTACTCTCGTGTCTACGCCAAGTATAAACCCAGAAGAACGTTTACACCACCTGGAAGGCCACTAC
>DAOUBA010000034.1:0-33069 GCA_034432855.1 Anaerolineae bacterium | reverse complement strand
GGCCGTAGACAGTCTGCTGGCAGCGCTGCAGGATGAGGATGGGGATGTGCGCCGGGCGGCGGCTTGGGCGCTGGGGGCGATCGGCGACCCCCGGGCCGTAGACAGTCTGCTGGCAGCGCTGCAGGATGAGAGTTTTTGGGTGCGCTGGACGGCGGCAGGAGCACTGGGGAGGATCGGCGACCCGCGGGCGGTGGACGGCCTGCTGGCGGCGCTGCGGGATGAGAGCGTAGATGTGCGCTGGACGGCGGCGGAGGCGCTGGGGGAAATCGGCGACCCGCAGGCCGTAGACGGCCTGCTAACGGCGCTGCGGGATGAGGGTGCGGATGTGCGCCGGGCGGCGGCGTGGGCGCTGGGGAAAATCCTTCGGGGGCTTCCCGTACCGCAAAACCCCGGCGAGCGCCGCGCGGAAATCGTCCGCCTCCGGTTATGGGCGCAGCGGGTGAAAGGGATCTGGAACGATAAGGCCCGCGAGGCCATGGAACTCCTCCTCCTCCGCTTGGAGCGCCTGGAGGCGATGGAGCGGGGGCCGGAGGGGCTGGAAGCACGGGCCTGGCCTCCGGCTCTGCGGTGGGCGGCACGGGGGGCGCTGGGGGGCGCGCTCCTGGGCCTGGGCGGGCTGGTTGCCGTCCTCCTCTCCGGCCTCCGCAAGCCGCTGGAGGAGTTCATCGCTGCCCGCTTCCAGGGGCAGCCGATTCCCCTTCTCCTGCTCCTGGTCTTCATTGTCGCCGCGGCCGGCGGCCTGCTGGCCTGGGCCGCGGAGCGGGTGCGGAAGTAAAATGGGCACGCGACACTTTCCGCGACAATGCATCGGGAGGTAAGACCATGCAGACTTGCGAGACACCCATCTACCGTGATCCGGGCCGTGCCATCGCCGAGCGGGTGGCCGACCTGATCGCGCGCATGACGCTGGAGGAGAAAGTGGCCCAGTTGCATGGGCCGGGAGCGCCGATGGCGCTCGAAGATGAGCAGGGCGGGTTCTCGGTCGAGGCCGCGCGCCGCAACTGTCCGCACGGCGTGGCCTATGTCGGCGGCACCCGCAATCGGTCGCCCCGCCGGGCGGCCGAGTTTATGAACACGTTGCAGCGCTTTCTGCGCGAAGAGACCCGCCTGGGCATTCCGGCATTGAGCATCGGCGAGGCGCTGCACGGCTTTATGGCACCCGGCAGTACCAGTTTCCCTCAGGCCATCGCATTGGCGAGTACATGGGACCCTGGCCTGGTGGAGAACGTGCTGGCAGTCGCCGCGGCGGAGATGCGCGTCCGCGGCACGCACCTGGCCCTCACGCCGGTATTGGACCTGGCGCGCGACCCACGCTGGGGGCGCACCGAAGAGACCTACGGCGAAGATCCTTATCTGGCGGCAGTGCTGGGTGTGGCGGCCGTGCGCGGGTTGCAGGGGCGCGGCCCGGCCATAGACCGCTGGCACGTTCTCGCCACGGCCAAGCACTTTGCCGTGCACGGTCAGCCCGAAGGCGGCACCAACGTCGCGCCCGGCAACTATGCCGAACGGGTAATCCGCGAGCAATTCCTGCGCCCCTTCCAGGCCGCTGTACAGGAAGCGGGCGTGGCGTGCGTGATGGCTTCGTACAACGAGGTCAACGGCATCCCTGCACACATCAACCGCTGGTTGCTGCGTGACATCTTGCGCCGCGAGTGGGGTTTCCGGGGCATCGTCATCTCAGACGGGCAGGGAGTGAACGACCTGGTGCGGTTGCACCACGTGGCAGAGACCTATGCCGAGGCCGCGCGCAAGGCGTTGCAGGCAGGGATAGATCTGGAACTGGGGATATGTTTCGCCGAACTGGTGCAGGAAGTGCGCGAGCAGCGCGTCACGGAGGCGGCGCTCGATGCAGCGGTGGCCCGGGTTCTGGCGGCCAAGTTTGCCCTCGGATTGTTCGAGGACCCGTATGTGGACCCGGACGAGGCCGAGCAGCTCACCAACTGCACGGCGCACCGGCAACTGGCGCTGGAGGCGGCGCACAAGGCCATCGTCCTCCTCAAGAACGAGGGCAATCTGTTGCCGCTGGATGTGGCGAACCTGCGCACGATTGCCGTCATCGGCCCCAACGCTGCGGACCTGCACCTGGGCGGCTATAGCGCCGACCCCGGCTGTGGCCTCAGCGTGCTGGAGGGCATCCGCCAGAAGGTAGGCGGGCGCATGGAGGTGCTCTATGCCGAGGGCTGTCGCATTACCGAGGGCGTCCAGGGCTGGGCAGCGTGGTATGAGGATGCCGTGATACCCGGCGACCCGGTGGAAGATGAAGCGCGTATCGCCGAAGCCGTCCGCGTGGCGCAAAAGGCAGATGTGGCGCTGGTGGTCGTCGGCGAGAATGAGAGCACCTGCCGCGAAGGCTGGTCTCCCACCCACCTGGGCGACCGCGACAGCCTCGATCTGCCGGGGCGACAGGACGAGTTGATCCGGGCCATCGTCAGGACCGGCAAGCCGACAATCGTCCTGCTCATCAACGGGCGGCCGCTTTCGATCAATGATGCCGTCGCACACGTCCCGGCTATTCTGGAGGGCTGGTACCTGGGGCAGGAGACCGGCGCGGCGGTGGCCGACGTGCTCTTCGGCGATGTCAACCCGGGCGGCAAGTTGCCGATCACCTTCCCGCGCTCGGTGGGGCAATTGCCGGCATACTACTACCAGAAGCCCTCGGCCAAACGCGGCTACCTGTTCACCAGCGCCGAGCCGCTTTTCCCCTTTGGGTACGGCCTCAGTTACACTGCCTTCCGCTATGACAACCTGCGCCTGGCGTCGCCGCGTATCGGCGTCGGCGGCACGGCCATCGTGAGCGTGGAGGTGACCAATACCGGCGACCGCGCCGGCGACGAAGTGGTGCAGGTATACGTGCGCGACCAAGTCAGTTCGCTGACCCGGCCGGTCAAAGAGTTGCGCGGTTTTCGGCGCATCACCCTGCAGCCCGGCGAAACCCGCACGGTCGAGTTCGAACTGCCGCCAGAGGCACTGGCGTTTCTCGATGAGAATATGGAGTGGGTCGTGGAGCCGGGCGTCTTTGATATTATGGTGGGCAGTAGTTCGGCGCACGTAGAGACGGTGCAACTGGAGGTTGTATAGCCGCCGCGCCGCTGTGGACCGGCGGCGTTGGACCCCACCCATCCCCACCCCCGCCCTCCCCTTCCCTCCCCGCAACGAGGAGGGAAGGGGAGGGTATGGGAGGGGTTAGGAGGGGTCGAGCCCTCCCAGCACCGGCCCTTCAGGCCGACGCGGACCTCCTACCCGCTACCCCAGGCCAGCGCCCAATCGGGGACCCACAGCCGCGCGTGCCCCAGAAGTGAAAAGACCACCGAGACGACGAGGAGCAGCACGGCGAAGACGATCAGCACACGGTCGCGTCGCCGGTAGGTGAGCCGCTGCATCCACGTGCGCGGGCCGATCCCAAACGCCCGCAGGTCCATCGCGTCAATCACATCCTCGCTGCCGATGATAGCGTGGATGGTCACCGGGACGATGAGCGGAGCCAACTTGCGCACCTGGGTGAACAGTCCGCCGCGCAATTTCTCGACTTCGTAGCCGCGAGCGCGTTGCGCGTCCAGCGTCAACTGGAAATCGCGCCCCAGGGTCGGGATGAAACGCATCGTCAGGTCCATCGCGTAGGCGATCTTGTCCGGCAGCCCAAGCCCGCGAAAGGTCACGCCGTAGAGCGTCGGGTCCAGCGAATAGGGGATCAGGATCGTCATCGCAGCGATGCTAAAAACGCGCACCAGTTGGCTGATCGCATAAAAGGTGCGCTCGACGCTGATGAGCAACGTGGGCCGCCAGCCCAAGAGGGTAAACGGCGCGACGAGACGGGCAATCGCATGCTCTGTCGTGTAAAACTCTACCCCGCCCCGCCCGGTCAGAAACGTCAGCAGCGAGTAGAACACGATAAAGCCGCCGATGAACAGCCAGGCGCGGTACATCTCACGCCACTTGATGCCCGACGTGAATACCGCGATCAGGGCCATGACGAAGAGCACCAGCAGAAAGCGCAGGTCCCAGAAAAGGATCGTCGCCGCCAGGAAGCAGGCGTAGAAGATGATCCAGGCGCGCGGATCGAAACTCTGGATGAGCGACTTGCGTTTGCGATAGCGCCAGGTGATGAGCACCGTCTCACCTCGACCTCACCCATCCCCACCCATCCCTCCCCTTCCCTCTCCCATCGGGAGAGGGAAGGGGAGGGTGCCGACCGAAGGTCGGCGGGAGGGGTTAGGTGAGGTTACCTCCCGGCACGCCGCTGGATGGCCGCATAGGCCACAACCAGGATCGGCACCAGGATTGCGGCAAAGATCAGGTTGGGCCCGGCCGCGGGCAGGAACTCGCCGACGATCGCCACGGCTGGCGAGTAACCATTGACCCAGATGTCGGAGATGGCGGCATAGCCGATGCCGAGAAAGTTGCCCAGCATACCCCAGGTCACCGCCGCGGCGATGTCCACGTTCTGGGCGAATACGAAGCGGACGACCAATACCAGCACAAAGCCGATGACCGCCGAGATGCCGGCGGCCAATGTGATCGCCTGGTCGCCAAAGATGCCCTGGGGCGGGTTATAGTACATCATATTGGCCAGGTTGGGGTACAGGAAGTACACCACGGTCGCGATGACGGCCACCGCTGCGCTGATGATCAGCACGACGTTCATACTCTTCTTCTTGTCGGCGAAGAGCGCCACCATGCCGGAGATCAGGCCAACCAGACCGTTGCCCACGCTCCACTGCGGGTAGAGCCCAAAGCCGGTCAGCGCGTCGCCGAACATGTTGCCCACCGCGCCGGTAAAAAAGCCCACCGTCGGCCCGAAGGCGTAACCGAAAAAGATCGGGATGGCGATGGCCGGCCGAAGGGTGACCTGGCTGACCGCCGGCACGACGAAGACGGTACCGTTGAAGAGGTAAGAGAAGACGGCGTACAGCGCCGCGCCGATGGCCATATAGACCACCTGGCGCGTGCCCACCTCCCACGCCCCACTGCTGCGGGTGAACAGGTAAATGAGGAAGGCGATGATCAGGCCGATGGCCATGAACACAAAGCGCATCAGGCCAACATTGTCGAGCGTGAGGTCGGGATCGATCAACCCGCCGATCAACCCGGTGAGCACAAAGACGACCAGGATGGCAACCAATACGATAATGGTGTAAATCAGCCTGCGGTCCATTCGATTCCTCCTCTGGATACTAAAAACGTCCTGATGTCGGTTGGGGAAACGTGCTGGTTTGTGTCAATGGGGCAATAGATCACCTCACTTTCTCTTGACCACGATATGGGTATCCAATGCCGATGATTTTGCTTTCTGCGGGCCGGGGGGTTGCTGTGGAGACACCTCGGCAGCAACGTGGGCCAACTCCTCGGCCGACATAAAGCGCTTCGTCCTGGGCAAATACCGCAGGTTGGCGACCAGCAGCGAGGTCGGCACCAGACGACAACGCCGGAGCAACTCATAGTCGGCCAACACCCGAGATGGGGGCCCGTCGCCAGCAATGCGTCCCTCGTGCATCAGCACAACGCGGTTGGCATAACAGATCGCCAGGTCGAGGTCGTGGGTGATGAACAGTACCGCATCAAAGCCCGGCATCTGGAGGATCGAGTCCATAAAGGCCATATAATTCCAGTAATCCTGCCCGGCGGTCGGTTCATCCATCGCCAGGATTTTGGAGCGCATGGCCAGGATCGCGGCAATGCTGACCCGTTTTTGCTGGCCGAAGGAGAGCGCCAGCGGTGGATAATCCTCCAGCCCCTTCAGGTTGACGATCGCCACGGCCCGCTCCACGCTCTCTGCGACATCGTCCCGGGTGTAGCTCAGGTTCTTGGGGCCGAAGGCCAGTTCCTCGCGCACGCTCGGCGCGAAGAGCATATGGCTGGGGCTCTGGAAGACGTAGCCCAACGTGCGGGCAATCTGGGCGACGCTCAACTCGCGAGTATCGCGCCCTTCGACCAACACCCGGCCTGTGCTCGGCTTGAGCAGGCCGATGGCGTGCTTGACCAGCGTCGTCTTGCCTGCGCCGTTTGGCCCCAGTAGCGCGATGATGTCGCCACGGCGGATGGTCAGGTTGATGCCGTTGAGGACGTTGGGGCCGCCCTCCCCATAGGCGAAAGAGACGTTCTCGAAGCGCACCAACGGCTCACGTCCATCCGGCTTGATGACCGGCTCAAAGACGCGCGGCGCGGCCTTGGCGGCACGCTGGATCACGATGGGCGCCGGCAATTTGACCTGGCGGTAGTCCACTACTTCGGCCATCCCGTCTGCCGTGCCCATGTAGGTGATCGTGCCGTCTTGCATAAAGACCACCCGGTCGGGTCTGATGTCCAGCACATCCTCGACGCGATGTTCGACGAAGAGGATACTGACCCCCTCGTCGGCCAGGCGGCGGAAGAGGGCCAGGGCCTCTTGAGCGCTGGCCGGGTCGAGGCTCGCCAGCGGCTCATCGAGCAGCAGGATACTGGGGCGCATCGCCAGTACGCCGGCGAGGGCGACCTTTTGCTTCTCGCCGCCGGAGAGGTAAAAGGTCTCGCGGTCGCGCAGGTGGGCGATGCCCAGGTATTCGAGCGTCTCATTGACCCGCCGGGCGATCTCCTCCGGCGGCAGGCCCAGGTTCTCCAAACCGAAGGCGACCTCGGCAAAGACGTGGGTTCCCAGAATCTGTCGCTCTGGGTCCTGAAGCAGCGTGCCGACGGTCTGCGAGATACGCGAGAGGGAAAACCCGGAGACGTCCTGGCCGTAGAGGAGCACGCGCCCGTTCAGGTCTCCCCTGTAACTGCGCGGGATGAGGCCGTTGATACAGCGGATGAGGGTGGTCTTGCCGCAGCCGCTGGAGCCGGCCACGAGCAGCAGTTCGCCGCGCTCCAGCGTCAGCGAGACGTCGCGGAGCGCCGTCTCCGGGCGCGCGCGGTAGCGGAAGGTCAGCCCTTCGACGACCAACGGCAGCGCGGCATCGCGTCGGTCAGACAAGACGTTTCTCCTGAACAGCCTATCCCGTCGAAGCGGGACGTCCCGCTTCGGGCGGGAGGGCTATTACACCACCGGCCCAGAGGGCTTGCCGGTCTGGGCCGCCTCGGCGGCCTCCTCCTCCCCTTCCTTCACCGTCCATAGTTTCTCCGGGTCTGTGATGCGATCAATGAAGAGGACGCCCTCGCAATGGTCAATCTCGTGTTGAAAGACGCGCGCCAGCAGTCCCTCGGCTTTGATACGCAGCGGCTTCCCGCGAATATCCCATCCTTTGACGGTGACGGCGCGGTGGCGCGGCACCTCTCCGGCCAGGCCGGGGACGGAGAGACAGCCCTCGGTGCCGGCCTCCATCTCGCGGGACTTGCGCGCCAGTTGCGGGTTGACGACGACGTAGAGTTCGCCGCCGTCTGGATGACCCTCATCTTGGGGCAACTGCACCACAACGATGCTCTCGGGCACGCCGATCTGGACGGCGGCGAGGCCGATGCCGTTGGCCGCGTGCATCGTCTCGACCATGTCGTCAACCAGTTTCCGCAAGGTAGGGCTCACGCGCCGCACCTGGCGCGATTTCTTGCGCAACAGCGGATTATCGTATACCACAATCGAACGTACAGGCATAGGTCAGGACTCTTGCTGTGGCGAAGATAGCGATTGGGCCACGGGAGGCCATGGCTGGCGCAGGCCGTCGTAGACCGAGAACCAGTCGAGCAGTTCGGTGCGTCGGCGCTCGGCCTCCTCCTGGCGCTGGCGGCGCTGGAACGCCTCTACGCGGCGAAAGATCTCGGTCTGTACCCCACGCGGATCCTTCACGTGGGCAAAGGTGAACGCCTCGCCGCCGGCCGTCTCGATCCTTACCGATCCGTAATCGAGCAGTTTCCCCAGGATGCCGGGGATTTCCAGTGTGATGTTCTGGATTCTGGATAGGCTGGCCTCGCGGCGCGTTTCGCGCAGGAAGAAAGGCAGCCGCTCGACGTCAATGATGCGCGTGGACGTGACCTGGTAGATGTCGTTCTGCCAGTCCTCGAACCGCCACAGCCACCAGGGAAACAGGAAGACCATCAACGTCCCATAACCGATCAGGATGGGGATCGGGTGGGTTGGACTTTGCGCAATCAGAAAGATGGCCGCGCCGGTAGCTGCCAGGATGAGCAAGGAGGGGAGCACGATCGCGCCGAGCAGCGCAATCCAGTGTTTGCGCCAGGTGATGGTATCCCCCTGCTCGTAGCGCAACTGCGGCAGGAAGTAGCGGAAGACGCCCAAGATCGCCCGCAGCCAGCGTGGCAGGGCCAGTTCGAGCCGCCTCTTCTTGCGGAGCGGCGTAGGCACGGCAGCCGGTCCGACCGGCGTGGCAACGCCGAAATGACGACGCAGCGCGTCACGGATGGCGGCCCGTTCCTCGGCTCTGACCCCCGCTTGCACGCGCTGGATCTGCTCAAAGATCGTCTCACGTGTCCTGGCCGGATGAGGGATCTCACGAAAGGCCACATGCCCGCGCTCACCGGCAGTCTCGATGATCAGGTCGCCAAAGTCGAGTATCCTGGCCAGTAACCCTTTCTGCGATTGCTGAATGTCCTGGATCATGTGCAGCGGCGCCTCGGCACGCGCCTCGCGCACGAGCGGAATGCGTTCCTCGTGCACGACCCGCTTGTTGGTCACAATATAGTCGTCATTCCGCTGATCCATATACAGGTAGAGGGCGAACAAGAGTGGAATCAGGGTGAGAGGTACCCCCAGGATCAGGAACAGAGGCGACTTGCTGTGCCAGAACCAGTAGAAGCAGGCCAGACCCACCAGCATTACCAGGATGGGGAACACGAGGTGGCGGATCAATAGGATGCTATGCTTGTGCAGATTGAGGATGACGACCTCGTCCGGATCCTGCCACCTGAAGCGCCGTGCCTTATACCGGCGAGAGATCTCGCGCCGCACTTGCAGCGAGCGGCGGATCGAAGGTCGCTCGTGGATCAGTTGGTCCAGGTCCGGCTTGTTCAGGTACAATAGCACGGCATCCTGAACGGCTTCGACGGTGGCATCGCGCACCTCGCCCAACAACAACGAGGTCTGCCCAAAGAAAGCGCCGGGCCCCAGCCGTCCCACTTCGTGCTCGAGCCCTTGCGGGTCCACGTAAAGGATGCGCAGTTCGCCGCTCTCGACGTAATAGGCCGTGAGGCCGATCTGCCCCTGACGGCAGACTTCGGTCCCGGCAGGATACTCGGCTCGCTTGACCAACCGGGCGACTGCCTCCAGGTCATCCTCACGGAGTTTGGCGAACAGGGGGACCTGTCTGAGCTGTGCGGCTATTGATGCGACCATCCCATATCCTCGCGCTCTTAATTGTAGCACATTCTGGCGGGAGGGAAAAGGGGGTTGGATGGAGGATTGGGCTGCACTTGCCGGACATGCCCTTCGGTCGCCATCGCCCACGCGCGTTAACCAGATGCACACCCCCGTCCGAAGACGGCCTGGAAAGGCCACCCTACTTGTGCATTCTGGTCGGCGCTAGCACCGATGGGAGATCGGGCTCTCGCCGGTAATATACTGCAGGGTTTCCCGCGCCGTGCGCTCCCACGAGAAGCGAGCCGCCTGGACCCGCGCGCGGCAGCTCAGTTCGGCGCGAAAGATGTCGCTCGTCACCAGCCGGATGAGCGCGCCGGCCATCCCCTCGGCATCATCTGGCGGAAACAACATCCCACCATCACCGATGATCTCCGGGAGAGATGCGGCGCTGCTGCCCACAACCGGCGTGCCACAAGCCAACGCCTCCAGCACGGGCAGCCCAAAGCCCTCATAGCGGCTGGGGAAGATGAACGCCACCGCGCCCCGGTAGAGCGTGGGCTTGTCCGCCTCGGCCACAAAGCCGATGAAGCGCACGTGCTGCTCGATTCCCCATTCGCGGGCCAATCGGCGCGGGTCGGGGGTGAAGGCGGTGTCCCGTTCCGGCAACTGCCCGGCAATCACCAGCGGGCACTGTTCACCGATGACCGGTGCAGCACGGGCGTAGGCCGCCAGCGCCGTGGCGACGTTCTTGCGCACGTCAAAGCCGCCCAGATAGAGCACGTAACGTTCCGGCAGGCCGTACCGCGCGCGGATCGCGCCATCCTCCGGCGCAGCAGTCGGCGTGTACTGTTCGTCCGCAGCCAGGTAGACCACGCGCACGCGCTCGGGCGGCAGCCGCAAATGGGCGACGATGTCACGCTTGGAGGCTTGCGAATCGGTGAGCACGAGCGCGGCGCGCCGGGCGCTTGCGCCGACCAGCGCGGTGTAGAGCCGCACCAACGGCCCGCCACGATACTCCGGCAACAGCAATGGGATCAGATCGTGGATGGTGACGACGGTGGGAACAGGCGGAGAGACCGGCGGCGCCCAGTACGGCACGTGGGCGAGGTCGGCCTCGAGGCGGCGGCAGGCGCGTGGGAAAGCGACCTGCTCAAACCAGACTTTGCTTAAATTAGAGCGAGAGCAAGATACGGGATGCAAGATGCAAGATGCGGGATGCAGGATGCAGGATGCAGGACCGATCGTTTCCTGCATCCTGCCTCTTGCATCTTTTCCTCTTGCAATCTTCTCTTCACGGGGCGCTATCAGCAGAATGGCTATTTCCGGCGCGAGCACGGCGAGGTGCTCCACCAGCCGCCGGGTGTACTCTCCGCTGCCGGTGGTGGGGCTGTTCCAGAACCAGGCATTGATGGCGAGACGCATCAATTCCCATACCCCTGCGGATGTCTCCGGTGCCACTCCCAGGCGTGGGCGACGATGGTGCGCAGATCGGGGTACTGTGGCTGCCAGCCGAGTTCACGGCGGATCTTTTCGCTGCTGGCAACCAGCACTGCCGGATCGCCGGGGCGGCGCGGGCCGACCACCGCCGGGATCGAGTGACCGGTCACCTCCCGGCAGGTCTCGACAACCTCCTTCACGGTGTATCCCTGGCCGTTGCCCAGGTTATAGACGCGGCTGCCGCTATCGAGCGCACGCAGGGCCAGAATGTGCGCCTGGGCCAGGTCTGTCACGTGGATGTAATCGCGCACGCAGGTACCATCGCGCGTGGGGTAGTCGTCGCCGAAGATGGTGATATGCTCGCGCTGCCCCAACGCCACCTGCAACGTGAGCGGAATGAGGTGGGTTTCGGGGTCGTGATCCTCGCCCCGCTCGCCGGTGGGAGATGCTCCGGCGGCGTTGAAATAACGCAGCGCCGCGTAACGAAACCCATAGATGCGATCCAGCCAAAACAGGATGCGCTCCAGGATGTTCTTCGACTCCCCATACGGGCTGCCGGGGATGACCTGTTCCTCCTCGCCGATCGGGATGCGCTCAGGCCGGTCGAAGAGGTTGGCGGTGGACGAGAGGATGAAGCGGCGCACACCGTGGGTTACCGCCTCCTGCAACAGGTTCAGACCGTTGACCACGTTTTCGCCGATGTATTTGAACGGTTGTTCCATAGATTCGCCTACTAGCGTGTAAGAGGCAAAGTGCATCACGGCCTCGATATGATGGGTGTCGAACAGCGCCTTAACGGCAGCCCGGTCGGCCAGGTCGCCCTGGATGAAGACGGCGCCTGGAGGGACAGCGGCACGATGGCCGGTGTAGAGGTTGTCGAAGACGATGACCGAGTCCCCCTGGGCAAGGAGTTCCTCCGTTACGATGCTGCCGATGTAGCCGGCGCCTCCGGTGACGAGAATGTTCATTGGGTTGACCTCCTGTGTTGGTAGTTGGTAGATTGGTAAATTGGTAGTTGGTCAACCGGGCGTGGAGCCCCAACTACCAATTTACCAAATACCAATTCACTAACTCCACACTGCGCGTGTAGCCCGCGTCGTGAAAGGATCGCAGTACCGCCCGCGGGACGTGGCTGAAGACGTGCTCCGCCATACGCTGCGGCGAGCGCAGGATGCTCTCCATCTCCGCCACCGGCACGTCCATGCGTTGCGCAAAGACCTTGGCCGTCTGCACCTCTCGCCCCGGGCCGAGTTGCTCGGCCAGCCAGTCGCGCCAGGCGCGCAGGTGCTCGTCGCCGACGAAGGGCAGCCAGCCGCGCGGCTCGGCCTAACGCAGCGCCGCCGTGACGCTGCCGTCGAGCCGCTGCAAGTCCTGGCGGTCCATCCAGGTGCGCAGGACGTTGTGCAGGAACGAGCGCTCGCGCCGGGTACCCCACTCCTGCCCTGCAAAGTAGCGGAAGAAAACCTCGTCGAGCCAGAGTTCATCGAGCAGCAGGTGGGCAATGTAGCCGGCGACGAAGGCGGCCTGCGGCGGTGGGAGCGCCTCCGCGCGGGCGAGCGCCGGATGGGCGGCGAACAGCGTTTCGTGTGCTGGGCGCTCTGTGGTGCGCGGGATCGCGTAAAAGTGGGTCTCCTCGCGCGCCTGCCCGCTGACCGTCTGCACGTCGGGCGCGGTGTGGCCCAGCAGGAACGGGCCACGCTGTTGCATCAACAGAGCATGCATGGCGGGAAGCAAGTCGCCGCCGCGCAGGACGCCTTCCGCTAGGGCCAGGTGCTGAATCGGGGTCGGCATGGCCGTTCGCTCTCACTTTCCGGCCCGCTCCCGGCGCGCCCGCCAGACCATCTTGAGGAAGCGCAGCGTGTCCTTGATCGGGTGAAAGTAACTGATCTTGTTGATGTCATAGATGGTGCGGATCTCCACCCAATCAATCGGGATGCCCTGGCGCACCGCCTGGACGATGACCTCGACCTCGAACTCGAAGCCGCTGGTGGTGCGGTCGAGCGTCTCCAGCAGGCGACGACCGTACACGCGAAAGCCGCTCTGGTTATCGTGGATGCGCACGCCGAGCGCCTTCGAGAGCAGCCACGAGCCGAATGGGTTGGTGAAGAAGCGCGGAAAGGGCATTTGACTAAAGTTGCGCCGCCCGATGATCAAGTCCCTGGCGCCTGCCTCGTAGGCGGCCAGAAATTTGGGGATGTCGGCAGGGTCGTGCTGACCGTCGGCATCGAGAGTGAGCACGGCTTCGTAGCCGTGCGCCAGTGCCCACCCGAAGCCGGTCGTCAGCGCCACTCCCTTGCCACAGTTTTGCCGATGGCGCACGACGGTAGCACCGGCGGCCTCGGCCACGGCAGCGGTCTCGTCGCGGGAGCCGTCGTCCACCACCAGCACCGGCAGATAGACGCGGGTCTTGGCCACGATCGGGCCGATGCGGGTGGCCTCGTTCCAGGCGGGGATGAGGGCGAGGATTCTGGCTTCGCTCATATATGCTCTCACAGTCGGGCTGGGATGATTATACCACTATCGTCCCAAGCCGTCATCTGCGACGGGGTATAGCAAAGCACCCCCACCACACGAAAGCGGTGGGGGGCCTTGTTCTCGAGGTGACGGGGACTACCCTTCCCTCTTCGGCTCTACGTCCACGACCTTGGCGCCGGTTGATTCGGGCCGTTTGACCCGTGCGGCGAACTCGGACAACACGTCAGAATCCTCAATCCTGGCGCTGCCCGGTTCGGTGGGGCGCCTGGGTGGCTCGATCAACGGCGGCTCGATGTCGCCGTGCATGGTGGTCTGGCCGCGCAGGTAGGCGCCTTCGTTGAGCAGGAGCGATTTGATGGTCAGATCGCCCCACACCCGCCCGGTCTCCAGGATCTCCACCCGGTTGCCGTTGATGTTACCCTTGATTGCGCCGGAGATGGAGATGTTGTTGGCCTTGACGTCGGCGATGATCTTGGCCCCCTCGCCGATCACCAGGTTACCGGTGATATCTATGACGCCCTCGAAGATGCCATCCACGCGGACACCGCCGTCGGATTGCAGTTCGCCCTTGAAGTAGGCGTTCGGGCCGATGACGGTTTCGATCTTGGATATGGGGGCTGCTACAGGTGCCTGAGGTTTGTCTTTTTGGAACACGGATGTACCTCCTGATTAGTTGGTTAGTTGGTTGGTTAGTTGGTTGGGTGGATGATACATCAGCGGCGGGCTTTTGTCAATCGTGCCCGACGACTTTTCTCCTTACCTGCGCCAGAGCCTCCTGTTCCTCATCGCCCAGTTGGTTCGGCGAAAGCCATCCCTGCACCGGTTTGGCGTAGAGGCGCGTTTCGCCGCGTCGATACAACATCGAGATGACGGCGCCGTTGCCCTCGCCGTCGGCCAGCGCCAGGGCGAAACTCTGCTCGCCGCCAGCGTCCTGGAAGGCGCGGAAGCGCACCAGGCCGACGCCCTGCACGGTGTGCGCCAGCGTCTTGTCAATCTGCTCGGCACGCGCCGTCAGCCGCTCTGTGCGCGCGGTCGTCTCGGCCAGACGCGCTGCCAGGCTCTCCAGAAGTGCGCTCGCACCGGCCTCGCCCTCCATTGCCAGCATGTTCTGGTAGCGCTGTTGCATCCGGCGCAGACGTGCCTGCAGGTCGAGTATCCACACGCTGCCGACGATGACCAGGATTGTCAGGGCTACGGCCCAGATCAATAGCGCGATATCCATCAATTCCTCCTCACCTCACCTGGATCGGCCCCAGGATGACCCGGTCGCCGGCCAGGTTCCCCGCCAAGTCTACCACAGAAAGGCGGCGAAGGGAAGTCATGCCGTACATCCCCACTTCCAGCCAATAATCCCCCGGCGGCAGGTCCGCAGGGATGATCAGCCGGTAGGGATCGTCCATCGTCTGCCCCGGCAACCACTTGGGAAACCAGAGGTAGGAGGGGCAAGAGCCACCCAGCGGGGTGTAGTCGTGGCCGGTGACGTAACGGCCGGCACTGTCGAGCAGGTGGATGAAGACGGTGAAACTGTCACGCGGGGAAACCAACGCGCGCCAGGTGAGAAGAAGGTGCAGCGGCTTGCCAGCGCGCACGACGAGTGGCTCGCCCCAGGGCGCACGGCGCACCTGGAGGCCCGCCCACGCCCGCGCGCCGACGAGCGCCACCTGATTATCCAGATTCGCCAGAGGCGCGGGGAGCGCGCTCCTACCGGGGTTAGGCAACACGGTGATCGTCGCCAGTTCCACCATCTCTTCGCCGGTCGAGAACGTGAGCGATGGCCGCCCACCGGTCAGGTCGGCATAGCCCAGGCGTAGCGGATATTCTCCTGGTGGAAGATCGAAGGCTACGGGAATCTCATACTCCTCCACGATTGTTTCGTTCGGCTGCCATTGGGTGGTGAGCACGCGGCTATCCGTCGTCCAGCGCGCCTCGAGCGGCCCTAATTGAGCATAAGGCATCCAGATGCCATCCAGCGTCTCGGTCACGCTCTGGTACAGCACCAGGGTCAACGGCTCTCCCGCCCGCACCGCTTTCGTGGGCAGGTCATAGCCCACAATGTGCACCCGGCCGTCGGCCCACACGTCGAGCGGCTGCTGGGGGCGAACGTCCGTTACCGGCGGGGCGACGACGCGATAAAACGGGCCTTCGGGAATGAGGCGGAACCCCGCGTCGCGCAACGCCGGGCGGTAGCCCACCGCGTAAATCGGCCCTTCCTCGATGTGCTGCCAGACGCTTTCGACCCACGGGCGGGCCGGATTGACGTAGACCAGTTTCACGTCCCGTTCGTCCAGCGGCTCGCCCTCGGCGTAGATGTGTACCCACAGCGGGGTCAGGTGCTCCCAATCGGAGAGGAGCACGGCGCCCTCTCCGCGCCCGGCAAAGCGCTCATAGACGGCGGCGACGTACTCTTCGGCAGCGGTGAAATCGCGCAAGGAGATGCCGCGCTGGAAGTTCAAGACAGCCTGGCGAACGGGCCCGAGTAGCAGCAGAATGAACAATGAACAATGAACAATGAGGATTTGGGGATTGGGGATTGGGGATTGGGGATTGGGAATTCGGGGTTTGGGATTAGCCATTTGCAGCAGAGCCGTGGCGCCGAGACCGGCAGTGATAGCGAAGATGGCAAACGGCATGAGAAGGTAGGCCATCACATCCTGGACGGTATTGAGGGTGAAGAGCAGGTGGCCCAGGAGGAAGACGCAGATGAGCAGGGTCGGCCTGGGAGCACGGCGGGCCAGCCAGATGATCCCCACGAAGCTCAGAGCTATCACAAGGAGCGGGAACTGCAACCGCAGGAGCGACCACAAGACCAGCGCCCGGTCGGGTTGGTCGGCCAGACCGAAGTGGAAGAGGTTGACACGTAAGCCCTGCGCGGTGACATGCCGCCAGAGGCTTGCCCAATCGGGCGCAGGGCCAAAGCCGTAGGGGAGGTCGAACAGGCGCAGGGGGTAGTACAGGAACGGCATCAGCCCCAGCAGAAAGCAGCCCGTCAGCATCAGCAGGGTGCGCCACTGGCGCAGGATACGCGGGCGCACGACCAGGATGAAGAGAATATAGGCCGGGACGCCCATCAGGGTGATGGGGTGGTGGGTGGGAGCCAGGCCCAGCGTAAAGGCAAAGGCGCCCAGCCAGCGGTCGTTCGCGGTACGCCACCAGCGCACGAGCAGCCACAGGTGCGTGGTCGTGAGGGCAACGCTGACGATGTGGGCGTTGGCGTGAATGGAATGCTGCCAAAAGTTGGCTGCGGCGGCGAGGGAGAGTGCGGCGAAGAGGGGGGGCGTGATCCGCGAAACGTGAAACGTGAAACGTGAGGCGTAAGGGGAGGGGGCGAGGTCGGAGACGGTGAGGTAGACGACGGTTACCGTCCAGGCAGCGACGGCGGCGGCGAGCAGATTGGTGCGGAAGGCGATACTTCCGAGTGGGACGAGCGTCTGCCAGAGTTTGGCGAGCAGGGTGTAGAAAGCATACCCCGGCGGATGGGCAATGCCCAGGATCGCCGGGATGAACTGGTACTCGGAAGGATCGCCGAAAAGGGTGGCCGGGGCGGCGGTGGCAGTGTAGAGCACGAAGGTGAGAAGAAAAACCGCGAATGGAGCGAGGCGGGATAGTTGGTTGGTTCGCTGGTTGGTTGGGCGGGCGGATGGCCGTTTGAGGCTCATGGTAAGTTCAGCGCGGAGGCAGGCCCAATTCACAACGCAAATCGGCAATGTCCATATAAGGCTCGCCGGCACGCCGCTTTTTTTCCTCGTTATACTCGATGACCTTGAGCACTTCCTCCAGCCGTTCCCGCATCTGGGGATCGCCTGCCGCCTGACGTGGAGACTTGCCGCCCAAAGCGGGGACTGCTGTATCAACCCACGTCTTGCGTTGCTCAACGAGCATCCGATGAGCAATGGCCCGTTCTTCAGGCGAAAGCGCCCTTCCGCGACGCCGTGATGCAGGAGGCTGCTGGAATGCCTCCTGGATAATATCCTCGAACTCGTCACCCAGGTGGTGGATCAGACGAGGCCCCAGAATTTCCCGAAGCAGCGCCTTACCAACTTCCAACCGTTCCCGTGAAAGGCAGAGCAACTCCATTCGGTTGCGCCATAGCCGCACATCTCCCAGAGCGCGATAAGATTCCCCCCTCCCATCCGCCGCCTCCAAATTCGTCTGGAGCATCAGCCCTTCTCCCATCGGGACCTCAGGCGCGCGGGAGCGCCCCGTAAGCAGCCAGACGTAGGCCAACGCCTGCCTGTCTTCGTCGGCCGGTCCGACGAAGATGAATTCTTCTGCCCGATCGAGCCGCTCGCGGACCGTGTCGGGATCCGTGACAGTGTAGCGGGCGATACTGCCCATCAGCAAATGCCCCTCTGGAGTGTAGACCGTAGGCGGTGTGCTGGCGATTTCCTTTATGCGCAGGTACAGGTCGAGGCCTTGATCGCGATAGAAATCGTCCAGGGAAGCCTGGGGGTATTGCGCTTGATACTTTTCCCACAACTCTCTGGCATAACGGAGTATGTCGGGCTTGGAAGTCGGCGGAATGGCAGTCACTCTGCCGGTAAAATGCCACCGCCCTTCAGTCACAATGGGACGGGCCAGGATGATCTCCCATCTGGTCAGGCTATAGGAGGCAGAGATGTCGTGGAGTTCGAACTTTTCGCCGCTGAGCAGGTCTTGCAGCGTCTCACCGACGCCCGGCTCGACTCGTTGCACCTCGAACAGCCGGTAACGGTTGACGCGTCGCCAGTCATCGAGCATCTGCTGTTGGGCGAGTGAGAGGCGTGGTCCCACCTCGCGGGCGAAGAGGTCAATGATGTGCTCCTTTTCGGAAGTGACGTAATCGAAGAAGAACCATTCCTGGAAAGCCGGCAAGGAATCTTCGTCTACGGTGAGGACCTTGTCCTGCAGCGCCTCACCGCCGAAATACAGACGGATCGCTCGTTCAAAATCATCTCTGAAGCGACTTTGGAAGGCGAATTTCTGGATGCGCTCACGCAGTACGCGCTCATCCCGGCTCGGCGGCGGAGCCCGGCGGCGCACCGGCTCGCCCGACTCCTGAAGCACTGGGGCACGTTCTCGAAGTCTACGCAACCGTCTTCCCACCCAATTCCTCCGCAAGTCTCAACCTGACCTGACAGGGCTCAATTCTACCCCGCCTTACCTCTCTGCGCAAGTGGGCACCTATGGCTCCTCCGCCGGCAGCAGCACCAGCGCAGTGGGATCAAGAGATAGAACGATGGTTTCGCCGACAGCCGGCAACCCGACCCCGGCAGGAAAGTCGAAGGTCAATTCCTGGCCACCGGCATGGCGCAGCCTCACCCGATAATGCCCACCACGGAAGGAGCGTTCGACGACGATGCCGCGCACGACGTTAGGGCCATCCGCGTCCAGCCGCGCTGCCTCCGGTCGGATGAGTAGTTGGGGATTAGGGAGTGGGCATTGGGGATTAGTGATTAGTGATTCGTGATTCCCAATCCCTACTCCCCAATCCCTAATCACTAACTTCCCGATCCCCGTCTCGACTCCACCGTCCACCACCTTTGCTTGTAGCAGGTTCGTCAATCCCAGAAAGTGCGCCACCCAGGTGGAGACCGGCTTCCGGTAGACCTCCTCCGGCGCCCCCACCTGTATGACCCGCCCAGCGCGCATCAGCACCACGCGGTCGGCCAGGGCGAAGGCTTCTTCCTGATCGTGGGTGACCGTGAGCGCAGTGACCCCGGCACGGCGGAGAATGACAGGCAATTCGTCGAGCAGCCGCTCGCGCAGGTTGCGGTCGAGCGCGCCCAGCGGCTCGTCGAGCATCAGGAGGCGCGGATGTGGTGCCAGGCTGCGGGCCAGGGCCACCCGTTGTCGTTCTCCGCCGGAAAGTTGGTTCACGTCGCGCCGCTCGAACCCCCCCAGGCCCACCAGCGCCAGCGCCTCGGCCACCCGCGCGGCGATCTCGCGGCGGTTCAGCCTCTGCATGCGCAGCCCAAAGGCGACGTTGCCGAACACGTCCTTGTGTGGAAAGAGCGCATACTCCTGGAACATCAGCCCAAAGCCACGCAGGTGCGGCGGCGCATGGGTCACGTCCTCGCCATCCACCAGCACCTGACCGGAGTCGGGCGTCTCCAGCCCGGCGATGAGGCGCAACAGCGTTGTCTTGCCGCAGCCGGAGGGGCCCAGCAGGCAGACGATCTCACCTTGCTCGACGGTGAAACTCACGTCGGCCAGCGTCCAGCCGTCGGGGTAGGATTTGTGGATGGCGCGGAGTTCGAGTAGAGGCATTGGGTTCTCCGGAGAGGCGGAATAGGCAATACGAAGTACGTGTTGCGTACTGCGTGTTCCGTCAGAATTCACCCACTTCTTCCACTCTGAACCTCTCGATCGTCAGAAAACCCAGCGTGCATACGACCATCAGCAACGTCGCCATCGCGAGCGCCTGGGCATAGTTGGCGGCGCCGGGGCGGCCCAGGAAGCGGTAGATGGCGATCGGCAACGTGGGACGCTCCGGGCGGGCGATCAGGCTGGTGGCGCCGAACTCGCCCATCGAGATCGTGAAGGCGAACACCGCGCCCACCGCTACCGCCCGCGCCACAATCGGCAGGTCAATCTCGCGCCAGACGCGCCAGGGGGCCGCTCCCAGAATGGCCGCCGCTTCACGCAGGTGGGGATGGATTGAGCGCAGCGCCGGAAGGACACTGCGCACGACGAAGAGCAGCGCGATGAGCGTATGCGCCAGCACGACCAAGAGCGGTGACGTGCGCAGATTGAGCGGCGGTTCGTCCAGCGCGACGATGTAGCCCAACCCCAGCGTCACCGCCGAGGTGCCCAGCGGCAACATAAAGAGCGGATCGAGAAGCCGGCGCAGAAACCCGGTTTTTTCGAAGAGTCGGGTTTCTCTGCGGTTGTCCAGCGCCGCCGTCGCCAGCAGCCCCAGCGCCACCGCCAGCCCCATCGTCGCCAGCGCGAAGAGCAGCGAATTGCGCGCTGCCGCCATCGGCGGGACGTAGAACGCCGAACCGCGCGGGTTCTCGAACAGCAGGCGGTAGGGCTGAAATGGCGTCTCCCCCGCCGTGAACGAGCGTGCGACAAGCGCAGCGAGCGGTGTAACCAACAGCGTCAGCATCAACCCGATGTTAACCGTGACGATCAACCACTCGCGTACGCGGCGCGGACGGCGCTGTGTCATCCGCCGCGAGCGCAGGTCCAGCCACCGCGCGATACGCGCCTGCAAGCGCGTGTAGACCGCCATCAACGCAAAGGTGAACAGGATCTGCACCAGCGAGAGCGTCGCCGCCAGGGGCAGATTGAGGTACTGGATGGTCTGGCGGTAAATCTCGACCTCGAGCGTGGCAAAGCGTGGCCCGCCCAACACCAGGATGACGCCGAAACTGGTGAAGCAGAACAGGAAGACCAGGATCGCCGCCGCGCCGATGGCCGGCATCAACAGTGGCAGCGTCACCTCGCGGAATGCCCGCCAGCGGCTTGCGCCCAGCATCCGCGCCGCTTCTTCCAGACGCGGGTCGAGGTTCGACCAGTACGTGCCGACGATGCGCAACACCAGCACATAGTTGTAAAAGACGTGCGCCAGGAGAATCAGCCCCAGCGTGTACTGGAGGTCGAGCGGCGGGCGCTCCAGCCGCAGCAGGGTCATCAGCGCCAGATTGAGCCAGCCGCGCGGGCCCAGGAGCGCGGTGAAGGCCAACGCGACGACGATGGTCGGCAGGACGAACGGCACGGTCGTCAGCGCCTGGATGAGCGACTTGCCGGGAAAATCGTAGCGGGCGAAGACGTAGGCCCCCGGCAGCGCGAGCGTCACTGTCAGCAGCGTCGAGAACGCCGCCTGCCAGAGGGTGAACCAAAGGATACGCAGGTAATACGGCGTACGGAACAGTCGTGTCAGACCCGTCAGGTCGAGTCGCCCCTCCGGCGCGAAGGAGAGGCCCAGAATGGAGGCAAGGGGGTAGAAGTAGAAAAGGAGCAGGAAGGCAAGAGGCAGGAAGCCAATCGCCAATACGTGCCTGCTCCTCCGTTCCTCTGCCCCCCTGCCCCCCTGCTCAATCACCGCAAGACGACCTCCGTCCACGCCTCGACCCACGCCTCGCGGTTGGTCTCGATGGCGGCATAGTCCACCAGGGCCGGGCGCTCGGGGATGACGGCGAAGCGGGCGAAAACGTCCGGCAGTGTGGCGCCCTGGTTGGCGGGGAACATAAACATGTGCAGCGGGATGTCCTCCTGGAAGGTCTTGTCCAGCATATAGTCCACCCACGCCTGGGCCAGGTCACGGTTCTGTCCATTTTTGAGGATGCCGACGAACTCGATTTGCCGGAAGCACGCCCCATCACTCACGACTGCCGCCGTGGGCGCCTCCTCGAATGGTTGCTCGGCAAAGAGCACCTCGACAGGCGGGCTTGAGGCATAACTGACGACGATGGGACGCTGGCCTTCTCCCTGCGAGCCGTAGGTGAACTGCCCCCAGTAGGCATCCTCCCAGCCTTCGGTGACCAGCACGTCGTTGGCACGCAGGTCGGTCCAATAGTCGAGCCACGTATAGTCGCCGGTCTCGCCAAAGTGGCCGATAGTCGCCAGCATAAAGGCCAATCCCGGCGAGGAGGTGGCCGGGTTCTCCACCACGGTCAGGCTCTTGTATTCCGGCTTGACCAGGTCCTCCAGGTTGGTGGGCGGTGTCAGACCGCGCTCGGCGAACCAGCCCTTGTCGTAGTTGAGACACACATCGCCATAGTCCACCGGCAGGGCGCGGTGCTGTGGGTCGAGTTCCAGAGTGTCAGGGATCTCGGCCAGCAACGGCGATTCGTAGGGATCGAAGATGCCCGCGTCGAGGGCACGACCGAGAAAGGTATTATCCACCCCGTAGAGTACGTCGGCCAGTGGATTATCCTTGCTGAGAATGGCCTGGTTCAGCATCACGCCCACATCGCCCGATTCCAGGATTTCGACCGTGGCGTTGTAGCGGGCCTCGAACGCGGCGATGGTCTCCTCGCCGATGTCGAAACTATCGTGCGTCATCACCCGCAAACTACGCGGTCCCGCTGCCGTCGGCGACGGCGTCTCGGTTGGCGCGGGGATTTCGGTCGCAGTCGCTGTCCCTTGAAACTCCAGTGCAGGAGGTGCAATCGGTGTGCCTGCCCTACAACCTGCCAACATCAGCAATCCTACTGCCACCACAAGCATGCTAATTCGTCTCATCTCAAGAACCTCCTTCCTTCCGGTCTCCTTGTCACCGTGTCTCTCTGTCCGCCTTTCGCGTCAACACACACAAAAGCATTCCCTTGCGCACGCCGACCCGTGCCCGCTCTCCCACAAGTACGTTGCTCACCCCCCGCGTGAGGCCAAAGCGCAGCGTCTCGTCGCGCAGCGGCCACTCGACACCCTCGGCAGTAACCCCCAGCGCGTCGCCGCCCAGCGGGATGAGCGAGAGTGTGTCGCCGGGCTGCCCGTGGACGAGCGCCTCATCCCGGATGAGGAACGCCTCCTGCGCACCTTCGGCGATGCGCACGTCTAGCCCACGCAGCGCCGGGAGTGCCAGCAGGAGCACGTTGGCGATGGTCTGGTCGAGCCGCCCGCCCAGCGCGCCCAGGATGACGATCTCATTGGCGCCGGCGCGCGCAGCGTGCAGGAGCGCGAGTTCCAGGTCGGTCTCGTCCTTGCGTGACGCGAAGCGGATGATCTGCGCGCCCGCCGCTTCCGCACGCGCCTGCTCCTGGGGCGAGAGCGAATCCAGATCGCCGATGACGAGGTGGGGCGCGACGCCCAGCGCCAGCGCGTGGCGGGTGCCGCCGTCGGCGGCGACGATCAGGTCACCGGGGCGCAATTGCTCCCGTGTGCTCTCCGGGTCGAGTTGTCCGTTGGTGAAGATGATAGCACGCATGGGATCTCCTTTGCCCCCTTTCCCCCACCCTCTGCTCCCTCCCCCTTCCCCCCGTAAAACGGGGGGAAGGGGGAGGGAGGGGAAGGGGGTTAGGGGGAGGGCCACAAAACAGAACCGCCCCGGCCAGCGGGGCGGTTGCACGTTTCGCTCACAATCTCCCTGCGCTGGCATTACCCAGATCAGGTTCAACGGGTCGGCGCCGGCCTGCAGGCGCCCTCTCAGCCTGGTTCCCCAAGCTCCCCGAAAGATTTAGTGTAAATGCATTATACCATGACTTCCCAAACCCGGCAAGCCGGAAGGGCTCATTCCTCCGGTACAGGAGCGATCGGGCTGACGCGCTTGATTTTAGCGATCCATTTCTTGCGCTCGGCGGGAGTGCTGGCCTGGGCCAGCCGCTGGCGCAGGTAACGCAGTTTCCGTTTGCGGGTCTGCCTGCGAATGCGCGCCTTGTCTTTCGCTCGATGCATACACTTCACCTCCTACCAGAATTGCTTCGGAGAGCATTCGGTGATTCATTGCTGCGCGGCCCCGCCGTGCGCTGGAAGCGCACGGCTGAACCGGGTGCAAGCCCGCAGGGCTTTTGCCTGCTGAGCCGGGCGATTTGATCGCCTGGCGGCTGGGGGGGGCCATACTACCCCCGGTCCAGACAGGCGGCTACACGCCAAATACCGAATGGTCTCCTTCGTTATAAACGGATTGCCGTGGATTTGGACTCGGCCTTGATCTGGTCGGCAGTCACTTCACGGCCCAACGCATCTGAGAGGTAGATGCCCTCCGAGATCAGCATGGTGTTCAATGCGAGTTCCGCGATCGGCAGCAGCGGGACGCGCCCCTGGAGCGCGGCGATCCAGTGCTGCTGGGTGCTGTCGTAGGCGTCGCCGTTCGCGTGCACGCTGTGCAGCCGCCACTCGAATGCCTCCATATCGGCGGTGCAGTTCATCTCCAGGTCGCCGATGTTGTAAAAGTAGCCGAACGGCTCCAACCGCACGCCCCCTTTGGAACCGACGACGTAGCAACCCTCAAACCCGTCCAGGTGGATGGCCCATACTTCGATGATGTCCATCGTGATCCCACCTTCGAAGCGCACAAAGCCCATGCCGAGTTCCTCGACGTTATAGCCGCTCAATTCGCGGCGCACCGGGTCCATATCCGTCTCCTGGTAGGTCTTGCCGGTGACGCGTAACACCTCAGGGTTGCCCATCAGATAGAGCATGTTGGCGATGTGGTAAACGCCCATATCATACATTGCGCCGCCGCTGGCGTGCTCCTTCTGCACGAACGTCGCCGTGCCATAACCGTCCACGTAGGGCCGGTTGCGGCGGCGGAAGCCGGTCGAGCGGGCGTGGTAGATGTGCCCTAGCAGCCCTTGATCCACGATGGCTTTCGCTGCCTTGGTCTCGCTCTGGAACAGCGTGTTGATCTGGATGCACAGTTTGCGGCCCGTCTCCTGCGCAGCGCGGTACATCCTTTCTGCGTCGCAATAGGCGCCGGCCATTGGCTTTTCGCAGTAAACGTGCTTGCCCGCCTCGAGCGCTGCCACCGTCACCGGCATGTGCAGGTTGTTGTGCAGGCAGACATCCACGGCCTCAATGTCGTCACGCCGAAGAAGTTGGCGAAAGTCCGCGTAGACATTGGGGATACCATACACCTCGGAGACGCGCTGTGCCTCCGCCTCGTTGATGTCGGCGATTGCCACCACCTCGGCGTCGGGGATCTTGCCCTTGTAATTGTCCAGGTGGCGCTTGCCGATCTGCCCCACGCCGATAACGCCGACACGAATTTTGTTGCTCATCTTTCTCCTTGCCTCCATATCTATGGATACACCCGCTTGAGCGTGCGCGGGAAAGAAATCGTCTCGCGCAGGTGCTCGATGCCGCAGATCCAGGTGACGGTGCGTTCGACCCCCAGGCCGAAGCCCGAGTGCGGCACCGAACCGTACCTGCGCAGGTCAATGTACCAGCCGAACGCTTCGCGCGGCAGACCCCACTCGTCGAGCCGTTGTAGCAAGAGGTCGGGGTCGGAGATGCGCTCCGAGCCGCCGGTGATCTCGCCGTACCCCTCCGGTGCGAGCAGGTCCACACTCTTGCTGACCTCCGGGCGGCCGGGCCACGGCTCCATATAGAACGCCTTGGCGCGCGTGGGGTAGCCATAGACAAAGACCGGCTTCTCGAAACGTTTGGTCAACTCGGTCTCGTGGGGCGAGCCGAAATCGCCGCCCCACTCGATGGCGAGCGATTCTTTCAGTTCCGCGTCGTCCGTCTGGGCGCGGATCTCGGCCAGCATCCTGAGCGCCTCGTCGTAAGAGATGCGCGGGAAGGGCGGCGTCACCTTCTGCAGGCGGCTCGTGTCGCGCCCCAGCAGCGCCAACTCCCGCGCCCGCTCGCGCAGACAGGTCTGGACGATGTGCGAGACAAACTGCTCCTCGATCTCCATCAGCCCATCCAGATCACAGAAAGCCGCCTCCGGCTCAACCATCCAGAACTCGGTGAGGTGGCGACGGGTCTTGGACTTTTCGGCGCGGAAAGTCGGGCCAAAGCAGTAGACGCGCCCGAAAGCGTAGATGTTGGCCTCGTTGTACAACTGGCCCGATTGCGCCAGATACGCCGGCTCGCCAAAATAGTCGGTCTCGAAGAGCGTGGTAGTGCCCTCGCAGGCGGCGGGGGTGAGGATGGGCGTATCCATATTGACGAAACCGTGGCCGTCGAGCCAGTCGCGGATGGCGCGGATGACGGTGGCGCGCACGCGCAACACGGCCCACTGGCTTTGCGAGCGAATCCACAGGTGGCGGTTGTCCATCAAAAAGTCCACGCCGTGCTCCTTGGGCTGGATGGGATAATCCTGCGCCACCTGGAGCACCTGCAGGCCCGTGACGCCGATCTCGTAGCCGCCGGGGACGCCGGGCGCGCGCGCATCCTGACGCACCAAGCCGGTAACGACGAGCGACGATTCCTGGGTCAGGCTCTGCGCCGCTGCGAACGTCTCCGGGCTGACCTCTTTCTGGAAGACGACGCACTGGACGTAGCCCGTGCCGTCGCGCACCTGCAGGAATTGCAGTTTCCCCTTGTCGGTGCGGCTATAGAGCCAGCCCTGGACGGTCACCTCTTCGCCGACGTGCGCGGCGATGTCCTGGATGTGGATAATGGGGGACATAGCGCGTTACCTGGCGAGCCGCTCCACGCCGTACCTTTCGCGCAAATAGGGTAACTCTTTCCTCAATACCCGCAAGATCTGTTCTTTGCTCTGGAGTGCTCCCATCGTTCACCTCCGGGTCAATGGTAGAATCTCCTGCGTTGAAAGAGATTGTACCCCAGAATGGGGAAAGGGGCAAGGGAGATTTGTTGAACTTGACAGTCAGCCGCATTGAAGGTAAAATCGTTGATGCAAGGTAAAGCGAATCGAAACAAGTAAGGAGACGGAGCGATGACCTGGATAGTCACCGTTTCATCCAAGGGCCAATTGACCATTCCCAAGCCGCTACGTGAGGCGTTAAATCTAAAGGCGGGCGCAAAAGTGTTCTTCTCCTTGCGCGAGGGAAGGGTGGAGATGAAGCCAGTGTCGGAGGGTATCCTGCAATGGCAAGGGGTACTTCGTGCGGAGGGCCGGGCCACTCCCTGGGAGGAAGTTCGGGACCAGGTACGCCAGGCGATTGCCGAGGAGTCGGTCCGTGAAATGCAGGGCCATTGACGCCAACATCATCTTGCGCTTCCTGGTGGGCGAGCCCCCCGATCAGGCGGAACGATGTACTGCCCTCCTTGCTCGTCTGCAGACGGGCGAGGAAGCGGTCTACCTGCCGGAGGTGGCGCTTAGCGATGTCATCTGGACGCTCCAGAGTTTTGATCCTCCCCCGAGAAAGTGGACATGAAGATAAGCGAAAGTCGTGTATAATACCGGTAGTTTCGCTCATTTACAATCACGGACTGGCCAATAGCGGTTCGGCCAGCCGGGTATAGACTGACTCTGGGATTCCCAGCAATCCCAGGATCCGGCGCTGCAGCGCCGACAGGGGCGTGACCTCGTACCAGGTGGCCTTCCCATCGCTCAGATGGTACAGCGTGATCCCGTCAAAGGCTTTCAACAGCCGCTCAGCGGTGGGCCGCGAGGTCGCCCGTTTTGGGTTGCCTGCATACAAGCCCTGAAGGGGTTCGGGTTGTTGTTCCAGGCTGCGGCGGGCCACGAACTCCAACAAGGTCAGTGCCCGCAGGGCGATCACCAGGATGCAGAGCAGCCCGCCGATGCGCCGGTCACTGCGCAGCAGTAGCGGTCGAATCGCCAGAGGTATCCCCTTGAGACGACGAAAGCCGCATTCGGGTTGCCACTGTTCCCGGTAGCAGGCCACTGCGCCGCTCAAGTTGAGCCGCCAGGCCGGCGCGTTGGTCACATACAAGCGCCATCCGGCCAGGCGGTTGAAGGTCTCGATGGCCTCCGTCTGCCGTTCGAGGGTCAACTGCCAGCGGGTCGTGGTCACCATCTCGAAGGGGCTGTTGGGGCCGTGTCGCCCGCGCTTGAGGTAGCGTCTGGTCTGAGTGGAGTGTGGTGTCCAGGTCACCCGCAGGTAGTCGCCGACGCGATGCCGTTCCAGGATGGCCTGACTCTGGACGGTCAGGCTGACCAGGTCAGCCCCGGGCTCAGGCTTGACTTTGCACAAGGCCCTTTCCGCGCGGCTCAGTCGCTCGGCCAGACCGCGCCGTTGACGGCGCGCCAACTTGTCGCTACACACGACCAGGACACGCTCGTCCCAGGTCACGCACTCACCTGTCTGGGGATCGGTCCAATTCCGTGACACGCCGATCTCGAAGCCCCGACCGACCGGTGAGGCGTCTTGGGCAGCCTTGGGCAGGTAGACGTCCAGCGGGGTGACCGGCGGGGAGAGCACCCAGCGACGCAAGTCGTCAGGCACATCGCCGGTCAGGGGCAGTGGCATCAGATACCGGCCACCCCGACGGTGGATCTGGGCGCGTGTTTCCAGGCCGGCCATCTTGCAGTCGCCCACGGCCAGAAAGTCCGCGTGTCCGATGACCCCGACCATCCGCAACCAGGTGGGCAAGTACAAGGGGTCGTCCGCACACTGCCCGTCCACCATTGCGCTGCACAGCGGCATACCGAGCGGGTCCAGGGTGCTCAGAACCTCCTTGAGCTGGCGCAAGTCGGGCCGCCGGTCTTTGCTGTGGCCGAAAGACAGCCGGCTCTTCCTTTGGGGTTGGTGATAGACTGAGACACTCGTGGTATCTATCCGTCCGGTGTCGGTGGGCAGTTCGTAGGCGCGGATGAGATGTTGACCCAAGTGCATCTCGATCTGTTCTTCCACCTCGTCGGCCCCGACGGCGTCCAAGAGGGCTTCCAACCGGTCGTCGGTGAAGTCGGTGTCGCGAATGGGCTGGCCCAAGGCCTGCGACAAGCACTCGCGTCGTGCCAGGACCCAGTCGCGCACCGGGCTGAGGAAGTGGTTGCACTCGGTCAAGATGTAGGCAATGAACACCACGGCCAGTTGCCCATAGCTCAGCCCTTGCCAATTGCCGTGAGGCGGACCCAACACGGCGTCGATGATTTTGTCAATGTGCATTTTGAGCAACCAGTACACCAGCAGCGGTACATCGTCAATCCGCTCATCAGAAATGATGCTCCGGCAGGTCATCGCCACCTCCAGCGGTAAGGTTGCCGGAAATGATACACCTGCCGCTGCTATTGCGCCAACCGCCCGCAAAAATGAGCGAAACTACCGTCATTACGGATTACGCATTACGTGTTACGGCGCAGCAGCGCTTCCTCCCCTATGGTGGTGTGCGCTGGCAGGAAGGCACCTTTCCAACGGATGTCGGCTTCACGGGGCATCGGGGGCATGCGGCGTTGGGGCTGGTGTATATGCGGGCGCGGTACTACCATCCGGCGCTGGGGCGCTTCGTGAGCGCGGACACCATCGTGCCGGAGCCGGGGAATCCGCAGGACCTGAACCGCTACATGTATGCCGGGAACAACCCGCTGCGATTTGTGGATCCGGATGGACACGCGAAAAAAGATCCAATCAAAAAGGGTGGAACAAAAGAGCCACCGCCGAAAAATACGCAGATCCTCCCACGTTTTACATCATTGTTACTTGGTTCATCATTACCAATGCCGACTTCACCGCAGTCTGAAAGATCCCCTCTGCTCCCAGATGCAATTGGGTGGCGGTTTGAGGGTTCGGGTAGCCTCAGTGCTATTGGAGGGGATACCCTTATAGAGGCGGCTAGTGCTACTGGTTCCATACCACTTATCGCACTTACTGCTGCTGCAACACATATAGGCGTGGATGTGAACATAGACATTGTCCTGAATTTGAACAGTCAAGAGACTGGTGAATGGATAGGAATTGGCCCTGCTCTGATGAACATAGACGAGAATCTTGACATATTTTTCAGTGTGAACGGTCAGTGTCTCACCAGGGGAGCCGGGGTCAGCACTGGCCCCATTGCCATTTGG
Organism: Anaerolineae bacterium; assembly: GCA_034432855.1. Classification (GTDB taxonomy): domain Bacteria; phylum Chloroflexota; class Anaerolineae; order B4-G1; family B4-G1; genus DAOUBA01. Next base: position 3,634 of record DAOUBA010000034.1, on the reverse strand, counting down.
AATCTACCAAAGAACGATGATCTAAGTGGGTGGGGTTTCCAGATTGGGGGTACGGTGAAACAACCGGTAGGAGTACTTGACGAGCTTGAGGTTTTCGCGCAGCCAACAAATGCAAAGTATCCGATAGTAGGCGGTTACCTTGCACTTGTAGGAGTAGGCAGTGAAATGTCGCTTGGTATTGGAGGCGGATATACTGTTAACATCACCGATTTCGTATTCAACAAGGTGCTGCGAGTTGAGTAACATCGGCTTCGGAGAGCAACCGTTACCCGGGAGGATTAGTCTTAATGATACACTATGAATATCAGGGACGACTGAGGGTCGGAGTCGTAGGGTGGGGGTTAGGGGGAATGCTTCTAGGATTAGGTGTAGGATGCCTGGCTGCAACTGCATGGGTGGAGGTCTTGTCGGGTAATCTTGATTGGCACGATGAAAAGGTACTTTTGTTCAGTCTGGGGATGATTGTGCCATGTCTGTTGTTGCTGGCAGGGTGCATTCCATGTACCTCTATCAAGGCCAACGAGGAAGGTTTGACTGTCAGAACCTGTTTCTTCTTGCGCTTCTTTATTCCGTGGTCAGACATAGTTGGCTTATGGCATCACGAGTCGTTTTCGCCAACGGCTGGGCGGAAGGCCCAGAACACTGTGGTATCTATCAGGAAAGGCCTGACCCCTTTACACCGTGCTCTTGTTTTCAGAGAGACAGGAAACCTGACGTGGTCGCGTGGTTTTACAATCACCTCTGAAGCTCAGGGATATCGTGTCCTTGTACGTGCAATTGAGGAACATATCGAAGAGAAGCAGGTAGTGGACTATTGATTCTCGCGTTGATAGTGGTACGACCTGGACGTGAGCGTGGACGGCGGCCCGTGGCAGCGCGTTCTCACCCGCACCCTCGCCACCACCTACGTGCAGACTTGCACACTTGCCAACTTTTACACCTTCCGTCTCACCGCCACCGACCGCGTCTCCAACGCCGTGAGCGTCGAGGCGCGCGCGAGTGTCCCGCGCACCACAAAATACTACCATCACGGCGGCGTCCGCATTGCCTTGAGGGCCCAGGGTGTGGTATACTACCTGCACAGCGACCACCTGGGGAGCGTGAGCCTCATTACGGATCACGCCTCACGTATCACGGCGCAGCAGCGCTTCCTTCCCTACGGCGGCGTGCGCTACACCCAAGGCACCTTTCCAACGGATGTCGGCTTCACGGGGCATCGGGGGCATCCCGACCTGGGGTTGATCTTTATGCGCGCCCGCTACTACCATCCGGCGCTGGGGCGCTTCGTGAGCGCGGATACGGTGGTGCCTGATCCTCTCAGTCCTCAACTCTTCAATCGGTACAGTTATGCTGGCAACAACCCGATCTTGTATTGTGATCCTACCGGTCATTGTCTCACCCCCTTCTGTATAGGCGAAATCATAGTCGGTGTGGCCGTAGTGGTGGTTGCGTGGAACGCGATGCGGGTCAACGCAGGCGACACGAGTACAGTATCAGAGATGCCCACAGCACAGCCTGCCCCTACTTCCACGCCGACCCCCGTTCCGACTTCCACTCCAACGCCTTCTCCGACTGCTACACCTGAACCGCCCCCTACGTCCTCTCCAGGTTCGTTTGGGTTGCCGGTTACCGATGGGTATATTGTTCTTCCTGGTCAAGGGTTCACCTGGGATTCGGCTACAGGCACGGGGCATTATGGGATCGATATCATCTCTGTCAGAGATCCGGGGCGAGACGTTAGACCCTATGATGACCTGGTCTCAGGCAGAGAGGTTTTTGCGATTGCAGATGGGGTGGTGTTGGGATGGTATTACCCTGACGTTACGGATCCGAGAGATCCCAGTGATCCGTCATTATTGTTATCTGGGCACTTTGGCTATACAGTCGAAGTCCAGCATGGTGAGGAACGATGGCAGTATACCCATGTATATCCATTAAGGGATAAAAGTGGTAACATCATATACCCTGCCGATAGCACAGTTTCACGTGGTTCCCTTATTGGATACTATGCGCAGATCGGTCAGTCGACTGCACCACACTTGCATCTTACGAGAAAGGTGCGCAATTCGCAGGGAAGTTACACACGTAGTTACGCCGATCCTGCTCTTGTGCTGCCATGAGGCTGTCTGCGAGGAGGTGACTTTGAGAAAAGTGATATGGTGCATCGTTTGGATTCTGTTGTTTGCTACGAGTTGCGGGGTGATAGAATCAGCCGAGGGTGAGGAAGAAGGCCGCTACGTCCTGGCGCTTGTTGATTTTTACGCTGGAACAAGAACATTACTCTTAGTCAGTGCAGTTGGTGATGCCCGTGCTTGTAATCTCTCGGCCCGGTTTCCAGGACTATATACTGCCTCGTGGTCACCGGATGGTCGGCGAATTGCTTTCGTATCAGAACAGAGCGGCAATAGAGAAATATATTCTGTGGATCTGGAGACCTTGGCAATAGTGAATCTTACGCAGAACCCGGCAGCGGATATTGCTCCTTCATGGTCACCGGATGGGCAACTCATTGCCTTTGTTTCTGATCGAGATTATTGCCCCTCAGACGATATGGGGCTCCCAGATGCCAGTTGCATCTTTTGGCACGGGGAACTCTATGTGATGAAATGGGATGGGACCGATGTGCGACGTGTCACAGAGACAGAAAGCAGCGAATGTGGAGCTCTGTGGTTTCCGGACGGCAGGCGACTGGTCTACTCGGTCCCTTGCAGCCTAGTTGACGGTCACTCCGAGATCTACATTCTTGATCTTGCCAGTGGTCTCCTTACACAACTGACGGATTCTAGGGCAACGTCCGGGTATAATATGGCTCCCAATCCATCCCCCGATGGTCGTTACATCCTGTTTCATTCTTTTCAGGACAACGATCTCGAGCTTTACTTAATGAATGCTGATGGAAGTGAGCAGGTCAGACTTACCGACATGCCTGGTCCAGAATTGAGTGCCAGTTGGTCGCCTGATGGCAATTTTATAGCGTGGGAACACAACCAAGAGGTGCTGGTGATGGATGTGAAGACGAGGCATATCATCAACACCGGGACAAAGGCATTGAGCGCCTGTAGACCGAGATGGTCGCCTTCTGGAGAGAAAATAGCATTTGTGGCTCATTGTGGGGTTAATGACAGTGGTCCACATGATGCTGTCTACGTAATGAACCTCGATGGTTCCGACAAGGTGAATGTGACACCACGTCTGGGGGGCCAACACCGTTTTGGAGTGCTGGGTTGGGTACCAATTGAGTGGATGGAAGTTTGTTCCGCTCACACCGATTAAGACAGGATGTTCCTGGCATCAGGTTTGCACGCGAGTTTTGATATATGCACAACTGAATTCCGCGCATAGCTCCTGAGGTCCTGAATAGGTTCAACTGGCGGCCAAATCAGCCGAAATCCGTGCGGAAAGTGCCGGATTGGGGCCGATGAGCACCAAGAAGAGCGCAGGATTGCCCGGAGACTTGTGTCTCGGAATCGGTTATGCGAATAAGAAAGCCTGTACAAGAGTAACGGTAGTTTCGCTCATTTACAATCACGGACTGGCCAATAGCGGTTCGGCCAGCCGGGTATAGACTGACTCTGGGATTCCCAGCAATCCCAGGATCCGGCGCTGCAGCGCCGACAGTGGCGTGACCTCGTAC
>DAOUBA010000033.1:0-1804 GCA_034432855.1 Anaerolineae bacterium | reverse complement strand
CTACTTCACCGGTGCGCTGACCGACCCGGCCAAGACCGACTTCTTCGTGGAATACAAGGACGACAAGGGCAAGTGGCGGCGCTACACGCCCGACTTCGTAATCCGGCGCAAGGACGGCAAGACCCAGATCGTGGAGATCAAGCGCGAGCACGACCGCGAGCACCCCCTTGACGGCGCACGGGGCCGCAAGGCCCTGGCCCTGCGCAAGTGGGAAGACCTCGACCCCGAACGCCTGCGCTACGAGATGATCTTCACGCCAGGGGACACCGTTCCCTACGACCGGATGACCAACGCCCACGCCTTCGTGCGGGGGAACAACCATGACTGAGAGAAAGCCAATCAAGATCACGCCTGCCAAGGGCAGGCCCATGCTCACTTGGGTGGGCAAGCGGCCCCTGGCCCAGGTAACCGCCTTTCCGGCCCAGCACATCGAGACGTTCTCCCCTCTCCCGGTGGGAGAGGGGCCGGGGGTGAGGGCCGACCTGTGGGGCGACTGGCCGGACCGGTACCCGCGCGGGGGGCTGCTCTTCCACGGCGACAACAAGGAAGTCCTTGCCCACCTGCTGGCCAACGGCTTCCGGGGCAAGGTCAAACTCATCTACATTGACCCACCCTTTGACAGCGGGGCCGACTACGTGCGCCGCGTCCGCCTGCGCGGGGCTACCGGCAGCACCCAGATCGAGGGCGAGGGCTACACGCTCGGGGAACAACTCCAGTACGAGGACATCTGGGCCAACGACAACTACCTCCAGTTCATGTACGAGCGCCTGCTGCTGCTCAAGGAGCTCCTTGCGGATGACGGGACCATGTACCTACATTGTGATTGGCATCGGGCACACCACCTCCGATGTCTCCTCGACGAGGTCTTCGGCGAGTCCAATTTCCGTAATGAGATCGTCTGGTATTACAGTGGCGGGGGCGCGTCAAGAGAGGAATTCGCCAGCAAGCATGACACCATCTATGCCTACAAGAAGGGAGAGCGAGCCGTCTTTAACGTCGACGAGGTCCGCATGGACTACAAGTGGATTGATGGTCAAAGGCGTGCGGACGGCAGTGAACGCGATCTAGAAAAGGGGAAACTGCCGGACGACGTGATGGGTCTAGACATCGTTAAGCTCAACAAGATAATGCCGTGGTCCGAGGAGAACACTGGCTTTCCCACGCAGAAGAATGAGGCCGTGGCAGCGATCCTCATCCGGGCATCCTCCGACCTTGGCGATCTCGTGTTGGATTCCTTCATCGGTTCGGGAACTGTGGCAGCCGCAGCGCAACGACTTGGCCGCCGCTGGATCGGTTGCGACATCAACAAAGGGGCCGTTCAGACCACCGCCAAGCGCCTCCAGACCATTATCCAAGAGCAGATCGCAGCCCAAAACAACAACGGCCAGAGCAAGCTGGTGGACAGCGATGACGCGCCGCCCGAGCCTGCGCAACTGTCCTTCACGGTCTGGCGCGTCAACGACTACGACTTGCAGATCCAGCACAACGAGGCCGTGAACCTGGCCTGCGAGCACATCGGCATCCAGCGCACCCACACCGACCCCTTCTTTGACGGGGTGCTGGGCCGCAACCTGGTGAGGATCATCCCCTTCAACCACCCGCTTTCGCCGCTTGACCTGGACGAAATCCGCCGCGAGCTGGAGGCCCGGCCCGAGGAGGATCGCAATATCACCGTGGTGTGCCTGGGCAAGGAACTGGCCGCGGACGCCTGGATCGAGGACTGGAACCGCCTGCGCAAGGGCGAGAAGGCCGTCAACCGCATCGAGGTCATCGAACTGCGCACCGATCCGCGCTACGGCAAGTT
>DAOUBA010000032.1:0-31387 GCA_034432855.1 Anaerolineae bacterium | reverse complement strand
AATCCGGCACTTTCTGCGCGGATTTGGGCTGATTTGGCCGCCAGTTGAGCCCATTCAGGGTCTCAGGAGCTATGCGCGGAATTCAGTTGTGCGTATATCAAACTTGCGTGCAAACCTGATGCTAGGCCATCCGAACGATGCACGGAGCCCATTTGCTTCTGCTCGCAGGTATCCACTTCGTCTGCCCCGATCAGCCCCAGCGCGGTCATTGCCAATGCCTTGCTCTTCAGGTAGTTTTCGCGGCCCGACGAGGCGGGCATATAGGGTGGGCTGGTGACGACGAAATCGAACGCGCCATCGCTGTATGGCAGCGAACGGGCATCGCCCAATTGTACTTCGGAGGAAACGGCCGGGAGTTTTGCTGCCTGGCGTAACCATTGCCATACCGCAACGGATTTGGCGAGGTAATCCAGGTTACTCGAGAACATCTCCACGATTCGCCCCGGCCGGACATTCAGGGAAAACCGTCCATAGCCCAATCCCAGAAACCGGAACTTGAATTTGCGCGAGATGGCATCGCTCAGGGCGACGCGAAACGGCAGCGCAGCCCCATCATCCAACCAACCCATAGCAGACAGCGCCAGGCCGACGTCTTTGATCACCTCCCCCTGTGTCTCCGCAGGGATCCGCCGCGTGAGAAACGAAGGGATGATCATCGCGCAGGGTGTGCGATCCTGGCGGATTGGGAATAACAGCAATTGACCGGCCTGCAACGTGTTCAAGTGCGCTTTCACGTCCAGAGCACTTGCGAGCACCGCCTCATCCTCCGCTCGTAGCAGGTGGATTTTGGCGCTGGCGATCAATGCGGAAAGCGGGTCAATATCCAAACCGGCAGATGGCATTCCCATCACCCACGCTTCGGTCAACGCCGTTCCACTGCCCACGTAGGGATCGAGCACATAAGCGCCGGCGCTCGGAGCGTAGACGTTGAGCAGAGCGCGAACCATACGCGGGAAGAACTTGGCCTTGTAAACGTGCAGCCCATGAAAGAGATGGCCTGTGGTCAACCTGGCAGACATTGCCCGCTGTGGCAACGCATCGTTGCGAGCAGGTGTTTTCCCTTCGAGCACCAAGACGAGCGTCTGCTCCATCGCCCTGACTGCTTCGGTCGGATTGGCCGCACGTCGGGCAAGGATGTCCGACCACTCTGCCGCCGCATTGAAAGGCACGAGCCGGAAACGGGTTTCGCCGTCATTGGAGCCAGTCCGAATGAAAGGAGCGGGTATATCCAACCCCTGCGCTCGTGCGAGCGAGATTCGGCCTGTCACCAGTTCCACGAACGACAGCCTGCGAAAAAGTTCGGGCAGGTCGAGCGTTCCCACACAGGCGCGATAGGCCACTATCCCATTGGTGCGGCAGTGCTGCAAATCGTGTGGGAGCAGTGTGCCGTCGGCAACGCAGGCATCGAAGGCCGACCTGTCCAGCGGTTCGGGCACACAGCCGAGCAATCTGGCGATTTCCAACTCCGCCAACTGCAAATCGCCCTCGAGGGCGACGTTGCTGCGCAGTTTCAGGATCAGTGTCCAGCCGCCCCCGGGGTTAGTCACCGGCATTGCTCTTCGACCGTACACTCACAGATAGCGCAACTCGCCGCACAAGTAATTCCACCGGCGAAAGACAGGCAACGCCCGTTCCTGCGTCAGTCGCAAAGCAAGAGAACTCTGCGCCACCCGGTGGAAGAATGGCTCTACCTGGTCATGGGGCGTACATGCCGCCATGATCCGTTTGAACTTGGGGTGTCGCCTGCGCAAGCAAGCCGCATCGCACAAGACGCCCAACACCGAAAGGTCGCCCTTCTCCTCGGTTTCCCGAAGCAGACGCTGTTCGTCAATCTGCTCGACATGGTGGATCAGCCAATTGAGCACCACCCAGGTCAGCCGCCCCGACTCGCGGCAGTGGGCCGTGCTTTCCGCGATGACTTCTTCGGGAGGCCGAGCCTCCACTGTGCTATCCTGCTCGGCCAACAACACGGCCCCACCCAGACGATGCCATTCCTGGAACAGCCGGTCTAGATCTCCCATCCCTGTTCCTCCAAGAAGTATTGCATTTTCTGCGCCCAATCCGATCGGAAGCGGCTCACATGGTGCGTGATTGCTATCAACACCCGCCTCTCCTCCTCGGAGAGTCGAGGCAGCAACAACTCCAGATCCTCCAGGTCTTGCTCACGTAAGGCCACAATCTTCAGGGCCACCTGCTCAGGACGCCCCAGCACATAGAGCCGGAGATGTTGAAACGGGAATGGCAAGGGAGTGAGACGATGATAGAAATCGGGCGGCAGAATGTCGGCGAATCCTTTCGCCGCGTCGCTCATCCAGTCATCGGGCAAATCGTACTCGCGAGCGACGGCTTTCACCGCCCGGCGCAGTTCTGTCGGGTTTCCTCGGAGCACCAGCACATCTACGTCACGAGTGGCGCGACTGGCGCCAAAGTGCAGAATCATTGCTGCCCCACCGATCAGGACGAGGTCAAACGATGAGGATAGACGCTCGTCCAGCGTTCGCAGGACCCTGATCAGCCCTTGTTCGTCCATCGCGTATCATCCTTGCTCCGCCACATCCCGCAACACCCCGGTGATGTCAATCTCCACCGGGCAGGCGATGACGCAACCGGCTAAGAGAACAGGCTATGCCGCCACCGCCGACACTTCGTACTCAACCGGCAAAAGCATCCTCAGATTCAGATGCCGGGAGGCGTCAAGGATTTCGATCCCCACGATCCTGTCATTCTCACCGATGTCCAATACCACATCCTCAGAGACCCGCCTGTTAATCACCGGCTGTGTTCGGTCGTCCAGGCGCATGTAAAGTAGATCAGTTTTGGCATTATACTGTATTTGCATCTTCTCCCTCCCATTTTCCGTAGAACACGTAGACCGTCACAGTGATGGCAACGCCCCTCTCGATAGCACAGATCACCTCCACCCTCTTTTGCTCATAGTACTTGCCATGTCGCTCCTGTCCAAAGGCATAGACCTTAGCCCTCCCCGCACGGCCATGTTTTGCCAGGATAGGGAGTCCTGTGTTGATCACATCCGCGATCTCTTCCGCATTCGTGCCGCGTTCCTCGGCGCGTTCCAGGGTGTGTGGGTCTATCTGGACTTTCATTCACTGCTCCGCCACGTCCCGCAACACCTCGGTGATGTCAATCTCCACCGGGCAGGCGACGACGCAGCGCCCGCAGCCGACGCAACCCGGCGGGCCAAAGTCCTCCGGGTAGTAGCAGAACTTGCAATAGAAACGGTTGCGCAGCCGCTCCGGTTTGGTGGGGCGTGGGTTGTGGCCGCCGGCGACGCGGCGATAGTTGGTGCTGGTGCAGGCATCCCATACGCGGATGCGCTCAATGCGCGTGACGCCGGCGCGCTGCTCGACCACGCGGTCCACCACGTCGAAGCAACGACACGTGGGGCAGACATAGGTGCAAATCCGGCAACTCAGACAACGTTCGCCGTGGCGCATCCACAGGTTGTCCTCGAACAGCGGGCGCCACTTTTCCGGCGGCGTCAAGGGGACCGTCGCCGGGTCGGATACCGGCGCCGCCGGCTCGCCGGGGCGCTCCTCAATCTCCAGTCCTTCCAGGAGCGCCGCGCCTTTCTCGGTTACCGCCTGCACCGCATAACCGCCGTCTACTGCCGTGAGCAGCACGTCCAGGTGGGTGGGGTCGGCCGGCCCGCCGCCCATCGTTGTACAGAAGCAGCCCTCCCACATCTGGGGACAGGCCAGGCCGACGAGTGTGATGCGCTCGCGGTGGTGGCGGTAGTAGGCGTCGGCAGGCTCCTTGTGAATGAAGAGCGCGTCAATCGCCGCGAACCCGTGCGCGTCGCAGGGGCGCAGGCCGAAGAGCACTTGACGGCAATCGGGCAGGATTTCCTCCAAGGCCGCTTCCCCTTTGCGCCGCTCGATGCGCAGCAGGGTCTCGGCAGCGGGCAGAAGGTATGCTTTGGCGGACAGTTCGGGCCGCTCGTAGTCGAAGCAAATCTCGGCGCTAGAAGCGACCGGACGGTAGAGGACGTGGCCTTCCACATCACGGGGGGCAACCAGTTCAACTTCCTGGGCCAGCCGGTCGAGCCAGGCCCGCAGGGCGTCGTGCGTTGCAAATTTCATATCAGCGAGCCCTCCTCTCCCAATTCGTAGAGCAGCGGGCTGAGTTTCTCCTCCCGTCCGGCGCGATGGCCGTAGAGGGTTTCGACTTCGCGGACGAGCAGCCGGTTGAGGAGGCTCAGTGGCAATCCCATCGGACAGACCCGTTCGCACTCGTTGCACTCGACGCAGCGGCCGGCGAGGTGCAGCGCCCGTCCCAGGTGGAAGACGTGTTTTTGGGGCACCTCGATCCCGGCATCCACCCACAGGCCGTCGTCGCGCTCGAACATGCAGGTGGTGCAGTAGCACCCGGGGCAGACCTGGCGGCAGGCGTAGCAGCGGATGCAGCGGTCGAACTCGCGCAGCCAGAAGGCAAGGCGATCGGGGTGGGGCAGCGCCTCGATCTGGTTCAGATCGTCGTATTCACCGGGCGGATGAGGAGAGGGGGAGAGGGGGAGAGGGGGAGACTCGCCCAACAGCACATCGTAAATCACCGGTACACGATCCGCACAGCGGATGCAGCGATCTTGCCTCCTGCCTCCTGCTTCCTGCATCCCCTCACAGGCCACACCGATGACATAGACGCGCTCGCGCGCGATCTGCCGCTCGGCCAGGAGAATGTTGACGGCGCGGCTATCACACGGCTTGACGACGACGGCCACGTGAGGCGGCCGTTCGCCGCGCTTGCGGGGTTTTTTCTTGTCGTGGAGATAATTGACCAGGTTGTGGACACAGGTGGGATCAAAGATCAGCCGGTCGGCCTCGGCGGGATCGTAGATAAGGACGGGGCGGGCGCGACCCCGTGGACCGGCCTCGTAGCCGATGACGCAGTCCACCTGTTTGCTTTCGAGGAGTTCCCTGGCTTTTTGGCGTATCGTGGTGGCGATGTCGTTCAAGTTTGTCCTCCTGTATCGGTACATTGGTATCTGGTAGATTGGCACACTAGAAGAGACCGACTACCAGTTTCCTAACTTACCGATTAGTGCGGCCATACTGCGATTCTTCCGTCAGTCGGTCGTCTATAGTCCTCGACCTCTAACATCGTGCGCCACAAGGAAAAACGACGACGCGAGAGCAGCCAGAAACCGGCCTGGCGGAACCAGTCGGCGACGCGCTCGCGGCCGTAACGCTCAAGAGCCAGCGGCACTCGCGGCGGTCGCCCCATTTCAACGTGCGCTCGATGATGGTAAAAGCATCCTGCGCCGGGTCGAGTTTCTCGATGTCATACTCCTGAAACGCCGGCGCCAGGCTGCAGGGGATGCCTTTCTCCGTGAACTCTAGCGGTCGCTCGTCCACTCCCTCCTGCCTCTTGCTTCTTGCCTCCTGCTCCCTGCCCCTCGAAATTATACCACACCTCACTTGCCGGGGACAAACAGCGGAAAAGTCACGGTAAACGTGCTGCCATGCCCCAACTTGCTCTTCACCTCGATGCGCCCCTTGTACCGCTCCACCAGGTCCCTGACGATCGCCAGTCCCAACCCCGTGCCAACCTCATCGAGCGCCTTGGCGTTGGGCGCGCGGTAGAACTCTTCGAACAGATGTGGCAATGCTTCTTCGGGAATGCCGATGCCGGTATCGGCTACTTCGACCTGCGCCTGACCGTCCGTTTTTCGCACGGTGACGGTCACGGCACCCCCTGATGGAGTGTATTTGACGGCGTTGCTCACCAGGTTGGCAAAGATGCGATCCAGTCCATCCTCTGTGCCCCAGACGATCAGTGGCGTGCGGCACGGTTCCAGGCGCAGCGCAAGCCTCTTTTCCTCGGCGCGCGGCTGCAAGAGCAGAATCGCCCGCCCGACGGAGGCATTCAGTAGCACCGGGCCCTCTTGTTCTGCCAGTTGCGGCGCTTTGCCCGCCGCCAGATCGAGCAGGTCGTTGATGAGGTTCTCTAGGCCATCGAGACGGCGGCTGATGCGCGTGAACACCTCGGCCTGCTTCTCGGTCATCTCGCCGGCATAGCCCTGCAGCACGCCGCGCACGAGCGACTGGGCGACGGTCACAGGAGCGCGTAGTTCATGAGTGGCGACCTGGATGAACTGAGCCTTGGCGGCTTCCAGCGCAGCAAGTGACTCTAATGCCCGTGCCGCAGAGACAAGCGCTGCGCCCAGGTCGGCCAGCGGTGCCAGGCGGGCGATGTCTGCGGTGCCCAGACACCCCGGCGAAGCCGCATAGACGTGAAGGGTGCCGCAAGGCATACCCTCGTGCTGCATCGCCACACATACGATGGAGCAATAATCCCCAGGCACGTTGAGGGCCTGGGGATCGGCGTGTGTATCGGGAATCAGGACCGGCTGACCGGCGAGCGCCTGCTTATCGAGCGGGCAGTCGTCCACCGCCCTCGCTTCGGGCAGACGCTCGAGGCCGGAAGACGCCGCTGTTCTCAGGCAAGCCGCGTCCTCATCCAGCAGGTAGACCACCGCTGCATCTGCCAGTGCCACCTGTCGGGCCGTTTCGGCCAGGCGAGCCAGGACGAGTTCCAAGGGGCATTCTGCGAAACGTAAAACGTAATGCGTAAAACGTAATGACGTTTTACGTTTTACGTTTTACGTTTTACGTTCTACGCTTTTTACGTTTCACGCATTGCGCTTTTCAATCAGCGAGCTCACCTTATCGAGCAACACATCCGGTTTGATCGGCTTTTCTACAAAATCGTCCACTGGCAAGTACGCCTCATCCGGCCCAAAGCGCAGCGAGGTGGTGGTGTGGATCGCCGTCAGCATCAGGATGGGGATGTTCTTGTACGCAGCGTATTCTGACTGTGGATCGGGGCTGCGCAGTTGGAGCGAGACCTGGAAGCCGGCTGTGCTCGTCTCCATCATCACGTCAAGGATGACCAGGTCGGGCTCGATCTCCTTGACCTTGCGCAAGCCTTCCTCGCCGGTGGCAGCGGCGATCACCTCGTACCCCGTCGCCTCCAACGGCATACGAAGCGCCTCTACCATATCGGGGTCGTCCTCAATCACCAGGATTTTTGCCATAGGTTGTCTCCTTCCAGGACGTAAAACGTAAGGCGTAAAACGTAACTTGCGCATTACGTATTACGTTTTACGCATTCCGACTTCCAACACTGCCTCGACCACAGTTGGCAGCACGGCCTCCATAACCGGACTTAGCCCTTCTCCCCACTCCGTGGTCGCGGGCTGCACGCCCAAGATAGTGATTTCCGGCAACGGCTGGCCCAAAGCCTGGGCGAGCGCCAACGCCTCGGCCAGTCCGGCGTGGTGGAGTGAGAGGGCGTCAGTTGACCCGGCCAAGCGCATCTGGTCCGGCGTGAAACGGGCAAACTGCCCCGGCTCTTGCCCAATATCGGCAGCATCCACGATGATGACTCGTTCCCAGCCCTCCAGCACATTCAACAGATCGAGCCCTCCGATGCCACCGTCCAGCGCCGTCACTCCCTCCGGCAGGCCGCGGCGGTTCAACTCCTCGATCACTCGCGGGCCGATGCCATCGTCGCCGCGGAGCGGGTTGCCGAGACCAAGGATGAGGAGAACGTGCCGGCCCTTATAGTACCAATCACGGCTCTCTCTGGTTGAGCCGAGCGCGTACTCGTAAAATCGTGCGCGGTCTTTACCTGTACCCCGACTGTACCCCTCCGCAATGTTCGCGCTGATAGAACCGATCGAGCGGTAGAGTTGGTCAGACAGGGCGACAGTCCGCCTGTCCTGGGCTAACCGTGTCACATCCTCCCAACTCAGGTCTGCTGCAAACAGAGCGAGCCGATACGCCTTGATCTTCCACACCGAGTCGCACTTGATCTCTTCGGGCACAGTCCGCTCCCACTCCTCATAATCCACCACACCCTCCTCCATCTTACGCCATTACGTTTTACTCATTACTCATTACGCATTACGCATTACGTTTTACTCATTACGCACCACCACCACATGCGTCGAACACGAAATGCACGGATCATACGCCCGCACCAGCATCTCCATCATCCTGCGGATCTCGTCCTCCGGTCGGTCGAGAATCTGTGGGAGGAGCGCCTGCATGTCGGCATTGACGTTGGCCCAGTTCTGGTTGGTGGGGATAATGCAGTTGGCTTCTCGACAGACGCCATCCTCGTACACGTAATGATGGAAGAGGATGCCACGCGGCACATCGCAGGAACCGACGCCCTCACCGCTCTTGCGGGTAATCGGCGCGGGCTGCTCGGGTTTGATCCCACGCGTGAGCAACTCCTCTATCAGGCGGATCGAATCCTCCACGCAGTGCACGATCTCCACAACCTGCGCGGCGCTGTTGAGGTAGGGGTTGGTGCAGACCGGTTTCAAACCCAGTTTGGCCGCGGCCTCTTTGGCCTTGGGATGCAACTGGTCATAGTTGTTGTTGAACCGCGCCAGCGCCCCGACCATGTAGGACTCGCGGTTGTGCCTGGCCCACTTGGCCGTGGAGAAGGGCACGCACCACTCGTTCGTCACCTTGCGATACTCCTCGATAGGGTAGGTGAAACCATCGGAGGTGACGATTTCACCGCCGATGAAGGCGTATTCGTCCGGCTTGCGCAGGCAGACGAACTCGGTCTCGCGGGTAAAGTCGGGCCAGGGCAGGGAGGCAAAGAGCGCCACGGTCTCGTCCACGTCGGCGCGAGCCTCGATGAGACGCTGTTGCATCGCGCGCAGGTCGCGCTCGGTAGGGGTGTGGGTGAAACCACCGACCACCAGGGCGCAGGGGTGAGTATGTCGCCCGCCGATCATCGCGCACAGATCGCCGGCCAGTTTCTTCATCCGCAGCGCGCGCAACACCACATCGCGGTGCGTATCTACCAGCGGAATGACACTGGGCACGCCCAGAAAATCGGGCGCCACCAGGTAGTAAGTGTGCAGGATGTGGCTATCCAGGATTTCGCCGTGAAAGATCAGTTTGCGCAACAGCATGGCCTGCTCCGAAAGTTCCACACCGAGCGCCTTTTCCGTCGCCTGGGTGCTGGTAGTCGAATGGCCCACGGAGCAGATGCCGCAGATGCGCGAGGTGATATGGTTGATCTCATAGTACGGGCGTCCGCGCACAAACGCCTCGAAAAAGCGCGGCGCCTCGACCACTTCGAAGCGACATTTCTTGATCTCGCCGTTGATGACCTCGATGACAATGTCGCCGTGGCCTTCGACGCGGGTGAGGTGATGGACATTGACATTGACGTTTACATTGCTCATGCTTTCTTCTCCAACTTATCCGGCTCATAGGCATTGAACATTGTGAACCGGCTCATGATTTGTTCGACGGTCAGCCCGGCCTCGGCCAGCACGTCCTTCATCGCATTCTCGTTCGGGTTGGGGATCCAGCCACGACAGCCCTCGCAGCCGTCGCCGTAGGTCGGGCAGATCGCCCCGCACCCGGCCCGCGTGACCGGCCCGAGGCAGTTCTTGCCGATGTGGTACATGCAGACGTTCCCCTTGAGTTTGCACTCCACGCAGACCGGGTAATCCGGGATGGGCGGCCTCTTGCCCACCAGCAACGCCTTGACCACCTCGATGAACTCTTCGCGGTCAATCGGACAGCCGGGAATGAAGGCATCCACCTTGACCACCGCGCTGAGTGGACGCGCCTCGTAAGCGTCGTACCAGTCGGCGTGCTCGCCGTACACATAGCGGCGTACCTCGTCGAGCGGCTGCAGATTCCTGAGCGCGTTCACGCAGCCGGTGTGCGCGCAGGCCCCCAGCGCCACGAGAACACTCGCCTGCTCGCGGATGCGCTTGAGCCGCGCCTCGTCCTGTGGGCGGTTCACCGAGCCCTCGACGAAGGCGATGGCGTAATCCTCGCCGCGGTCCGAGATCGCCTCGCGGAACTGGACGATCTCGACCGCGTCCAGCAAATCCACGTGCGTCTGCAGCGAATCCACCACCGTCAGTTGACACCCCTCGCAACTGGCAAAATCGAAAAAAGCCACCTTTGGCTTGCTTCTTGCTTCCTGCTTCCTGCTTCCTGCTTCCTGCTTCTTGCTTCCTTTTCTCATCACAGCGCCTCCGGCACATTCTTGATCTGGTCGTAGGTAAAGACCGGACCTTGCTGACAACAGTAAAGGTTATTGATCTGGCAGTGTCCACACTTGCCCACGCCGCACTTCATCCGCCGTTCCAGCGAGAGGTAGATCTGCCGCTCCGGGATGCCCTTGCCCAGCATCTCGATCAGCACAAAGCGGTACATGACGGGCGGCCCGCAGGTGACCGCAATGGTGTTGAGCGGGTCTACCGTAATCGCGGGGAACAACGTCGTGATGACGCCAACGTGGCCCTGCCAGCTCTCGTCGCCGCGATCCACGGTAACGTGGAATTCGACGTCGTCGCGCCTGGCCCACTCGTCCAGTTCCTCGCGGAAGAGCAGTTCCGCCGGGCGTTTGGCGCCGTAGAGGATGATGACGCGGCCAAAGTCGTCGCGCTCGTCGAGCACCTGGTTGATGAGCGAACGCAAAGGGGCCAGCCCCAGCCCGCCGGGGGCGAAAAGGATGTCCTTGCCGCGCATCTCGTCTATCGGAAAGCCGTGGCCAAACGGCCCGCGGATGCCGACGAATGCTCCCGGCTCCAGCCGGTGCAGCGCGGTGGTCACGTCGCCCATACGGCGCACACACAACTCAAAGTGGCCGTTGGAGCGGCTGGGCGAAGAAGTAATCGAGATTGGGGCCTCGCCTACACCGGGGATGGAGAGCATCACGAACTGGCCCGGCGCATGGCCCAAGCTGCGCCCGCCGGGGAGTTCGATCTTGAAGAGCCTCTCCAGTTCGGTCAACGGCTGCGCGTCGGTGAGGCGGGCCATCTCAGGAGCATAGATGGATTCAGACATGGGCGACCTCCTGGCGCGAGCGATGGATGGCGTTCAAACCATCCACGATGTTGATGTGCACCACGCAGGTGCGGATACAGCGCCCACAGCCCACACAGCCCAACGCGCCGAATTTCTCGAACAGCCACTTGCCCTTGCGGAAGAAGCGATGGCGCTGGCGGGCGGCGCGCGCCTGGCGAAAGTTGTGGCCGTCGGCGACGCGGGCGAACTCGTCCAACTGGCAGGAATCCCAGCAGCGCGTGCGCGTCGCTTCCGATTGATCGAGCGCCATCGAGTCCGTCACGTTGAAGCAATAGCAGGTAGGACAGACATTGGTGCAGGACGCGCAGGCAAAACACCGTTCGCCCAACTCATCCCACAGGGGATGATTGTAGGCCGCGCCCAGGAGCGTGGGCAATTCGGCTGTGTCGAACTCGAGCCGCTTCTTGAAACGTCCCCAACGGGCGCTTATCACCTCGTCAAGTCGTTTGACGTCGCCATTCCTGGCGGCGCGCGCCGCGCCGTGTTTCTTCAGCAGCGCCGCGCCGGCCTCCGTGCCCGCGTGGACGGCGTACTCGTCGCCCAGGTCGGTCAGGAGCAGGTCGAAGCCGTCGTCCGCCATGAGCGTGCCCATATCCTTGCAGAACGAGTGCTCGTCGCAAGGTTGCAGGCAGGTCAGGCCGACGGTGAGCATCTGACGGCGGCGATCCAGGTAATGGGCGTCTGGATAGTCGGCACTGAAGGCGCGGTCCAACAGCCGGAAGGCATTGAGGTCGCAGGTGTGCACGCCGAAGAGGACGGTGGGCACGGCCTCGATGACCGGCTCGACGACGGGCGCGCCGTCCATGCGGAAAGTGGCGATGCGCTCGTGGGGCGGCTGCAGGGCCACCTTGGGCGGCAAGATGGTGGTCGTATAGTCCAGTCGCAGGTCAGCCGGTTCGACAAGTGGTGCAAAGACGAACTGCGGCCCCTTCGCCTGCGGCCCGACGACGTGATATTCCGTCATCAGCCCGCTTATAAGCGGCTCAAGCGCCGCTTTCTGAATGATCTGTAAGGTCATATTGGTCTCCTTGCGTTAAGGTCGGTATTCAGTTGGTCTCAACCGATGTGTCTGCTTCTGCAAAAGACAAACGCAGCAGCTACACCCGGAACCCATCCCGACAGGGTCAGGATGGAAACGATCAGCACTGGGCCACAACCCTTATCCAGTACTGCTAACGGCGGCAGGAAAACACACAACAGTGCTTTGCTGCAACCCATCTTGCCTGCACGGGCAGAGGGAGAAGACTCAACGACTCTTGCAACATCCTCTTACGGAAACCCACCTTCATCTGTCATCCTCCCGCTCTCCTGCGCCTCCGGGCAGCGTGCGCGGCCCCGCCCGCCGTGGTGGAACAGGCTCTCGCGCCGTTCGGCTGGCTCATGAGGAGGTCTGCCGCCCAAGACGTTACGCTAAACTTGCGACGGCCACCGGACGTTGCACCGCGAAACTCTGGCGGTGGAGTTTGACCCGCTCGATCTCGTGCAGGGTCTCTGCAGTGAGATAACTCTCGCCGCAATGGGGACAACTGACCACCGGTACATTCTCGATGATCAGCAGATTCTCGCGCTTGCCGTAACTCCGCGTGACACGGCGGATACGCGCCCCTTCTTTGCCGCAAATGTCACATACCATAGTAACTCCCCTTATTCCTCAAGATACACGGTAATGATGACCAACTTGCCGGGGGGACCCAACTTGCTCACGACGATCACGCTACCACCTGCGAGGGTCTGACCTCTGACCAGATATTTCCATTCGCCTGTGCGTGGTCTTTTTGCCGCTCCACAACTTCACCGGTGAGTATGCCACGCTCGACGTCGAAGATCGTCAGCCCGTCATCGTCCATTTCCTCTTCGGCGTGCAAGGTCATTACGTACTGACGGGTACGCACCTTCTCTCGCATCTGCTTCAAGACGCGATTAAACACAACACCCTCCCCGTAGTGACAACGTCGTCAGTCGCTCTCCTCCACACTTCCGGGCAGCGTGTGCGGCCCCGCCCGCCGTTGAAACGGTGGTCTGAGAGCACAAACCCGCTCCGCTCCTTTCACTCCCCAGCAGCCGCGCCCGCCGTCCGCGCCGCGGCCTCCAGGATCGTCACCCCTACCAGCCTGTCCTGCCGGTAGCGCAGCAAAATGCCATCCTCCGTCATCTCGCTGCCCGTCGCTTCCTGTGGGCGGTTGAGGCTGATGTATAGCACGTCGGCGTCCACATCGTAATCCACCCAAAAGTGCCGGCTGGGGAAGCGTACCAGGTAGAGCGTCGCCTGGATGATAGGCGCTGCATCCGGCCGCCTCATGCCGCTCAGTATAACGGGAAATGCCAGGGCTGTCAATTCACGGTGCGCTCTTGACGAGCAGCGTCCAATCGCCCTTCTGTACCGTCTCGCCACGCTGGTTGAGCAGTGTTACGTCGAAGGTGACGAGGCCCCCGCCCAGGCGCGGCATGGCCTTCTTCTCCTTGACCGTGAAGCGCGCACGAATGGTGTCGCCGAACTTGATCGCGCTGGTGAACTTGCACGTCAGTTCGCGGAAGGCCATGGCGGTGCCTTCGATGAAGCCCAGCCGCGCGGCCAGCCCGCTGGTGACCGCAAGCCCCAGCAGGCCATGCGCGATGCGCTCACCGAACATCGTCCCCCTGGCAAACTCGGCGTCGGTGTGCAGTTGGTTGTAATCGCCAGAGAGGCCGGCAAAGAGCACCACGTCAGCCTCGGTAATGGTGCGGGCAGGGGTCTCGACGATACTGCCGACTTCGAATTGCTCGAAGTAGAGCCCGCGGGGGTTGAATGAACTGCTCATAGTGAGTCTCCTGGGGTTTGATGGTTGGTTGGTTTGATGGTTGGTTGGTTTGTTGGTTGGTTGGTTTGTTGGTTGGTTGGTTGGTTTGTTAGTTTGTTGGTTGATTGGGATGCGGTATAATAAGCCGGGCGCACCCAGTTGATAGAACACATAAGGCCGGAATAGTTACGCGATGCTGAAACACGGACAATTCACCAGTGTTACATGGAAACTCTAACGTGAAGTTGCTGAAGAAAATCCACAAAGGGTTGGGCATCCTGTGGTATCGCTTCACCCGGCAAGGGCTGCGGGTGACGGCGCTGTGGGCCACCGACCATGCCGTGCGTATCGTCACCGGCGCGCCCATCCGCAGCGTCAGCCAGATTACGCCCCAGTTGCACGTGGGCGGGCAATACCGGCGGCGCGGCTGGCCCAGGCTCGCTGCGCGTGGGATCACGGCGGTGGTCAATATGCGCGTCGAATTCGACGACGCGCGCGCCGGCATCGCGCCGCCGCGCTACCTGCACCTGCCGACAACGGACGATGAGCCGCCAACGCTGGAGCAACTGCTTAAGGGCATCGCCTTCATCGCGGAGGAGATCACTCGCGGCGGCGCCGTCTACGTCCACTGCGGGGCCGGGGTGGGCCGGGCGGCAACGATGGCTGCGGCATACTTGGTCAGCACAGGTCTGACGCCAGACGAAGCGTGGGCGCGCATCCGCGCTGTACGTCCCTTCATCCGCCCCAGACCAGGGCAGGTGGCACAGGTCGAACGGGTTGCTCACGGCTGTCCAGCCTGAAGCACCCGGGCGATCTTGCGGTCGGCCACTGACATCGGCAGCGCGTCCAGTTCGGCCAGCGTCACCCAGCGGAAGGCGGCGCAGTCCAGACAGCGCGGTTCGCCGGCGATCAACCAGCAGTGGAAGGCGTGCAGCGTGATGAGAAAGTGGGTATAGGCGTGCTCGACCAGGGTCAGCGGCTCGCCCACTTCGATCTCGATCCCCAACTCCTCGCGCATCTCGCGGGCCAGACATTCGGCGAGCGTCTCGTCCCCCTCGCGCTTGCCGCCGGGGAACTCCCACAAGCCCCCCAGCATATCGTCGGCGTTGCGTTGCGTGACCAATACACGCCCGTCGTCGCAGACGAGCACAGCGGCGGTCACGTCGTAATGGGGTATTTCGCGGCGTGGACGGCGCACGGGTAGCGATTCCTGCTCTCCCAGTGTATATGCCTGGCACAGGTTGCATATCGGGCAGGTCTCACAGTGGGGTGCTCGCGGCGTGCAAACGGTCGCGCCCAATTCCATCAGCGCCTCGTTGAACGCGCCAGCCTGCCCCGAAGGAAGCAGGCTTGCCGCCAGCGTTTCCCACTCCCGCGGCTTGAGCGGCTCACGGATAGCCAGCATGCGCGCCAGCACCCGTCGCGCGTTGCCGTCCACGGCGGTCACGTCGCGTCCGAAGGCGATAGAGGCCACCGCCCCGGCGGTGTAGCGCCCAATACCCGGCAGCGCCAGCAGTTCCTCGAAGGTGTCCGGCAGTTGGCCGTTGTGCTCGGCCACGATCTCTTGAGCAGCGGCGTGTAGGTGGCGAGCGCGTGCATAGTAACCCAGCCCTTCCCACATCTTGAGCACGTCTTCCAACGGCGCCTCCGCCAGCGTCTGCACGTCGGGGAAACGTGCCAGAAAACGCTCGTAGTAGGGCACGACAGTATGCGCCTGAGTTTGCTGGAGCATCATTTCCGCCACCCAGACGCGGTAGGGGGTACGCTCCCGCCGCCAGGGCAGGTCGCGCGCGTTCGCGGCGAACCAGGCAAGGAGGCGAGTGGAGAAGGTGCTCATCGTTGCCGTGATCTGCGTCTCAATCGCCATGTCGGATCGCCCAGGCACTTCAGAACGCGCCCAGTTGGCATGGTTTGATGCGGATGCCCAGCCTTTCGGCGGCATTCGACACGTCCATCCTGGCCAGGCCCAGCCGCTCAGCAATGGCCCAGGCCGTGGCGCACGGCAGCCGCCCTTCGATCAGCCCCTCGCGGATCACCCGCTCCAACTCCGTCGGCACGTCCTCTGCCGGCCTGACTGTGCGCTTTTGCTCGCCGTAGCCAAAGAGGCCCAACTGGCAGCGCGCCAAGCGCACGCCCGCCGCGTCGGCGGCCTCGCCCACTGCCAGCGGCGCCACACCCAATTCCTCGGCGATGCGAAAGGCCTCCGCACAGCCCAATGTGCCCTCCTTCGCCCGCTCGTTGACGATTGCCACGATCCGCTCGTCCATCCGATCGTCTCCACCGTGATCTCGCCAGATATTATACATCAGGTCGGCGTATGCGAACATCCGCTTGACAAATTATCCTACCCGTGATATTCTTGCATCCAACTTACCGGAAGGAAAGCGGCGTGACAGACAATCTACAGAACCCACTGCTGGAACTGAAGGAGAGCAAGAAGCCGGCCCTCGGGTCTGGATGATTCCGCCGCGTCTGTGTACGACATGCGACGGCCCTCCAGACCAACCTGACGAGGGCCGTTTTCTTTGCCTGCACAACACATCTCGGAGGTAGAAGAAGATGACACCAGACAGCCCGTTCCAGTTCAGCCGCTATACCCCGCGCGAACTCGAGATCATAGATACTACCCTGCGTGAGGGGGCACAGACCTCGCTCTTGCACGATCACTACAAGTATTTTTTCAACCAGACGGACAAGATGGAGATCGTGCGCGCGCTGATCATCTACGGCGTCAAGTTCATCGAACTGTTCGCGCCGGTGGTCAGTTCCCGTGAACGCGATGACCTGGCGGCGATCCAGGCGGTGCGCGATGAACTGATCACGCAAAAGGGCTATACCTTCCTGCTGGCGCACGTGCGTTGCCACCCCGCCGACGTCGAATCGGCCATCAATGCCGGCTTCGACGGCTTGAACCTGTATATGGGCACCTCGCTCCAGGCGCGCACCAACGGCCACGGCAAGGACCTGGACGAGATCGTGCGCCAGGCGCGCTCGTGCATCGAGCAGGTACGGCGCGATTACCCGCACCTCATCCTGCGCTTCAGCGGCGAGGACGCTTTCCGCACCCGCGAAGAAGACCTCTTCCGCGTGTACGACGAAATCGCGCCGTTGGTCTCCCGCCTGGGCACGCCCGACACGGTGGGCGTCGCCACGCCCGCGATGGTCGTGTGCCGCGTGCAGGCGCTGCGCCGACGCTACCCCAACGTGGACCTGGAGGGCCACTTTCACGACGATCGCGGCTTTGCGCTCATCAACGCCCTGGAAGCGGTCAAAAACGGGATGCGTTACATCCAGACCACCCTCCTGGGCATCGGCGAGCGTTCTGGCATCACCTCGATGACGGCGTTGCTCTTCAATCTTTCGATTGACCGCGAGTACGACAGACTGGAAGGCTATCACCTGCGCGGCTCGTATCCGATCAACGTGATGCTGGCCTCCAAACTGAAAAAACTGGTGCATTCGAAAGAGCCGGTCAGCCTGACCAACCGCACACACACGGCGGGCGTGCACCAAAAGGCCGTGCTCAACGACGTGGCCACCTACGAGGCGCATCCCCTCGACCAGTTCGGCGTCAACGAATCGGAAATCCTGCTCGGCCCGCTCAGCGGCTGGAACGTGATCTATTACTTTCTCAAGGAGATCAAGTACTACCAGTTGGACGAAGCCACGGCCAAAGAGATCAGCCGCGTCTTCAAGGAACGGGTGTACGACATCGGGCCCGATGGGTCGCCGGCCCAGATACTGATTGACATCGCGGAAAAAGAGTTCGGCCTGAGCCGCCTGGAAATCCCCGAACCATATCGCAGCAGCGTCGTGCAGCGCCTCGACGTGCGCATAGAGGACAGGTAAGGCAACGGGCCGGGTTGCCCTTGAACTCAAATGTGCTACAATGGTAATTACTCACCCTATGTCATTGTGAGCCGCCCTGAGCGCAGCGAAGGGCGGCGAAGCAATCTCCAGAAGCCGTTCGGAGATTGCTTCGGGTGCCCGCCACGCTCCGCTCGCGGCTTCGGCTTCGCGCCCTCGCAATGACGGACTAGAAGACAGGCTGAGTAGATACCGGGTGCGGTACGAAATCCGCGATCGGGAACCCGTTGTCCTGCTACTGCACTACAAACACCGGAAAGACATGTATAGGGAGTGATTCTCCGGAGCCGGAACGACCGGACGATGGCGAAACTCAGACGCCTGCTCACGCTGGCCCTCGTGGCTGCGCTATTGATGCCCCTTCTGCCGCCAGGCGCAACCCGCGCCCAGGAGGACGTCGTGGCGCGGCTGATGGCCGAAATGTCCCCGGCGGCCAGGGTCGGGCAACTCTTCCTGGTCACCTTCCCCGGCAGCGAGGTCACCGACGAGGCGGCGATCACGGAACTGATCCGCGATTACCACATCGGCGGGGTGGTGCTCCTGCCCGAGAACGGCAACATCGTCAACGAGGGCGATACGCTCACCCAGGTCGCCACGCTCGTCGGCCAACTCCAGGAGACCGCCTGGGCGGCAACCCAGCTGCTCACCGAGACGATCACCGGAACAACGACATCCCCGGGGCCTTTTATCCCGCTCTTCATCGCCGTGAACCACGAAGGCAACGGCATGCCCTTCACCGGCATCCTCAGCGGGACGACGCCCCTGCCCTCCGAGATGGCATTGGGCGCCACCTGGAACCCGGCCTACGCCGAGACGGTCGGCCAGATCGTTGGCCAGGAACTGCGAGCGTTAGGCATCAACATGCTGCTGGGCCCCTCGCTAGACGTGCTCGAAACCCCCAACCCGGCCAGCAGCGGCGACCTGGGCGTGCGCTCCTTCGGCGGCGACCCGTTCTGGGTGGGGCAGATGGGGCAGGCCTACATTCGCGGTGTCCACGCGGGGGCCGATGGGCGGATCGCGGTCATCGCCAAGCACTTTCCCGGCCTCGGCGCATCCGACCGTTCGCTCGACGAAGAGGCCCCCACCGTGCAGCGCACGCTGGAGAAACTGCGGCAGATTGACCTGGCGCCGTTCTTCGCCGTCGCCCAGGCCGAGGACACGCTGGCTCGCCCGGATGGGGTTCTGGTCTCCCACATCCGCTTTCGCGGGCTGGAAGGCGGGCGCTTCGTCACCACCCGCCCCCTCAGCGTGGATAGCCAGGCGCTCCAGCGCTTGCTCGGCCAGCCCGAATTGGCCGGCTGGCGGCAGGCCGGCGGTCTGACCGTCTCGGATGGCCTGGGGCTGCGTGCCCTGCGACGCTTTTACGATCCCAACGAGGCCAGTTTCAACGGCCGCCGCATTGCCCAGGAAGCCTTTCTCGCCGGCAACGATCTGTTATTCCTTTCCCAGTTCGCGCTCACTGGCAGTTGGGACGAACGACTCGCCAACGTCAAGTCCACCATCACCTTCTTCCAGGAGAAATACGAGACCGATCCCGCTTTCCAGGCCGCAGTAGACGCCGCCGTCGCGCGCATCCTGCGGCTCAAACTGGCGCTCTACGGCAGCCCGTTCCGGCTCTCCGCCGTTCAGCCGAACCTGGAGACGCTCGACGGGCAGGTCGAGCCGGCCCAGAATCAGACAACACTCGCGGCAATTGGCCGCGACGCCGTCACCCTGCTCTCTCCTCCTTCGCCCGACCTTGTCCCTGACCCTCCTACGTCCGACGACGACATCGTCATCTTCAGCGACGGTCGCCAGGGCCGGCCATGCGCTACGTGCGCACCGGTGTCCTACATTGATCCGCCGATCCTGCAAGAGACCATCGTGCGGCTCTACGGCCCCTTTGCCACAGGGCAGATCAACCCCCGGCGGATCGCCAGTTTCACCTTCGGCCAATTGGAAGAATACCTGAACGCGCCGCCTCCTCGGCCGACGCCGACGCCGACCGGAGAAGAGGAGAGCACGCCGACTCCAATCCTCCCTAACCCCGTCGAAACGGCACTCCGAAACGCCGACTGGATCATCTTCGCCATGCTCAATCCGCACGCCGACCCGCCCCAATCGGCGGTCGTGCGACGCTTTCTGGCCGAACGGGCCGATACCTTGCGCGGCCCGCACCTGGTCGTGCTGGCCTACGACGCGCCGTATTATCTGGACGCGACCGAGATCAGCAAACTGAGCGCCTACTACGTGGCCTACAGCCGCATCACGCCGTTCGTCGAGGCGTCGGTGCGCGCCCTATTCGGCGAGTTTGCGCCGACAGGAAAGCCGCCGGTCAGCGTGACCGGTGTCAACTACAACCTCGCGGTGCAGCTCTCTCCCGACCCCAACCAGACCATCCCACTCTACTTCGAGATCGTCGCGCCGGCCGAAAGCCGGCCGACGGCAGAACCGGTCACAGCCAGCCCAACGCCAACAGAGGGGGCCCGGCCAACCGTGGAAGGCCAGCCGACGCCGGAGGTCAGGCCGGAGGTCGGCAACGAGTTGCGGTTGCGCACCGGCGTGATCGTGGATCGCAACGGCCACCCGGTGCCCGATGGCACTCCGGTACAGTTCATCTTCACTTATCCCCAGGAGGCGCTGGAAGATCCCGTCCCGGCAACCACCCGTGGCGGCGTGGCCGAGACGACGTATGCGCTGAGGCGAACCGGTCAACTCGACATCTACGTCCAGGCCAATCCCGCCCCGCGCACGCTGGCTTTGCAGATTACCATCCAAGAAGGGCAGCCTCCCGTCGTCATTACGCCGACGCCCCGCCCCACGCGCGTGCCGACACCGAGGCCGACTGCAGTGTTGCCGGCCCAGGAGACGCCCCAGCCGACGCCTGCGCCTGAGCACAAGGAGGAGACTCGGAAAGCAGGTGCAGCAGACCTGGTATTGGCGCTGCTCAGCGTCGTGATTGCCGGCGCTATCGGATACTACGAGGTGCGCGCCAATCGCGGGCCGCTCAGCCGGGCGTTGCGCCTGGCGTTGTGGTGCGTGATCGGGGGACTGGCGTTGTATCTAGCGTATGCTTTGCGCCTGCCAGGGGTCGCCTGGTTACGAGAGCAGAGCGGCGCGTGGGCCGCCGCCTGGGTCACATTGTTTGGCAGCGCGATCCCGCTGGTCGTGGCGTGGATCGCCGCCCGCCGAGGGGAAAAGTAGGGGCGGGGTGACCCCGCCCCTACAGGAGGGTCGCCAGCACAGCGAGGACGAACATCACGCCGGCCAGAATTAACAGGCCGCGATTCTCGTTCAATGCCTGGTGCCATTCCCCCTGCGCCGGCACCAGAGAGGCCAGAGAGGGCGGCAGGGTATTGGCGTGCAGCAACTCGCGCAGCGCCGCAACGTTCGCGGGGCGCTGGTCGGGGTGCATGGCGATGGCCGCCAGGATGGCACGCTCGGTGGCGGGAGAGATGCGCGGATTGAGCGCGCGTGGAGGCACGAGCGCGTCGGGGTTCAGGAAACGCTGTTTGGCATCCGCAGGAGGCCGGTTGGTCAACAGATGATAGAGCGTCGCGCCGAGCGAATAGATGTCGGAGCGGACGTCGGTGTGGCCCGAATCGCCGCCGTACTGCTCCAGCGGCGTGTAGGCCACGGTGCCGCGCCCTTGCAGCACGGTGACGGTGCGCGCGTCGTCCGTCGCCAACAGTTTGACCAACCCAAAGTCCACCAGTTTGATGAACCCGCCAGGGGACAGTTTGATGTTGGCCGGCTTGATATCGCGGTGGAGGACGGGCGGGGACTGGCCATGCAGATACTCCAGCGCGTCGCACAACTGGTCAGCCCAGCCGAGCACCGTGCGCTCGTCGAGGAACTCGCCACGGCGGCGCCTCTCCTCCATCAGTTCGCGCAAGTCCTGCCCGCCGACGTAATCCATCACCAGGTACTCGCGCTGGCCCTCGCTGAACGTATCGGAGACCTTGGGGAGGTTGGGATGATCCAGGCGCGCCAAGACGGAGGCCTCGCGGCGAAACTGCTCCTGGGCCTGAGCCAACGCTTCCGGCGTGGCATCGGGGTCGGGATAGACCTCTTTGACCGCGCAGATACGGCCCTCGAGCCGCAGGTCCTCGGCGCGGTACACTGCGCCCATCCCCCCCCGTCCGACCGGAGCAACGATTTTATACCGCCTGCGCAGGACGGTTCCTGGAGCGAGCAAACGAGTCAAGGGTCTACTTTTCTCCGCCGGTTTACATCATAAGCGAGAAGATTCATTCTGTCAAGGAGGCTGTGATGGCTCAACAGGAATTGCCCATGCTCGTCGTCTACGAGGGCGAACTCGAGGGACAACGCTGGCTGATTGATCAAGACGTGATGATCATCGGGCGCGGCACCGATTGCGCGATCATGCTGCCAGAGCGGCAGGTCTCGCGCCACCACGCCCAGATCGAACGCGACCGCAGTGGCGCCTACCTGCTGCGCGACCTGGGGAGCAAGAACGGCACCTACGTCAACGGCAAGGAGGTGCGCGACAGGCCCTACCGGCTGAAGGACGGGGACGAAATCCAGATCGCGCTGTGCATCAAAATGGGGTTCATCGGCGCCGACGCCACCTTACCGCTGGACCTGGTCGGCCCCAATCGCGGGATACACATTGACAAGGCGGCGCGGCGAGTGTTCGTCGGCGGGCACGAGTTGGCCCCGCCGCTTTCGGTGGCACAGTACCGGCTGCTGGAGTTGCTGCTCGACCGCGAGGGACAGGCTGTCTCACGGGACGAGGTCGTGGCGGTGGCCTGGCCGGATGAAGAAGAGGCGGGCATCTCCGAGCAGGCGATAGATGCGCTGGTGCGCCGTTTGCGCGAGCGCATCGCCGCCGTGGACCCCGATCACGAATACATCGTCACCGTGCGCGGGCACGGGTTCAGGTTGGAGAACCGGTGAGGCGGTGGGCTGCCCACCGCCTGCCTGCGAGCATCCGCGAACACCTTACACCTGATATTGACCAAAGCAATGTGAATGACCAAGATTTCTGGTCACACGGCGTGTTCGTATCTTGGGAGGCGCGAGTGCTGCAAACCCTCCGGGGTGGCAGATCAACTATATGAACCTGCCCCGCGCAGAACTGGCGCAGCGGCTGGCGGAGTTGGGGAAGGCGTGCAGCGAGCGGGTGGCGGCGTGGCTGGCCGCCGGCGGGCCGGGCAAGACGCGCAGCATCGGTCGGCTGCGCGGGATGGTGCGAGAGATGCTGAAGGAGGAGTTGGGGGAGATAGACGAGGGCACGACACGGATTTTGGGCGCAGATTGACAAGTTAGTTATTTCGGTGTAAAATGGAAATTGAATTCAAATTCAACCACAGAAGAACCAGGACGTGGAGGCACGTGAATGGCAAAGCCATCTTTCGGTAAGCGTGTTAAGGAGCTACGAACTCGGCAACAGCTAACTCAGCGCGAACTTGCTACGCAGGCGGCTATTGACGTAGGGTACGTCAGCAAGATTGAGGCCGAGAAGGTTCCCCCACCTTCTGAGAAAGTCATCGAGCGTCTGGCGTTGGCGCTGGGGGCTGACAAGGATGAACTGATGGTCTTGGCCGGCAGAGCGCCAAAGGACCTGGAGCCAATTATCACCCACGACATTCGTATCCCTGCTATCCTACGCCGGGCCAGGGGGTTAAGTCCCCAGGATTGGGAGAAGATTGAGCACTACATTGAACAAATCCAAGCCAGCAAATGAGAGCAGTGACTATCCATGAAATGGTCTATTTCTGCCCACAACATCTTCCGCCGATGTCAACGTCAGTATCTCTTCAGCCAAATTATAGCATCTCCCAGGGCCAAGGACCGGTTGAGACGCGAGGCGTTTATTCTCAAGCAATTGCGAGGCTTAGCGAAATGGCAAGGTGCGGTTGTTCACGATGGCATCAACCGGTTCCTGATACCGCAACTGAGGACTGGTGGAAGGCTGGATGTCGCCACAGTCATTGATTGCACACTGGACATGGCACGTCAGCAATTCACTTTCTCACGCCAGCAGGAATACCGCACACCGGGTTTGACCAAGAGCGCGGCCGGCATTCGCTACGCTGCACTGTATGAACACGAGTACGGTCAGGAGATTGGCGAAGCCCAGCTCCAACAGGCCTTGAACACCGTTCGCACTTGCTTTACGAACCTGTCTGAGCAACAAGGCCTTCTTGAGGAAATCCGTGCTCATAACGGCCTCTACTGTGACGACGATAAACAGTTCCTCTCGTTCACAATGGACGATGCTATAATTCTGTCTCAACCAGACCTGATGTTCTTTAACGCTAGAGGTCATCCAGTGATCATTGACTGGAAGGTTGCTGCTGCCGACGCCAACGATTACTCTCACCAAGTACTGGTCTATGCTCTGAGTGTGACTCGCAAATGGCCCCGAATTCGTCCGGAGGATATTGTCGCCAAAGAAGTCAACCTACTGAAGAATGCTTTCACTCCGCACACGATCACCGCGGAACGGTTGCAGGATACCGAGGATTTCATCTACCGCAGTATCACGACCATCCGCGACCTAGTCGGGGATCACAAGTGGGAGAGTCAGTCAACAGAGGACTTTGAACCGGCACGTAGTTTCCGGTCCTGCCAGTATTGCAACTTCAGGAAGCTTTGCCAGGAGGTATACTGTGACTTGTCACCGATTGAACTTGTTCCAGATCAGGAACCTGAAGGAACTCAGTTGCGCCTACCAACTTTTTGAGATCAGGGGCCTGCCATCTGGGGATCATTTTTACCGGAATGTCTATCTCCTGACGAAGAACCTGGCCTACGAGTTGCAAATGCCCGTCGCCCTCACCCGTCGGGAGGACCAATACTACGTCGCCGTGCCAACCGATGCTCAGCCCAGGTTAGAACAGCCACTAACGCCCCATGTGGCCACCCTCGTGCCTTACAGTCAAACTGAGCGGCTTGACTTCAGTCACTTGAACCCCGACACGCTTCCTATCGCTCTTAGCTTCCTGCAATACGCTTTCCGAACACCTCTCATGCGTCACAACGATTTGTGGGGCTCTGGGCGAACCTACTTCCATAAGAGCCCTCTCAATGCCTCAGAGCCAGATCGTGAGGTGGATATCTTCGGCGGGTTCTATCACATGGTGGTAGCCCTTGATAATGCGAGGATGTTCCTGCTGGTAGATTTGACCTACAAGTACGTGGATACTATGTTCCTTCTTCAGCGAGCACAAGGAGGCAACCTCAACGATTTTCGCCTGCGTCATTGTCTCTATCAGTTCGGTCATCGCTGGTACCGTATCCAGTTACGTGGCTTGACAGGCAATTCCATCGGCGAGCAGAAATTCAAAGACGAACGGACCGGTGAAATCCGTACCGTCTATGATCACACACGCAACCAATGCAGTAAGCCGTGGCCAGACTACATCCAAACGTTAGACCCAAACAGCCCTGCGATCCTTTACCGCTACCCAGGCAGCGGAAAGGAGCGTTACGGCGCTGCTGCCCTATGTCGCTTGCTGTATCCAACCGACGATCCCAGGGTCAAGGCCATCCACCCGCGTTCGGCGAGAGAACCGACCAGCCGCTTCCAAGAGACTGTTCAAATCGTTGGGGAGTTCTTTGGAGACGTCTATCTGGGCGAGACCCGGGTTCAGGTTGCCCCTGTGCCTCATAAGGTGCCCAAACGGTACTTCCCGGTCCCAGATCAACGTTTTGGGCACAATACTGTTCTGCACGTCAAGCGGTATCGTGAAGATGATGGCATTGACATCAAGGAGCTCGGTTTCACCAGGTTGGAATATCTCGCATCCCCAGAGATTGGGCCGTTGGGAGCATCAGAGCTCCCTGCTCAGTACATATTCATCCCCCAAAGTCTACCCCGCAACGTTGGTGAGCATTTCCAGGAGGAATTCCGAAAGACTCTCCAGCAGTTTTCCCCATACGAGTATCAACCCATTCCGATACTCTATGACGACCGGCAGGCACGTTCTTTGAGGCAGCAAGTCAAAGCGTTTGAGGATGCTGTTCAGACCAATGGTATCAAGCGGGGCTACGCTCTGCTAATCCTGCCGGTGAGTGCCGCCAAAGATCTGCACAATTACCTGAAGCGCTGCTTCTGGCCCGCTCTCCAATTCCAATGTGCGACGGCCCGCAAGATCCTTTCCTTTTATCAGCAGGTGACGTCCAGCGGCCAGCCAACCTACACCCTCAAGCCCGATCCTAAGGGCAAATTCGCTTCTTATCTGCGCAATACTGCCTTTGGTCTGTTGAACGTCAACCGTATGTGGCCGTGGGCCTTGGAGACTCCTTTGCACTACGAAGCCTATGTGGGAATTGACGTGCTCAACGGTAGAGCAGGCTTCACGTTCGTTTTCCAAAACGCCCGTCAATGTTTCTTTGAGGATTTCCCATCCAAACAGAAAGAGAAGCTGACCCGCAACCAGATGGCAACCATCCTGCACGACACGCTGTATAGGCACCTGACGACGTTGAGAATCCGCCCACGGTCATTGGTTATCCATCGCGACGGCTGCACCTATGGGTCCGAGCAAGCAGGCATTCAGCAGGCTGTAAGGCAACTGAAAAGCGAAGAACTTCTTCCCGATGATGTCATTGTGGGCGTGGTGGATATCCGCAAAACGAGTGCCTTTCGCCTGCGGATTGTGGAAGAACGAACAGACGGTTCATTGGTAAATCCCCGGATTGGGGCCTACTACGTTTCTCAAGACGACAGTCGCGAGGGGTTCGTATGTAACACCGGCTGGCCTTTTGATCTGCCTGGAACAGCGAAGCCTTTACATGCCTGCATCATCGTCGGCGATTTGAACATCCATTGGGTCGTGGAGGACATCTTTGCCCTTTCCCAGTTGATCTGGGCCGCACCCGACCGATGCGCCCGTCTACCACTGACCATCAAATTGGCAGATGACTTTCTGGAGCCAATTGCTGCCGAAGCAGACGAGGAAAAGGCTCTCTACGGCGATGAGGGCGAACCAGATGAGGAAGACAATGAAGATGTCGTTGCTTCTGTTGACCTAACGGTTGAAAGGAGAATGATCCCATGAGTGACCTGGGAGTATTGTCTCACCACTACAAGGCAAGCGCTGACCTGGCCAAGGAACTGAATCAAGCGGTTGTGGCCTTGAAAAAGCAATTCTATGGCTTGGTCGGAGGGCAAGACATTCCTGTGGAGCAAATGGCCTCTTACCGGCGACTCATGGTCAGCGTTCTGGAAACATTGCTGGCCGAGTTCGCCCCAGTGATCGAGCATACCAGCCAGCAACCCCCATTATCCATTCCAGCATCCATCGTGGAACGGATTCGCCAGGCTCATAGAGGGACAATGGCCCACTACGTGGAAGATCTGATGTCAACCAGGGACCGACTTTCGCAAGACGGTCAAGGACTCAATGAGGGAGATATAGAGTTGTTGGACGAATTGGCTGCGACTGCGGGCCTGGATACAGCAGAGGTATTCCGCAGGATGTGGAGAAAGTGATGGGCGATTTCCTCCGTGGCCTGTTCTATGACCTCGTACGCCGTTGCCAGGTGCTCCGCTCTCTTTTGGAGCATAGAGAACACCATCCAGATATCACAGAGTATGTGACCCAGATTCTGGACTGGATCGCCCAGATCGAAGGCGAGATCGCAGGACTGATGGCAGACCCTACCCTGGGAACACCACCACTCCTGGCGAACAACCTTCGGGATTACCGTCTTCGGGCTCAGTGGATCAAGCTACTGGAATGGTTTCCGGTACCCGCTGTCCTGCACTATGGGCCGTCTGATCATTACTTCTTCACCTTGATCAGTCGAGTTGCTAGCCAGATTGACTACCCTCTCCCTGTACCCGTTGTGTCCGCCTTGAGCAAAGATTATTACTGGTCACAGCCTCTCTTCAACCTGATAGGTGTGCCGGCACTTGAGGAACACTCGCTTTTGGGTTTGCCAGATATGTTCCATGAACTGGGTCACATATTGATTCGCAAGCAACGCGATGAGTTGCTAGGCCGCTTTCACGAAGAACTGAGAGCCCACTTTGCTGCGGAGAAGCAGCGTGTCCGCGATGAACAGAAACCGCCAGAGTACGAGGTCATACTCGAGCGAGTACAAGAGCAATGGGTAGATGCCTGGACAGCCGAATTTGCCAGTGATATGATCGCCACCTATTTGGTTGGCCCCGCCTACGGTTGGGCCAACTTGCGGCTCTGCTCCAGTAGCCGGAGCGACGATGTTTTCTGGCCGGGGCCTGACGACGTAGGAGCTACACATCCATCTGATGACGCCCGACTGCGGGGCATCGTGAAAATGCTTGATCTTTTAGGGCTAGGGACCGATGCGCGCCAAATTGAACAACGTTGGGATGACTATGTGACCCTGACCGGTCACAATGTGCCCCAGGACTACGCACTCTGCTATCCTCCGGCTTTGTTGGAACGCCTTGCTCAACTTGTGTACTGTGGGTGCACAGGGGTGGGTCTCAAGGCTTTTAATGAACAATCTCCAGTATCAGGGAACATCAACATCCTGATCTTGATCAACGACGCCTGGAAAGAATTCCTCACCGTGCCTGCTCAATACCCTCAATGGGAGGAGAGTCGTGTAGCAGAGTTGAGGCGTAGTCTGGAGGTATCGTAATTGAGGTACAGCGAGCACAACAAGCTGAGGTCACAATGATTCGCCAGCCGGTTGACTCCAGCAATCTCCGCTCTGTGGGATACGACGAGGCCACTCAAACTTTGGAAATCGAGTTCCACAACGGCGGGATATACCAGTACTACGCTGTGCCATCAGTCTACCAGGCACTCATGAGCGCCCCTTCGCATGGGAAGTACTTTCACGCGCACATCAAGGGCGTTTACCAATACAAGCGAGTTGGTTAGAATCCCCAATCTGAGGCTATGGGTACCTGAACACCTGGAGGCGTTCTCCGAAATCATCGGACTTCCTGCTGCGCCTGTGCCTGGAGCCGGAACAAGGAGGAACAGTCCCGTGAAAAAAGGCGACAAGAAGAAGCAACAGAAAGCGCTCAAACAGCGTGCCAGGGTCAAGGCAGTGCGCCAACGAGAACGCACGCCGAAGTCAATGTCTCCGCACCAGCACATCCGCCAGGCGCGCAACTACCCCATCGAAGGCTGCTGGACGCAAAGGGGGTGGGACGAAGGCGGCATGGCGGTCATCGTCGTGGCCCGCCGCCAACCCGATCGCAACATCGCGTTCGGCTGCTACCTGGTAGACTATTACTGCCTGGGCGTCAAAGATGCCTACTGCAACGCCAACATCCCGCCGCGCGAGTTCCGCCGTCGTTACTTGCCGAAAATGCTGCCGGGCAAACCCCTCGAAATCCCGCCCGCCCTGGCTCACGAGATCATCTACGGTAGCATCGAGTACGCCGCCAGGTTCGGCTTCCGCCCTCACAAAGACTTTGGGCTTGCGCAGCGCATCCTCGACGGCCCGCAGGCGCACCCGCGCAGCGGAAAGGTCGAGTTCGGCAAAGACGGCAAGCCGTTCTATATCTCCGGCCCCTACGACAACCCGGACGCCATCATCCGCCAGTTGACCCGCACGGCCGGCGAGGGGAACTTTAACTTCCTGATGCAGCTCAACGAGTTGCCCGACGAGTGGGACATAGAGTGGTAGCCCGACGATGGCCCGGCGAAAAATGAGACACACACCGCAGAGCGACGCCGCCGGGCGCGACTACCCGCTATGCCCCGTGTTGCTCGTCTGGCATAACAACGTGATACGGGAGTATCGCCCGAAACAATAGCGGCTTACTGCTTCTCCGACGGGTGGACGAAACGGGCGAAGAGCAGCGCCGCGAGCAACCGCCCAATGCCCGAGATGACAAAGATGGTTTTGTATCCCCAGGTCTCGGCCACCACGCCGCCCAATGCCGCCCCTCCGGCCTGAGCCACCGTCACCAAGACCTGGTGTAACGCCGAAAAGCGTGCCCGGCGTTCCTCCGGCATCAAGGTCAGAAGGAAGTTGAACGCGGCAAGGTTGTAGCCGGCCCACAGAAAACCACCCGCCATATCAATCGGCACCACGTGCCACGGCGAGCGTACCAGCAGCCAGCACAACGGCAGGATGGGAATCAGCAGGCCGGCGAGAAGTTGTACCCGGCGCGGCCCCCAACGGTCGGCGAGAATACCAAAAAGCCGCTGGCCGGGCAACGCAGCCAGACCACTGACCACGCTGAGCAGCCCCACCATACTGGCAGCGGCCCCCAATCCCTCGACCAGGTAGACGGTGAAGAACGGCCCGGCGATATTGAGGGAGAAATTCCACAGCGTAGCCGTCCCGCAGAAGGCAACAAAGCCCGGATACGCGCGCAGGTGCCGGAAAAGAGAGCCTCTCGCATTATGGCCTGTTTTCGGCGGGGTCGTGAGGGGCGGTTCGTGGATGCGGGCGAAACTGTACGTGGAGATCACACCGATGGCGAACGCCAGCCCCAGTGCCATCTGATAGCCGGCGAGGCCGCCAACGCGGGTGATGAGCAGGCCGACCAGGTACGTCATCGCCATGCCCGCCACGCTCATCACGATGTTGCGCGACGAGAAATAGCGCCCGCGCCACGAGAGCGGCACAATGTCGGCCGTGAGCGACATCCAGGCGGGGAAACACAGGTTGCCGGCCACGCTGCGCAGGACGATCAGCGCGATCGCCACCGCGATCGCCGTCTGACCGGAGAAGGCCAGCGGCAGGAGCGCCAACAACAGCAGTGTCGCGCGCCCCACCCCGCCGCCGGTGGACACCACGAGCGGCTTACGTCGCCCCCAACGCTCGACGAGACTCGCCCCGGGCAAGAGGAACAGGGCCGCGCTCAAACTGGAGAGCGCACTCATCAAGCCGATCTGGGCGCGACTGGCGCCCAACGCCAGCACGAACAGCGAGAGATAAGCGACGACAATAGCATCGCTGGCGTTCGCAAAGAGCCCATCGAACCAGAACCAGCGCAGGTTCCACCGCTCGGAAGGACGCAACTGCTCCGTCCACCTGCCGCCGGCGGTGAACGAGGCGATGCGCCGCCGCAGGCGCACTCCCCAGAGACGCAGAGAGAGGCAACGTTCCGCCACTACGGAACGCGCTCGGAGTCTAGACTTGTTCAAAATAGGGGGCATCTACGACAAAGATCGTGGCGCGATGATGGGTGGGTTCGGGGGGACTGCACGTATCACGGAGCAGATCAATGACCGGCTGCACCTGTTGCTCCTCGACGCCGATGAGCAGCGTGGCATTGCCGCGCCGCAAAAAGCCGCCGGTGCTGGCCACGCGGGTGACGCGGTAGTTGTGGGCCACCAGTTGCTCGATCACCGGGCCAGCATCTATGTCACGAACGATGGCGATAATCAGCTTCATTTGAGCCTCGCTTTATAATTGCTCAAAGCGTTCGACGTCGAGCACGTAGACTGTCGCGCCACCCACTTCTGCCTCGATCATCACCGGCTGGACTTCGAGCAGCGGCGCCTCGACATGAGCGGGGACGAAGCGCCGGCGCGTGCGGCAACACTCGCGGATGATCTCGAGCAGGCGTGGCAGGCGCGCCCGGTCGAGGCCGATGAGCAGCGAGAGTGTGGCCTCGTACAGCACGCCGCCGCTGGAATCCACCTGGGTGACGTAAAAGCCGTCGCGGGTCAGGCGCTCTGTCAGCGAACCGGCCTGGGCACCGGCGACTGTGGCGATCACCAGTTGATTGATCGTGGCAGGCTCGGTCACATTCCCTCCGCTTATAATTGTATCACACTTCACCCACAGCGCAACCAACCAACTAACCAACTAACTAACCAACTAACTAGTTTCCGGTACAAAACTGCCCAGGTGAGCGCACTGCTCTCCGGGGCTACCTGAACCTTGAAAACCTGTATCTGTCGGTGTGGGCATCTTTGTGGTAGAGCAATCTGCCGCTGCCGACTACCC
>DAOUBA010000031.1:0-9026 GCA_034432855.1 Anaerolineae bacterium | reverse complement strand
GCCACGCTGCTCGAACGCAGGCCCACGCGCCAGACGTGGCATGTGTGGGGTGAGGGTGGGGGGATCGCTTTCCCGCTCCATTACTGGCCCGGCTGGAAAGCACGGGTGGACGGAGAGCGGGTAGAGGTATGGCCAGTCGCAGGCTCCGGCTACCTGGCATTGGAGGTGCCGTCGGGGGAGCACACCGTTGTCCTGTACCTGGGCCGCACGCCAGCGCGGGCGGTCGGCGAGATGGTGTCGCTGGTGACAATGGTGATCCTCCTGGCAGTCGGGGTTGTTCGGGTGGTGAGGAGGCGAAGCGGCGAAGAAGCGAATCAGCGAATGGGGGGGTGCCCTTTGCTATTTGCCGTTGGTTCATTGTTCATTGTCTCATTGTTCGTTCTCCTGCTGCCGTACGACGACTATGGGGGCAGCTCTGACCTCACGATGGACTTTTACCGGATGCCGTATCTGCACCACAATCCTGATGGGGTAGCGTTCGGGGCGGCGCGGCTGGCCGGATACGATTTGTCGGCAGAAGTGTTATCCCCTGGCGACACGCTCACCGTCACACTGAACTGGGCGGACGTAACCGAAGCGATGACCGCGACGGTGCGTCTCGTCTCTCCTGCCGCCACCCGCTACACCGTTGAGCCTCTGGCCGAGGCTACCGTCGCCGTGTCCTCGCGTCTCCAAGTCCCCCTGCCTCTGCCGGCGGATACGCCGCGTGGCATATATCTGGTGCAGTTGG
Source organism: Anaerolineae bacterium (assembly GCA_034432855.1). Lineage (GTDB taxonomy): Bacteria > Chloroflexota > Anaerolineae > B4-G1 > B4-G1 > DAOUBA01. The sequence goes on along the minus strand of DAOUBA010000031.1, from coordinate 8,296 downwards.
AGGCTCGGGGCGCGAGCGAGTACCTCCGTCCGGTGCGGGTTCTTCACGGCCCCGCGCTTCCTCTGGATGCCCCAGTGCTCGCCTACTTTGGTCCGACGATTCGATTGCACTCTGCCCTCATCACCCAGCCCGCTCCCGATCGGCTGGCGGTGAAACTGGCCTGGTCGGCGGCGCAGCCCATCGCGGCCAACTATGGCGTCTCGCTGCGGCTGGTAGACCCCGCCGGACAGGTGCGCGTCCAGTTCGACAGCCAGCCCGGCTATGGCTTCCTGCCGACGAGTATGTGGCAGCCGGGTGAACGGATCGGCGACCGTTACCTGCTCTCCCTGCCCGATGACCTCGCCGCCGAAGGCTATCGTCTACAAGTCGTGCTCTATCAGGTAGCGACGCTCGCCCCGCTGGGAGAGGCGATAGTGGGCGAATTTGCGCTGCCGCTGGAGGGGCCGTTCGAAGCGCAGCCTGCGCCGCGCCGTTTTACCCTGCCGCCCCTGGAGCACCCGTCGACAGTGGATTTCGCCGGGGAGATCCGGCTGGCAGGCTATGCGCTGGAACAGGAGCGGAGTCTGCGGCTGACCCTGTGGTGGCAGGCGTTACGGGCTCCTGCCGGGGATTACACCGTTTTCGTCCACCTGTTCGATCCGACCACGGAGGAGATCGTTGCTCAGAGTGATGCAATGCCGCGTGGGGGTGCATATCCCACATCCTGGTGGCTGGCCGGTGAAGTAGTGAGCGAGACGGTGACGTTGCCACTGGAGGGCGTCCCGCCTGGGGCATACCGGCTGGCAGTAGGATTGTACGATCCGACGCAACGGCTGCCGGCCGTCGGGCCTGATGGCCGGCGGTTGGCAGAGGATAGAGTGGTGTTGCCTACGGAAGTACGCATCGGTGACAGGTAGGATTGTAGTCGGCCATTCGTCATCAACTCGTCAAGGGATTCGCTATCGGGTCTTGTATAATTGAGGCAAGATCACGATAGACGAGGTGTTGTAATGAGACGTTCAGTGCTCATCCTGATCGCATTGACTGTAACCTTTTCCCTGTCCGGATGTCGTCGGGTGCCCGCTACTACTACGGCAACATTCACAGCTACACCGGCTCCTTCGCCAGAGCGATTCTTTTCGCAGACCGACATCCCTCCGCGCCTCCTGACCCATGTGCCTGCGCGGGGTGCGGAACACAAGCCTGATGCCCCTCTGGTTCTGCGCTTTAGCCAGGCGATGGATATGCGTGCTACTGCCAACGCCTTCAATCTGAAACCACACGCTGGTGGACGTATTGGCTGGGCAGACCCTGCCACCCTGGTCTTTACGCCCACTGAACCTCTTCTCCCTGACACCCGCTACCGCGTCTCTGTTGACGAAGGTGCTCGCAGTGCAGCTGGACTCCCACTGCTCGCGCCTGCTGTCTTCCACTTTACCACACCTGCGCCGCTCTCCGTCACTCAGGTCAGCCCACCCCCTGACGCTACCGATGTACTCCTGGAAGGCGACGTGATGGTTGTCTTTAACCGTCCTGTCACGCCGCTCACGCTGGATGCGTTGCGCGACTCATCTGTGTTGCCTCATCCCCTCACATTCGATCCGCCGGTGGAGGGAGAAGGGGAATGGGTCAATACCGCCACTTATGTCTTTCATCCCAAGAGGTTAGAGGCGGGCACAACTTATCGCGTCCGTGTCCGGGCGGGCCTGGCCGACCTCACCGGTGTGACGCTTGGGGAGGACTATCAATGGGCCTTCACCACACTCTTTCCCGCCGTCCTGGAGACCTTCCCTGTCCATCTGGCCCACAACGTTCCCCCAGATGTCGTCCTGCGCATCACCTTCAACCAGCCGATGGCACAGCGTACCGGGAACCTGTTCACCCTGCGCGATCCCCAGGGCAACCCTGTCCCCGGAAGACTCAGGTGGGCCGATGCAACGACACTGGTCTTTACGCCTACAAATTTCCTGGCACGGGAGACCACCTACACTGCCCACCTGGATGAGGTTCCGAATGCAGCGGGAAGCAAAACCGCCCCTGCTTACGAGTGGACGTTCTCCACCCTGCCCCATTTCCGTTTCATAGGTTCAAACCCATCCCCCGGCCCTGTGGATGTCAGTGACAGCAACGACCTGGGTTATCCGGGCCAACTCTTCCTCGAGTTTTCTGCTCCCGTCAACACGGAGGACGTTTCCCGGCACCTGAGGATCGAGCCGGCGCCGGCTACCACACCCCGTATCTGGCATAGCAGATACCCCCACACTCAAGTAGGCATGGCCATCCTGCAGCCGGATACCGTCTATACCCTCACTATAGACGGAGCATTGACCGATCAATATGGCGAAGCGCTTGGGCAGGATGTCGTGCTTCGTTTTTACACCCTTCCGTTTCCGCCCATCGTCTACCTGAATATTGATCATCCTGTGGGGCTACTGCGGGCGGATGAACCGGCCATCGTCTACGTGGCACACCGCAATATCTCCCGTGTGGACTTGACCCTGTATCGGCGCGAGCCGGAGCGGGTGCTCACTTGCGCCCAGCAGCGCAAGCCGCCGAAACCGTGCTACCCGGCCGATCTCTCATCTTTGCCGCCCTATCGGACGTGGAGCCAAACCGTTTCCCCCATCACTACGACAACGGCGATTCCCATAGACCTTGCAGAGGGTGGCCTTCTGCCGCCGGGAATCTATGCTCTCACTGTGTCCGAGCCTTCCGCCGACCAGGAATATCGGCGACGGTGTGAAAATGTGGTGTCCTCACGCCCTCCTTACTGTTACCCTCCCCGCAGTCAGACCCTCATCGTCGCTAACGGCCACATCCTTTTGCGCTCAGGGCTTCAAAAGACTTTCGCCTGGGCCACCGACTTGTGTACAGGCGAGCCGTTGGCCGGGCGCACCATCTTGGTCCCGCGGGGAGAGGAACTCTACACTGCAGTGACCGGTGCTGACGGTACGGCTACTCTTCCCGCCGGGAGTGAGTGGGCTTTCATCATCGAAGGGGGAACATTTGCCGTCGGTCACAGCGGTTGGGACCGTTCGCCGTGGGAATGGTCGTGGAACTGGCCGCGCGGATGGTATGAGCCGGATTATTACAACGGTTTCCATGCCCCCCAGGCTACTGCTGTCTACCTCTACACGGATCGTCCGCTCTACCGGCCCGGCGACACGGTCTATTTCAAAGGCATCTTTCGGGTAGATGACGGCCTGGCCCGTTACCATCTCACGTTTCCACCGGCGCTTGATGTGACCATCCAGGATAGCCTGGATCAGGAAGTCTATCGCCAGTCACTCTCGCTTACGCCGCTGGGCACGTTTAGCGGTACATTGACGCTGGAATCCTATGCGCCGCTTGGAGTATACAAGATCGTGACCTGTTCTCCCTACTACCCCCGGTACTGCTACGGCGTTCCTTTCCGCGTTGCCGCTTATCGTCCACCAGAGTTCGAGGTGACCATCTCGGCTGATAAGGACGCCTACTTTCCCGGCGAAACGGCGCAAATGCAGGTCGAGGCCCGTTACTACTTCGGTGAGCCGGTGCCGCATGCCGTCGTGGACTGGGAATGGCGCAACGGACGTTTCGAGGTACTGGAGAAGGGCAGCGGCCGTACAGATGCCCGTGGGCGCTTTATCCTGCCTCGTCCCCTGGAGACAGGCGGCACTTTCCATCTCATCGCCTCCGTACGTGATGCTGCCGGACAGACCGTCGGCGGACATGGAAGCGTCCAGGTGCAGGAAGCCGGGGTGCGGGTGACGGTGGCCGTAGACCGCGTCTTCCTTGCAGCCGGGGAAGCCATCCGGGCCGCAGCGCAGGTGGTCGACCTGGAGGGTGTCCCGCTTGCCGGGCAGCCCGTCACCTTGACGCTATTCCACTGGGGCATCGAGAACGAGACCGCCGTCTTTACTGCTAACGTGACTACCGACGCACAGGGATGGAGCGGTGCGTCGTTTATCCTGCCTTCGGGCGGGCGCTACCGGCTGATGGCCATCGCCGCCGACCCGATCGGTCGGCCCGCCGCTGCCGAGACCGTCTTCTGGGCCACAGGTCTCGATCCCGCCTGGCCAGCCGATGCCGCGCTTTTGATTACCGACCGCGATTCTTATACCCCCGGCGACACGGCCAGGCTACTTATCTCCAATCCGTGGCCGGGACCGGTACAGGCTCTGCTCAGCGTGGAGCGCGGTGATGTGCTGGAACATCGCGTCCTCCTCATTCCACCCGGCGGGGCGACAGTCGAATGGCCCATTCAACCCCAGCATGCCCCCAATATCTTCTTCGCCGTCACGCTCATTCCCTCCGCCGAGGTTGGGCGTCCTGCCCCCGGAGTTCTGTTGGGTGCCAGGGAGGTCAAGGTCTCGCTGGTGGAGCGGACATTACGGCTGGAACTCGTCGTTGACCCACCGCAGGCACAACCAGGCCAGGTAGTCACCTGGACGGTACGGGCTACCGATTGGCAGGGGAATCCCGCGCGGGTCGAATTGTCGCTGGCGCTGGTGGACAAGGCTGTGCTCTCCCTGGACCGTCCCAATGCTCCCAATCCACTGGATGCCTTTTACCCGGCGCGGGCACATGGCATTCGCGCATCCGCGGGATTACGCTTCCCGGCCGCCCGTGCGGATCTCTTGACGCCTGCGCGCTATTACCTTGAGGATATGGGCATAGGTGGAGGCGGCGAGGACGGGTTGTGGGGTGATACGCAGGTGCGCCAGCGGTTTCAGGGTACGGCCCTGTGGACACCGGCCATTCAGACCGACGGAGCGGGTGTGGCTCGCGTCCAGGTCGCCCTCCCCGATAACATCACAACGTGGTTGATGGATGCCCGCGCTGTGGATGGCGACACCCGCGTCGGTTACGCCACTGCCGAACTGGTCGCGAGTAAACCGTTCCTCGTGCGCCCCATCACGCCTCGCTTTCTGGTCGTCGGCGATCGGGTGGAATTGGGCGCTACCGTCCACAATGCTACCGCCGTGCCCCTTTCCGCTACCGTCGTCATCAGCGCGACGGGCCTCATACTCGAAAACCCGCCCATGCAGACGCTCTCCATTCCTGCCCAGGGAGAGGCCACTGCACTCTGGAATGCCCAGGTTCTAATGGGTGAAGCCGCCCATCTGCTATTCCGTGCCGTCGCCGACCATCCTGATCTGGGACGCCTGGCCGACGCCAGTTACCCACCCGTGGGCGTCCCGCCGGATCAACATCTCCCCGTTTACCACTACTCGGTCCCGGAGACGGTTGGCGCGGCCGGGCAATTGACCGAAGCCGGAGAGCGCCTGGAAGGCATCCTGCTCCCAACCGACCTGGATGTCGGCCAGGGCGAGTTGACGGTCCGGCTGGACCCGTCGCTGGCGGGAGCCGTGGTACACACCCTGCGCGCTCGCGACTATGCGTATTGGACCTTTCCCACCGCCGAGCAAGTTGCCTCACGGCTGTTGCCCAACCTGTTCACCTATCGCGCGATCCGCGAAGGCGGCCTGAATGCTCCACACCTCGAATTGGTACTCGTGCCTCTCATCCGGGAAGACCTCTCCTACGCACGGCTTTTGCAGCACGACGACGGAGGATGGGGCTGGCTACGGAGTGACCCCAGTTCACCTGTCGTCTCGGCTCAACTGCTCTTCGCGCTGGTACATGCCAGACGGTTGGGATTTGATGTGGAGCAAGGGCGTATCGAGCGTGCGATCCACTACCTCCAGGGTCAAGTGAGCCCGCCCGATACAGTAGACCAACCCAATCATCAGGCCATTATCCTTCATGCTCTGGCCGAGGCGGGGGCCGGCGACGAGGCAGCACTGGCGGCGCTGGCGACCAAACGACAGCGGCTCCAATACTATGCCCGCGCCTTATTGTTGCTGGCCTTCGCGCGCACCAACCCCCAACATCCGGCCGTCTCCACAATTCTCTCCGACCTGACCAGTGCAGTCATCCTGAGCGCGACCGGGGCGCACTGGGAGGAAGAGGGCCGGCCTGATTACTGGGCGATGAATACGGATACCCGCACTACGGCCATCGTCCTGGACGCCCTGGTGCATACATCGCCGAGTAGCGATTTGGTGCCGAACGCTGCCCGCTGGCTGATGGTAGCCCGTAAGGCCGATGGGACCTGGGAGACATCCCAGGAAACGGCCTGGTCTCTCATCGCTCTGACGGACTGGTTAATGGCGAGTGGCGAACTGCATCCGGACTATAGCTGGGAAGTTACTCTGAATGAACGCCGTCTGGCACGGGGGCATGCCACACACCAAAACGTACTGGAAACGCAGGTGCTCAGGGTAGCGGTGGCCGATCTGCTCCGCGATACAGCGAACCGTCTGGCCATCAGGCGTGGAGAGGGGCCTGGCCGTCTCTACTATACCGCTCACCTGCGTGTCTTTCGTCCGGTGGAGGCGGTTACGCCGATCAATCGGGGCATCTTTGTCGCACGAGAGTACACATCCCTGATGGAGCCCGACCGGCCCATTACCGCCACTCGTGTCGGCGAGTTGGTGCAGGCAAAACTTGTCCTCGTCGCGCCTCACGATTTGCACTATGTCGTTGTCGAGGATCCGTTCCCGGCCGGATGCGAACCGGTAGACCCGACTTTACGCAACGCTGCCAATCCCTGGCAATCGTTTCGCTACCGGAGTTATGAAGGGGGATCGTGGTGGCTGAACCACGTCGAGTTACGCGACGAGAAAGTGGTTGTGATGGCGACCTACCTGCCACGTGGCACTTATGAGATACGGTACACCCTTCAGGCTACCCGTCCTGGACGCTACCACGTTCTCCCGCCCTCTGCCAGCGAGACATTCTTCCCAGAGGTATTTGGACACGGGGCCGGCAGCGTCCTGATTGTCCGAGAGGCAGAATAGAACCGTTGACTGGAGAGAAGAGCCGTGCATACAAACCGGATGGTGGCCATCATACTTCTGCTCTGCCTCTTCGCCCAGGCGCTGGTGCACGCCCGCAGCGCCTCGCTCACCTTCGACGAGGGGCCGCATCTGGCCGTCGGCTACGCCACACTGCGCACCGGCGACCTCCGTCTGCAACCGGTGCACATCCACCCGCCGCTGGCGAACGTCCTGGCCGCTGCCCCGTTGCTCCTGCAGCACGATCTGCCCGACCCACGCGCGATAGATGGCTGGGAGATCGCGAGCCTCTCCGCGATCACCGACACCGTGGTGTGGCAGTACCCGCACCCGGAACGGCTGGCGCTGGCGGGGCGGTTCCCGATTATCTTGATGACGTTGCTCCTGGGCGCAGTGATCTTCCGCTGGGCCGCCGATCTCTGGGGAAAGCGCGGCGGTCTGCTGGCCCTCCTCCTGCTGGCCCTTGACCCCAACATCACCGCCCACGGCTCCCTGGTGACCACCGATATGGCGGTGACCCTCTGGGGAACCGCGGCGCTCTTTCTCACCGCCCGCGCCCTCCGTCGCCCCCGCCGGACCTACGCAGCTGGCGTGGGCGTCCTCCTGGGGCTGGCTCTGGCCTCCAAAGTCTCCGCCCTCTCCCTGATCCCGGCCCTCCTGCTCCTGGCCCTGCTGACCCCCGTTCGTCTCCGCCACCGAATCACGGCCATCCTGATCGGGCTCATCCTGGCCACGCTGACCCTCTGGGCGAACTACCGGTTTGAAGTCCGTCCCGTCACCGGGGCCCCCATCCCTCTGCCTGCGGCTACCCATCTGGAGATTTACCGCTCCCTCCAGGAACACTACCGCCTGGGCCATCCCGCCTTCCTTCTGGGGCAGAACAGCGATCACGGCTGGTGGTACTACTTTCCGGTGGCATTCGCGCTGAAAACTCCGTTGCCCACTTTATTGTTACTGGGGGCCGCGATTATCTCCGGAATCAACGAATCAGCGAATCAGCGAATCTTTATTCTTCACTCCCTATTCTCCAATTGGCAGTCCACAATCCGCCGCTGGGGGCCGTTGGTGCTGTTCCCCATCGTCTATGTCATCTCGTCATTCTTCAGCAGCGTCAACATCGGCTATCGTCACCTGCTGCCCCTGTTGCCGTTCATCTTCGTATTCGTCGCGCAGATTGCCGATTGCAGATGGCACATTACGCATTACGCATTACGCATTCCGTTTTACGCCCTATTGCTCTATTACCTCATCAACGCCCTGCTCCTCTCCCCCCATTACCTCGCCTACTTCAACCTTCCGCACGGCTACCGCTACCTGGTGGACTCGAACCTGGACTGGGGGCAAAATCTGTGGCAATTGCGCGACTGGATGCAGGCCAACAGCGTCGAGCGGGTATACTACGCCCACTTCAGCCCCGCCCGTCCGGAGGCATACGGCATTCGGGTGGAGATGTTGCCCCCGTCACCGCGTGCCGT
>DAOUBA010000030.1:0-4015 GCA_034432855.1 Anaerolineae bacterium | reverse complement strand
AGCAGCATCCGGGACATCGTCTCACCTCGTCGTGGTTGGAGATTGATGTCTTGAATACCGCGCTTCCGTCAGGTTGTCAAGTTGTCTGTTAGAATTAGAACACCAGTTCTGTCAAACTTGGGTATGACACCGTCACCACCGGAAGGCTAAATGCTGCCTGACCGATCCCGGTGCGCATCACACGGTGTTGACCGATACAGATTGACGAAATGAGGTATTTGCGATGGGGAAATACAACCGGATTCCAAGATGGGCGACGCTTGCCGTGGCCCCTATGGTCGCCGTTCTGATCCTCTGGATTGTGCTCGCATTGGTTGCCGGTAATCCCACCCGGGCCGCGCCCTTGCGTGAGGGCAGCGGCAGCGACCCGCACATCGCGGCTATTACCATCACCGCGAACCTCCCCATCTCCGATACCCGTCCCGGCGACGGTGTGGACAAGATGGTCTATTTCAGTAACAGCGTCCCAGGTGTGCTCACCCTCACCTTCGAGATTAGCGGCACGCCGACGCTGTCCCTCACCGCCGGCGCCGCTTTCGACGCGCCGACGCGCGTCTATACCTCGGACGACTTGCCCTGGATTCAGGCTGTCACCTATTCTCTCGCGGCCACGCATACCCACCAGCCCAACGTCGCCTACACTGCCGTCAACACCGATGCTCAGGCTACGACCGTGGCGATCACCTACGTGCAGGACATCACTGCGCCAATGACGACCTTTATTAATCCGCCTCCCGGTTACTTTACCGGCACGCAATTGGTTGTCACCGGCACGGCCTCCGATCACGCGGGCGGCTCAGGGGTCCGGCGGGTATACGTGATGACCGCAACGACCTGGGTGACGGCCACCGGCACAACCGGCTGGACTTACACCGCGACGTTCCCGATCACTGATGGTGTAGCGTACACCCTGTCTGCCCGCGCCATAGATTTCCTGGGCACCGCCAGCGCGATTGCCACCCGCGCCATCACCGTGGATAACGTGCCGCCGGGAGCGGCGGCGCCCGTTCCCCACCGCAGCCCCTGGGTGACGGGTACCGTCGTCTACACCTGGCCGGCCTTGTCGGACGGTTCCGGCATCCTGGGGTATCGGGTGAACGTCACCAGCACGGGCGGGTACACGGCGGTCTTCTGGGCGGATACGCTGGCCCTGACGGTCACCGATCTGGCGGAGGGGGTCGGCTACTACGCCCGCGTGCAGGCGGTGGACGGGGCGGGGAACGCCGGGGACTGGAGCGGACTCAGCACCGTCATCACCCCCGACCAGACCGCTCCGACGGTGGTGGTGACGGCTCCTGCACAGATTGCCACCGGCACGTTCACCGTCTCCTGGTCGGCCCAAGATAACCTCTCCGGTCCGTCGGGCACCTATTCCGTCTATTATAGAGAGGATAACGGCTCCTGGCAGTTGTGGCTTTCCGGCACATCCCTCACCCAGGCGACTTTCGTCAGCGGTACGCTGGACCACACGTACACCTTCCGGGTGACCACCACGGACCGGGCCGGCAACCCGGGCGAGGGGACGACGACTACAAAGGTGGCCAAGTGGCAGGTCTATATCCCACTGGCGATGCGGAACTGGGTCTGGTGGTACCAGTACGACATCTACGAGCCTAATGATACACCGGCCCAAGCCTATGGCCCTTTAACCTCCGGCCAAACGTATCAGGCGTACATCTGGGACGAGACGGATCAAGACGATTATTATCACTTCACTCCTTCCACTGGAGCTGGCGTCTCAATCAGTTTGACAAACATCCCTAGCGGTTGCGACTATGATCTGTACGTCTACTACTACGATGGTCAATATCGCCAGGTCGCTTACTCTAATCGTGGTGGAAACGCGGATGAAGGTGTGACGTTTGCTCCTGTAGCCGGGAGAAAGTACTATGTGCGGGTCTATCGCTGCAGCGGTTTTAGTAGCCAGCAGCCTTATCGCTTGAGGGTCAGTTACCAATAAGGAGGCCATCCGATGATCTGTCCAACGTGTGGAAATGACAATCGTCCTGGAGCGCGCTTTTGCGCGCGCTGCGGCACGCTGTTGGAGGAAGCTGCCCCACAACCGTCGGCAGGGCTGCAGCCACTGCCCGCTCAAGCAGCAGGCGGCCCTGCTGACGCCGCCCGGGTGGCCGGCAGGGTCGCGCTCTTCGGCGGCAATGGCATCATCACCGTCGGCGCGCTGATCGTGCTGATCGGCTTTATCATGCCCTGGGCCTCGTGCGGCAGCATACGCTTGAGCGGTCTGGACATTGTGACCCGCTCTTCTGAATATGGCGGCGACGATTCCTGGTCGTTCCTGGCGCTGTTGCCCCTGGGTGCTCTGCTTCTCATAGGGCTGAGCGTCACCGGCATCGTCATCGTCCTGCTGAGCAAGAAATTGTCGCCCCCCTTGGCCCGCCTGACGTCATTCTGGCCCCTGCTGGCGATCGTGCCTGGATTATTGTGCGGCTGTTGCCCTGCGTGCGCCTTCTTCTGGGAGGCCCGGGAGGCTGCTTCAGACCCCGTGAGCCTGGGGCTGATTAACATTGAGTACGGCTTCTGGGTCACCGTGTTCGGTCTGCTGGTGGTACTCGCCGGCATCATCATCGCCCTGGTGGGCGGGCTGGTGGCCCAGCGGCGCGTGGCTTCGACCGGCCCGCCTGCGTAGAGATGCCGCCACGGTCACCCGGAGATATGACGGATTTGGGCGCAACAGACACGCGACCGCCTCCTGGCGGAGCAGAAAGGAGCGCGTCAGATGATCTGCACAAACTGTGGAGCCGAGAATCGCGCCGAGGCACGTTTTTGTAACCGCTGCGGTGCGGCGTTGCAAGTCGCGCCTGTTCCCCCACCTGCCCCGCCACCGCCGCAGAAACCGCCCTCTCGTCAACAGCCGCCGAGGGACCTGCATCAGGCCGTATTCAAAGACCTCGACAGTGGTAAGAACCAGGGAGCGATCGTCAAACAACTGACCAAGCAGGGTTGGTCCAAAGAGGCCGCGCAACAATTCGTTGCCAACGTAGCGCGAGAACTGGACGAATATCGCAAGTCCCCCGCAGGACGCATGGCCCTCGCCAATAGGTATAGAGGGAGGATGATTAGAGGGTTGCTTTGGACGGTTGCGGGCATTGTGATCACCGCCGTGACTTACAACATGGCCGTCTCTGAAGGAGGAGGTGCCTATTACATCTGTTGGGGCGCCATACTCTTTGGATTCATAGATTTCCTGATAGGGCTGGTGGGATGGTTGAGATACCGGTTTGGGTAGGAGTCAAAAAACGAGGAGGTGTTCAGCATGCCCGGAGAAGTACAACTGACGGTCCAGACCAACAAGAATATGTTCCCCGCTACGGGAGGCCAACAGTTGGTCTATGCCCTCATCGAGGCCATGCCCACCGGCGCAGTCGCCAACGTCCAGATGCCGCTCAACTTTAGTCTGGTGCTGGACCACAGCGGTTCGATGAGCGGCGCGAAACTCGCCAACCTCAAGGAGGCGGCGAAACTGGCGATTGATCGGATGGGGCCGCAGGACGTGGTCTCCGTCGTGATCTTTGACGACAAGGTCGAGGTCATTGCCCCTAGCCGTCCGGTCACCGATCCCGCCGCGCTCAAGCGGGAAATCGAGCGTATTCGTGACGGCGGCGGCACCGAGATGTCCCGCGGCATGCGTAAGGGCCTGGAAGAACTGCAAAAGGGGCTGGGACCCGGCCGGGTCAGCCGTATGCTACTTCTCACCGACGGCGAGACCTTTGGCGACGAGGACGTCTGCCGCAGGCTGGCCGCCGATGCCGGCAAGCAGGGCGTCGCCATCGCCGCTTTGGGGCTGGGCGAGGAGTGGAATGAGCAACTGCTGGACGACATCGCCCAGGCCAGCGGCGGCAGTTCCGACTTTATCCCGGCGGGCCGGCCCGATGCCATCCTGCGCACCTTCGAGCGGCACGTGCAGACGGCCCAGGCCACCGTTATCCAGAACGCCGAGTTGATCCTGCGGCTGGTGCCGGGGGTGCTGCCCCGCGCCGTCTGGCGGGTGACGCCC
>DAOUBA010000029.1:0-33656 GCA_034432855.1 Anaerolineae bacterium | reverse complement strand
CTCCCCTGCTCCCCCGCCTCCGCACTCCCTGCTCCCTGATGCCCAATCCCTGATCCCTAATCCCTGCTCTCTGCTCCAAACATGCCTCCAGCGCCCGTCGTGCCATGACACCTGCCATTGCCCTGCGGTACTCGGCGCTGCCCATAAAGTCGCCTTTGGGCATGACCTCTTGCTCGATAGCAGTTGCCACTGCACGAATGCGCGCTTCGTCTGGCGGGCCGCCCACGAGTTGAGCAGGCGAATCGGCCAGACGCGCTGCCTCCGGCCATGCGCCGGTAAGCGCGATGCGCGCCGCGCGCACAATGCCACCCTTCACTTTGAGCACGGCGAACGCCGCAACGATGGGTTCATCGGCGGGGGTGCGGGAGACATGTGCCTCACCCCACCACAGGTCCTCACCCCACCGGATACGCAACCTAGTCACGCCCGAACGCGGCACTCCTTCGGCTACCGGCAGCTCTTTGCGATCCACCACAACGACTGCGCCCAACGCCAGGAGCGCCGCCATCCACTGCGGCGCAATGCGCGGCGCGGCCAGCGCCCGGCGCACAGTAGCCTCGTTGCGCGTCTGCCAGGAGAGTGTGCGCAGAAGCGCCTGGCGCAACAGCGGCGGGCTTTCTGGATCGTCCACGATTGCCTGGAGCGGCACGTCGGCGTCTATACTCCAGACCCTGCGAAGCGAATCCGGTCTCTTCATCTGGCTCCTCCACATATTGCCTCAAGCGACATCTCAACTCCTCCCTTTATGCTCAGGGGGTTGGACACGATGGACGGCTCTGCAATTCTCCACCTCGGGCGCATTAAGTCGGGGGACACAAGATGAAGCGCCGATCATCTGGGCCGAGGGCGCGCGCCAGAGCATCTTCCATGCGGCCTGCATCTCGACCATCAGCCGCTGGAAGAGCCGCTCACGCGGGGAGACGCCGGTAGCCTCTTATTCGCCTTTCACCGGATGAGGACCCCCGCGCACGGCCCACAAGAAGGGCAAAGCCTTCACGATCCTGACGCCTTGATATACACCGCCCAACACGTCAAAGTGGGGGTCATAAGTCACCAAGTAGTCCGCCTGGCCGGCGACGGCGCAAGCCAGGACCACATCATCGTCGTCGGGATCGGCAGCAATCACCGGCCGGACGTCTTTGGCAGACACTTCTACCCATTCGGCAATCCGCTCCAAGTGGGCGATCAGTTCGGCAATCTGGTCCGCATCAATCTGGTGTTCCAGGAGCTTCTCGATCACCTCGTCAGCCAGGGCCTGGCTGAACAACAACACAAATTCGCCTGCCAGCCAGTGGCGAAAGAGTTCCCGAGTGGGACTGGTTGGATTCTGACTGAGGGCAGCCGAAACGAAGACATTCGTGTCGAACACCACTCGGAGCCGTTCAGTCACCTTCCCAATCCCCTGTGATCGCCGTGCCCCTGGCAATGGCAGTTTGGCAAACTTGTTCGATCAACTGAGCAAAGCGCGCGACAATTTCTTCGCGCGGTACAGATTCCAACTCCCTGGCCCGTCGCCGCGCCTCGGCCCGGATTTCGGCGACCAACGCCTTCCGCCGCAGCATCTCCCGTCGCCGCTTCAGATGCTCGACAAAATCAAGCACCAGCGGCCAGTCTTCCTCGGGCAATTCGGCCAGTTGCGGCGCCCACCGCTCAATCAAGCGGCTGGCGATGGGGTTATTCGTAGCCGACGTGTCAGTAGTCCAGTTCATCTCACACTCCTCCCAATCACCGTCACGCCCCGATTATACTCGGAACGCACCCCAGGCGCAATGCACGTTCACATGACTATCCCATCACCACCCGCACCTCGTGCCGCTGCCCGTCGCCCGTAAGCGGAATCTCCGCCTCAGGCAGCACCTCGCCGTCCAACGTCACCTGCCGGACACCGCGATTGACGCCGTCAGGATTCTCCACCTGGATGTGGTAGATGGTTGCGCCGTCGCGGTAGGTCACCTCGTAGCCCGGCCAGCGCTTGGGGATGCACGGCTCGATCCGCAGCACCCGCCCCACCCTGTGCACGCCCAGTATGGCCTCCAGCCCCAGGCGATACATCCAGCCGGCGGAGCCGGTGTACCAGCTCCAACCGCCGCGCCCGACGTGCGGCGGCACGCTGTAGACGTCCGCCGCCACGACGTAAGGCTCCACCCGATAGCGGGCAACTCTGGCTGGCGTATCGGCGCGATAGATAGGGTTGAGCAGGCGAAACAGTGCCTCGGCACGATCGCCATCCCCCATCTCGGCAAAGGCCCAGGCAACCCACAACGCCGCGTGCGTGTACTGAGCGCCGTTCTCACGGACCCCCGGCGGGTAGCCCTTGACATAGCCGGGGTCGCGCTCGGTCTTGTCGAACGGAGGAGCGAAGAGCAACACGAGCCTGTCATTGCGACGCACGAGCCGGCTGGCAACAGCCTGCATTGCGCGTGCGGCGCGTTGCGGCTCGGCCGCGCCCGAGAGGACAGCCCAAGACTGGGCAATCGAATCAATCTGGCACTCGTCGCTCTCCGACGAGCCCAGGGGCGTGCCGTCGTCGTAGTAACCACGGCGATACCAGCCCCAATCCCAGGCATGCTCCTCCAGCGCCTGGCGCAACGCCGCGACTTTCTGCCGATACAGCGCAGCCGTCTTCTCGTCACCCAACCGCTCGCAGATAGGGACGAACCGTTCCAGGGTGGCGTGCAGAAACCAGCCCAGCCAGACGCTCTCGCCTCTGCCGCCTATGCCCACCCGGTTCAGCCCATCGTTCCAGTCGCCGCTACCGATCAAGGGCAGGCCATGGGGCCCGGCTGTCATCCCGCGCTCTAGCGCCCGGCAACAGTGTTCGTACAACGAACCGGCCTCCTTGCTCACCCCGTAATGCCCATACCGCTCCACCTCCTCCGGTGCCAAAGGATCGCCGATCAAAAACGGCACAACCTCGCTCAGGATCGACTCGTCGCCGGTCGTGTTGACGTAGTGAGCGGTGACGAAGGGCAGCCACAGCAGGTCGTCGGAGCAACGGGTACGGACGCCACGCCCCGATGGCGGGTGCCACCAGTGCAACACGTCCCCTTCTGCAAACTGATGACAGGCCGCCTCCAGGATATGCTTGCGCACGATTTCGGGCGCGACGTGCACGAGCGCCATCACGTCTTGCAACTGATCGCGAAAACCGAACGCGCCGGACGACTGGTAGAGCGCGGAACGTCCCCAGATGCGGCAGGCGAGCGTCTGGTAGAGCAGCCAGCGGTTGAGCAACAGATCCATCGCCGGATCGGGCGTATGCACAGTGACGGTGGTCAGGAGGCCCTCCCAAAACTCGCCAACTGCACGCCAGGCTGCCTCGATCCGAGCGGGGTCGCGATACCGCCTGACCAGGGCAAGGGCCTCTTCGCGGTTTGCGCCCTGCCCCAGGATGAAATAGAGCTCTCGTGTCTCGCCGGCAGGCAAATCGAGGTGTACCTGGTATACCGCGCACGGATCGAGACCGGCCCGCACCGCGCCGGCCAGCCCAATGCGCTCGAGCGCCGCCGGCTGCGCCATGCTTCCCTCCCGTCCCAGGAACTCGATGCGGTCGGCGGTGAGGCCATGAGGCTCTTCGCCGGCGGTGACGAAGGCCACGCACTCGCCGAACTCCTCATTGTAGGGATTGCGTGCCAGGAGCGCCCCGCTGACCCTATCGAACTCGGGCACGATGTACTGCTGGGTTATGTCGCGCGTGACGCCCAACACCCACTCGGCGTAGAAGGTGGCGGTAATCCGCCGGGGACGTTGCCAGGTGTTCTCCAGCCGGAGATAGATCACCTTGACCGGCGCATCAGGAACGACGAAGAGGCGCAGCTGCTGCTCGAGGCTGTGACAATGGTGCTCGAAGATGGAGTAGCCGGCACCGTGGCGAATCCGATAAGGGCCCGGGCCGGGTGCAGGCAGCGGTGTGGGAGACCAGATGAGCGCCGTTTCCTCGTCGCGCAAATACAGCGCCTCGCCGGGCATGTCGCTCACCGGATCGTTGCGCCAGGGGGTCAGGCGATTCTCGCCGCTATTCCCTGCCCAGGTGTAACCCAGGCCGGACTCGGAGACCGTACAGCCAAAGTCGGGATTGGCGACGACGTTGATCCAGGGAGCAGGGGTATGCTGCCCCGGCTCGAGATATATCACATACTCGCGCCCATCCGTGCTAAAGCCGCCCAGCCCGTTATCGAAGAGCAGAGCGCTGGGCCGGACAAGCGGCGGCGTCCGCTCCACGTCCTCCGGGTTGGGCAGGGTGGGAACAAAGCGCGGGAGAGGGGCAGGGCTTTCGCGCAAGGCGCCCACCTGCCCGGCAAGGCGGCCCTTCTTACCGTCCAGGATGGCCCGGGCGGCGGTCTCGAGCAGCGTGAGGTCGGCCCGGCCCATCAGGTCGGCGCGCAGAATAAAAACCCCGCCGCGCTGGTTCAACCAGGCATCGCTACCGGTGTGGGCCAGCAACCGATACAGTTGACCCTGCATCTCCTGATCGTAGCCGGTGTCCCGCTCGTTGAGGATGACGAGGTCAATCTTGAGTCCCCGGTTGCGCCAGTAGGCGTGAGCCTGGAGTAATTCGCGCACCAGTTCCAGGTGATCCTGCTGGCCGACGCGTACCAGCAGGATCGGGTAATCACCGGAGATCGCGTAGGCCCACAATCCTGATTGTCCCTTGCTGTTAGCTGCCAATGTCGCAGGATCGGCGCGCAGAGCGGCGTGCGGGTATAGGAGCACAGAGAGCAACTGCTCGACGCGCTCCAACTGCGGCGTGGGCAGGTTGAGGCGGCGCAGATCGAGTTCGCTCTGCGAGCGGGCGCGCTCGAAGGCCCGCGCGATGCGCGGCCAGGATTGGTAGCGACAGGCCAGCGACAGCGCCTCCTCGCGTGAGCGGGCCGCGAGCGTGACATAAGCCACCTGTACCGTCGCGTGCGGCGCCAATTCGATCTCCTGCCCGAGGGACATCAGTGGATCGAGCGTGGCGACGGCTGCGTGGAGGGGCTGCCCTTCAGCCGGCTCGGCCTCGCAGATCGGCGCCGGGTGATGGTATGCCGAGAGCAGCCCCGGTTTCTCCAGGGCCACCGGGGAACGCGCCGTCCGGCATCGCCCCAAGAAGCGCGCGCGGTCGTTCTCGTGGGCGCCGGTGCGCACCCCCTCGTCCTCCATCACCAACGAGTGCACCAGGTAGATCGGCTCCTCCTCTGCCGAGCGGGGACGGCGGCGGAACAACAGGCCGCCGATCTCGGGCAGATAAGTGCTCTCGATGAAGAACTTGTTGAACGCCGGATGGCGCCCATCGGCAGTTTGTGGGGCCAGCACCACCTCGCCGTAACTGGTCAATGCCAACCGACGGGAGCAACCGTCGAGATTGGTCAACGTGACGCGGCGGATTTCCACGTCGTCGTCCGGCGGGACGGTGACCTCCATGCGCAAGGATATGTCGTGGGCATGGCAGCGGAACACGGCCATGTGGGGATAAAAGACCACCCCATAGTTCTGCGGCGGGCCGCCCACGGGCTGGCGGCTGGCCGACCAGAGGGCACCACTCTCACAATCTCGGATGTAGATCCACGTCCCCCAGTCATCGAGCGCGGTGTCGGCACGCCAGCGGGTGAGATCTATCTCGCGCCAGGCACTGTACCCGGCGCCAGCGTTCGTGATGACCACGCGATAGCGCCCATTGGAGAGCACGTGCACCTGGGGCAGCGGCGCATCTACCGGCACACGCCAGGGCGCGACGACCACCTGAGGCTGTGGCCGACGGACGGGACGCACCTCCTCCGGGTGGGGATGTTCGAGCGGCAGCCCATGCGGGATTTGCTCGTGCAGCAGCAGTTCGACGCTCTGCACACGTGGGTCGGCGTGGAAGCGGCGCACAATCGGCTCGTTCCGGAGACGGTTGTCCAGCGAGAGCAGGATCATGCTCTGATGGTGCACCATAAACGAGCGCACGATGGCACTTTGCTGGTCGGCGGGCAGCCGGGAACGGGTATAATCCACCGCTTCGTAGAAGCCGTAGCGCCCGAGCATCCCCAGTTCGATGAGCCGCTCGATGTTCTGCATCACGTCGCGGGGGACGAGCGAGAGGGCGAGAAGCGAAGCATAAGGCGCAATGACGAGGTCTTCGGCCAGGCCGCGTCGGAAACCCAGCCCCGGCACACCGAAGCCGCGATACTGGTAGTGCATCCCGGCGTCGAAGCGATAGTAGCCCGACTCTGAGATCCCCCACGGGACACCTTTCTGGCGGGCGTAGGCAATCTGACACCGCACAGCCGCGCGGCAACTCTGCTCCAGAAGCGAACCTGCGTAATGCCGCGTCCACAGGCTCGGCATGAAATACTCGAACATCGTCCCGTTCCAGGAGAGCAGCGCCCGCATACCGTCCACCTGGGTTACCGGGCGTCCCAGGTACAGCCAATGGCTCTGGGGGACATCACCTTTAGCGATAGCGATCAGGCTGGCGATACGCGCCTCCGAAGCCAGCAGATCGTAGTGGTTCTCGTCCAGCGCCTCGCTCTCCACGTTGTAGCCGATGTGGAACACCTGCCGGTGGGGATCGAACAGAAACTGAAAGTCCATGGCGCGAAAGCACTCTTCCGCCTGTGTGCTCAGGTCCCGAAGGCCGATCAGCAGGCTCTCGGCAGCCAGGCGAGCAGAGAGCAACTCGCGTGATAGATACGCGCACCAGTCGCGGGCCTCTTGCACCAATTCGGTAGAGTCCGATTCCGGTACACTGCCAGAACCGGCGTCACCGGCGAGCAGGTTCTGCAATTGCGTCAGATGTGTCTGAGCCGCCCGGCAGACATCGGGTATTTCATCAAGCGGGGGCATGGCCGGCAGAGCAGCCACCAATGCCCGCCAGGCTGCGACAAGGGTAGGGTCGGTCTCCGGCCGGGCAAAGAGCGCCGGCGGCTGGCTCAGCGGCAATAGCCAGGGCAACAGCATATCCATCTCGCTCTGCATGCTGAGCAGGTGATACGAGACTCGCTCGGCCCAGATACGCAAGTCGCGCAGGACGGCAGCGTCGAGGGTGCGCGCGCCGGCCTCGACCAGCGCGATCAGGTGATGCTCCAGTTCCTGCCACGCCTCCGAGCCCAACTCCGCCAACAGCGCGGCCCAGATCGAGGGTTCATTCCGCCTCGCCTCGATATGCCCGTGGATGTGCTCCAGGTGAGCCAGCAACGGGATCACCACCGGTTCGAGGGCCGGCTGCTCCAGAGATTCCACGATCTCGGCCAGCACACCCAGCGTATCGAGCAACCCCTGCCAGCGCTGCCAGCCCAGCACGGGGGCCCGGCGCAGTTCCTCACATCCGTGTTTGAGGACGAGCAGGCAGGCCGCCAGGTTGCCGCTATCCACGGTGGAGACGTAACGCGGCGGCAAAGGCTTCAGATCACGGGTATCGTACCAGTTCAGCAGGTGGCCGCGATAGTGCTCCAACTGACCAATGCTCTCGAACGCCGGGCGCAGGCGCAAGACCAATTCCAGGGGGCCAACGTAACCCAAATCGCAGGCCGCCAGCACGGAGAGCAGGTACAGGCCGACGTTGGTGGGCGAAGTGCGGTGGGCGACGAGCCCCAGCGGGTCTTCCTGAAAATGGTCAGGGGGCAGCCAGCGGTCGTCTGGGCCCACGAATTGCTCGAAATAAAGCCAGGTGCGCCGCGCCAGACGACGCAATCGCCGCTGCTGTTCGCCAGAAAGCGGGGCTTCGCGGCGCACGACCGGCTGGCTGATCCAGTAGGCCAGGTAGGGGGAGGTGATCCATACGAACAGGAGCGGCGCAGCGACGACGAACGCCCGCTGGTCGAACAGGTACACCAACCACGTCAACCCCAGAGCGATGAGCGAGGTGCTGCCCATCTTGCGCCAGAGCAGCCCCAATCTCGTCTCCTTTCCGAACAGGCGAATCGTGTGCGCCGCCGTGGCCCACTGCAGCAACTTCCGGCGGGTAAAGATCAGGCGGACGAGCGTGGCCCCGATGGCGTCCATCATAATCAGCGACTCGTAAAGAAGAAACGCGAGCGAGAGCAGCCACCGGAGAACAGTCATCCACAACGGCAGCACACCTGCGGCCAACGAGCCCCCCCGTATCACGCGCTTCAACAAGTCTGCCAGGTGAACGACAGGCGGCCCGGCCAGGGCGAACAAGGCGACCAGCGTCCAGACCAACGGCGGGCCCGGCAACCACAGCCAACCGGCGATCAGGAACACCAGCAATACCGGCAGAAGCAGGCTACGGCGCAAGTTGTCCACGATCTTCCAGCGATCGATCACCGAAAGGTCGTTGCGCCTTTTGCTGCCATCGGCGCATGGCACCCAGGGCAACAGCCACGGCAGCAATTGCCAGTCGCCGCGCACCCAGCGGTGCAGCCGGTGCATGTGGGCGAGATAGTGGGCCGGGTAATCCTCGAACAGGACCACATCGGTGACCAAACCGGCGCGTCCGTGGATACCCTCGAACAGGTCGTGGCTGAGCAACGCGTTCTCAGGCACCCGTCCGGCCAGACTGCGCTCGAATGCCGCCACGTCATAAATGCCCTTGCCGGCATAGATGCCCTCGCCGAACAGGTCCTGGTAGACGTCGGAGACGGCCCGCGTGTACAGGTCCACACCGCTATCCTGGGAGAATATGCGCGCGAACAACGATTGGGCAGCGCTGGTGGGCAGGACTTCCACACGGGGCTGAAGTACAGTGTACCCGGCGATCACGGTCCCCGTCCCGGGATCGAATTCGGCGCGGTTGAGTGGATGCGCCAACGTGGCGACTAGGCGGCGCGCACTTCCGCGAGGCATCACAGTATCCGCATCCAGCGTGATGACGTAACGGATCGGCGGTAGGGCTTCGAGGTCACCCACCCTCACGTTGAAGGAGGTCTCCTGACCGGCGAGCAGCCGGTTGAACTCGGCCAACTTGCCCCGCTTGCGCTCCCAGCCCATCCAGTACCCCTCGGAAGGGTTCCACTCCCGCTCACGGGCAAACAGGTAGAAGGGACCAACGTCCTGTTGACCGTACTTCCTGTTGAGCGCCTGGATGCCGGCTCCGGCCTGCTCGATCAGCGCATCATCCCCGGGCATGTGCTTCTGCGGCGCGTCGCCAAGATCGGCCAGGAGTGCAAAGTACAGGTGCGGGTCAGCATTGCTCAAGTAGTGCAATTCCAATTGCTCCAACAACGACTGCACCTCGGCAGCACTCGTAAGCATCGCGGGGATGACGACCATGGCACAACAATCGGGTGGAATGCCCTCCTGCAAGTCCAGGCAGGGCAACAAGCGCGGCGGCACGAGTTGGGTGACAAGCCAGTTGACCAGGGTGATGGTCAATGCCGAAGCAGGCAAGGCAGCGAGCAGGCCCACCAAGATCCATTGCATCGGCGTTCCGCCCGCCACAGCCGCGTAACCAACCAGGCCGCACACGAGGGCCAGGGTGAGCAGGGTGATACTGCCCAGGTAGACCAGAGTTGGATAGCCCAGCAGCCAGCGCGAGAACCGCTCGCGCAGAGGGGGACGGTAGCCCAGGCGAGCTTCGAGTTGGGCGCGCCCCTTGTCTATGAGGTAATAGCCGACATGGGTGGTACGGCTGGCAGGTTGGGAGTTGGTAGATTGGGAGTTGGTAGATTGGGAGTTGGTGGATTGGGCCTCTTCGGCCAAACGAATGGCCTCACGGGCGATCTCTTCCTCATCGCGCCCCGACGCCAGGGCCAGGCTCTCGATGGCGCCGCGATAGCGGTTGCGCGTCTCGAAATCCATGCGGGCATAGATGCCCGCCGGGTCGCCGCGCATAACCTGCTCCACCAGACTGACGCTCTCGAAGAACTCTTTCCAGTCCTGGGCCGCCAGCATGCGAAGGCTGAGGATGCAGTTGGCAACGACCATCTCGTCGGCCAATTCGCGGGGTACTGGCTGTGCGGTGGAGAGTTCCTCACCCTCATAAGGCTGTCTTATGAGGCGGGTCACTGCCTGGGCAAGATTCTCCAGGACGGCCAGGCGCAGCATGGTCGGCAACGCCCAGAGTTCGCCTATCGTCAGCGGAGCGACCTGCTGATAGGCGCGCGCGAAGCGCGTGACCCGATCAATATCGAGACGTTGTTCACAATGGGCGATCAGTTCCCGCGCCACAGCATAGATGCGCGGATAACCTTCCCAGGGAGACGTACTCAATTGGGGTAACTGCCGGTAGTAGCGCGGCGGCATGTCCTGGCGCACCTCGCGCAGCGTCTGCTCGATCACGTAAAAGTTGTCGAGCAGCCATTCCGCTGCGTAGGAGGTTACCACCTGAGCTTCGGTTGCCTCGGCAAAGTAGCGGTAAGCGGCGCGCAGAGCCGCTTCTTGCCCGGGAAGGCGGTCGAGAAGCGTGGGCCGGCATGGGGGACGAGCTGCAGTCGCGTGGCGCTCGGCCACTTGGCGAGCCAGACTTTCCAGGTGAAGGGGCTTGGCCTGATCGGGCGGAGTCTGAGGCATGCGTCAATGACCCTTGCGTTCGCGCGCGAGCATCTCGGCTCTGGTGCGCTCGACTTCATCTGGGGAGAGGTCCTGCACGATCAGGAGCGGAGTGGTGCCGTATCCGATGAAGTTGACAGCCATGCTCCCATAAGGCCATCTCGTCCCACCAGAATAGCCGTGAGCGCTCAACACGACCAGATCAACGCTCTCCTGCTCCACCAAATCGTGCAGGATCGCCGCAACATGATCGCCAACGAGTAAGCGAGTGCGGACATCTACATCCTGCTGGGGACGCAACTGCTCCAGATAGCGAAGCGCCTCTATCCGGTTGCGCTCCGCAATGCGGTCGGCCAGTTCGATGTCTTCCTGGGCAACCGTCAGCCGGCGAGGCATCGGCGGCCGGGAGACGACGTGCGCCAACAGCAGTTCCGCCCGGTGGAATCGGGCCAGGTGGGTTGCCAGTGGCAGAGCACACTCGGCTCGCTGAGAACCATCCAGCGGCAGGAGAAGCCGTTGATAACGCAGGCCAATCAATTCGGTGGACGCAGGCTGATAGGCACGTACCAGCATGGCCGACACATAGGCGCGCAGGATGATCTTTTGCACGATGCTGCTGACGTTCCAGCCACTCAGCCCGCTGCGACCGTGGCTGCTGAGGATGATCAGGCTAGCGGCCTCGGCGCGTGCAAACTCGATGATGCGCTCCGCCGCCTGACCTTCCAGGAGCGCGCTGTGCACCCGCAGGCCGGCCTCCCGCAGGCGGCTGGCCCATCCATCCAGATAGGCCCTGGCTTCAGCCTCACTCATATACCAGCGTAGCGGGTCTACGAAGCGCACCGGCCCGGACGTGGCGGGGCGTTCCAGCACCTGCAACAGCGTGACACGCGACCCGCAGGCGCGAGCCACGGCGACGACGTGCGGAAGCACACACTCGGCGAGAGAAGAGCCGTCCAGAGGAACCAGAATATGTTCGATCACGGTTGCCCCCTTTCCTTGACTACGGCCTACGGCGGATGAGGCCACAGCGCGAAGATGTGGGTTGTCTGGCGAAGCAGCGCCGCGGAACGACGAGCCGAACCCGCCGCAGACACGCCAGGGATGCAAAGTATGGAAATCGTGCTAATGAATCTCTACCTCGCCCAACGCCACCCGATCTCCCGCCGGATTGCCGGCCACGTCCAGGAAGGAGACATTGACCACGTCTGGATAGGTGTAGAGGCCGCTCCACAGCAGGTAGCGCCCTGCCGATAGATCGGACGGGAGCGGAATCGTGAAGCGATTCAGCACAAGGTCGCCAGCTTTCCAGTAGAAGACAGGGAAGCCCAGCCCGTCGTGCTGGCTGCGCACCACGCCGTTCTCGTCCACCAGGTGGACGAAGAAGTGATAGTCGGCTCCGGCGGGCGGCGCCGCGCGTAGCCACCAGGCCAGCCAGACTTCCAGCGTTTCGCCAGCGCGCGCCCTCTGAGGGAATCCGTAGCCCATAAAGACCACGTTGTTGGCAAACGAGAGGCCGTCGGGGAAGCGCGTCAACCCGGCCAATGCATCCTCCCGATCCGCCCCATCGCGGTAGAAAAGGCGATACTCCCATCCGTCAGGCAGCGCGATGGAGGGGCCGGCGCGCACATAGGCCATCCCTTCCAGCCGCTGCCAGAGCGGATCAAGGTCAGTAACGCCGTTCTTGCTCACCGGCCCCACCACATAGAGTGCGGTGGAACTATCCGGCAGCGGCAGCGCCCAACGCCCGTCGGCGAAACGATGGGGATGGCCGAAAAGCAACGCCTCGAATACTGCCGGTGTCTCGTCAAACAGCGGATCCATCCCCACGCCCAACACCAGGATCTCGGCAGCGCCTGCCAGCCGCTGTGCCGCCTGGGCAGCCAAGCGCGGGTAACGCAGGGGGATACCGTACCCACCCGTGGTGGGATGATGTACCATAAACATGAACATCCGACCCACGACGGCGACCTGCCATACGCCCCATACCAGGAGCGCGATGACCCAAGTCACCACTACGAACTTGTAGGCCCGATCCAGGCGCGCTCTGAGGTACGATGACAAGTCGGCCAGCATGATGGCAATCAACAGGAATTGCACCGGATAAAGCAGGATGAAATAATGGCGCTGGACCGGCGCGGTATGCCGGGTCTGCAAGGCAACGGGAACGAAGAACCACAGGAGCAACAGAAGCACAGTGTGGCGGCGCTCTTTCGGCCCTCGTATAATCAGGATGCAAGCATAGACCAGCGCCGCCGCCAGCAGTCCCATCATCAGCCCGTTGAGCCACCACAGGTTCGGCAGTCCCGCCAGGTACTCCCGGTAGAGCGACCCGGCCATTTCTTCGACGCCCGTGCTGCCGGTGAGCAGGAAGGCATAGCGCAGCGCGTCCCAAGAATATTGCGCTTCCCCACCGCCGTAGCGGAGCAGGCCCCGCACGTTGCGCCAGCCGTGGAGCGCGTCGTGGACCAAGTAGGGAGCGAGGGCCAGCGCACAAAAGAGCATTCCCACCAGGAGCGGTTTCCAGGTCACCTGTTTGTGATAGAGGAGCAGCGCAACGAGCAGCACGGGGATGAAGGCCAATCCCTCCAATTGCAGGCCCAGGAGCGCAGCCAGGCCAACAAAAGCGGGCACCAGCGCCCAGGGCCGCCTGCGCACAAAAGTTGCCAGCAATGCAGCAATGAACCCCAGCACGATCAACGGCAGAACGCGCGGCCACAGCTTGCGCCCATAGAGCACGGCCCACGGGTTGACGGCAAAGAGAAAAGCAGCGACCAGACCCACAGCCCGGCTGAAGTACGCCCGGCCCAGGAAATAACAAGCGGGCACTGCCAGACCGTTGACCAGGCCGATGAAGAGAACGGCTGCCACAGGATCACGCCATAACCGCAAAGGAAGCGCCGTGAGATAGTGGGTGAGCGGCAAGTTATTGACCTTGATCGAGGCGCCAACACCTTCAACCGGCAAGTCACCCTCATAGGCAATGGCGAGCGCAGCGCGCACGACCTTGGCTTCATCGCGCTTGAACTCGGCCAGCGTCGGCCAGCCCATGCGCAGGATCAGCGCAAGGGTCAGGATCGCCAGCATCCCAACGCAGCCCCACCGGTCGCGCTCAAACGCCGCGCACAGTCGCGCCACAAGTCGCCTTGCCACCGGTTACCCCTTGTTCCCCAACCACCGATGCTGAACCGCCTCCAGCAACGCAGCCAGGTGCAGCGGGCGCGGCCGATGGTGTATGCGCGTCTGCGCCCAACTCAGCCCCGCAACCGTCCCGAAGGCCGCAGCGTCCAGCAGCATAAAGGGCACTACCCCGTAATGGCCGGTGACCAGGGCAACCGCCGCAGTGAGCAATGCATAGATTGTCAGCGCCACTTCGGCGACTATGGCGCCATCGGCGCGGAGACGATAGTCACTCTCGGCCCAGCGTCCCGCTTTCCCCTCGAGCCGGAACTTGGGCGTGCGCACGAACGCCCCACCCCAACGGGTCAACCCACGCCAGATCGCCCGGGTGTTGCCCCAGGCGATGCCAATCCCGATCAGCACCAGCAACGGAGCCGCGCGCAGCCGTCGCGGCCAATCCGGACGTAGCTGCTGTTGCGCGAGCGCATAGACCAGCAAAGGTCCCAGGCAGGCCAATCCCAGGCCGCTGACCTGCGGCTGAGCCATATCGGGGCGCAGCAACAACAGGGGGAGCGAGAGCAACAAGAGGAATACGGCAAGCGGATGGGCCAGGTAACTGCTGATGTGCATCAAGGCCATCGCCTTCTGCCGCCAGTTGAACCGGTGGCTGCGCAGGATGGGCACGGCCAACTTGCGCAGCGTTTGTGCCGAGCCCTGCGCCCAACGCTCCTGTTGATGCTTGAACGCCGTGATTTGGGGCGGCAACTCGGCGGGCGATTCAACCTGCGGCAGATATAGACACTCCCAGCCGGCCAATTGGGCGCGGTAACTCAAATCCAGGTCCTCGCACAGCGTATCGGCCTGCCAGCCCCCCGCTTCTTCGATACACCGCCTGCGCCACACGCCGCCCGAACCGTTGAAACTCATCAGCAGGCCCGAACGGCGGCGCGCGGGTTGTTCGATCACGAAATGACCATCGAGCGCCAACGCCTGAGCCCGTGTGAGCGGCGAATAATCGCCGTTGAGACAGGTCCAGCGCGTCTGGATCATCCCCAGACGGGGGCGCGCCAGAAAGTGCGGGATCGTCTGGAGCAAAAAGTCGCGGGGGGGGCAAAAGTCGGCGTCGAAGATGGCGATGAACTCGCCGCGCGCCTGCTGCATACCCCAGGTCAGCGCCCCGGCCTTGTAGCCGTCGCGCTCGGGCCGTTGCAAGACCGCGATGTTCACTCCGCGCTCGCGGTAGAGCGCCGCGCGCGCCCGCGCCAAGCGGCTCGTCTCGTCGGTCGAATCGTCGAGGATCTGGATCTGCAAACGGTCACGAGGATAGTCGAGCGCAGCCACATGATCGATCACTCGCTCGACCACATGCAGTTCGTTGTAGACCGGCACTTGTACCGTGACCGGCGGCAGGGTCGCGCGATCTACGGACGGAGTCTGCTCGGCCTTCCGCCGGTAAAGCAAGTAGAGGATCGCCAAGATGAGAGAGTTCAGCCCGTAGAGCGTCAACCAGAGGGCAAGAAGTGCATGAAGGAGCGCCAGTAGTCGCATCATCATCTCGGGATCTCCATGTCCTTGCTCTCATCCCAGCCATGGCATGAAGAACACGAGTACCGGCCTGCTCAGGAAATGCGTCGAGGCGCCATTGGTGAGCCGATCGAGGGAGAACAGAACCAGCGCACCGAGCGCCGCCGCGAGCACCGCCACCGCACTGGCGCGCCCTGCCGAGATGTTCTGTGCCGTGCGGGTGGCCTGTGCCAGCCAGATAAACCACGCTACCCCCAGTGCGATACCGGCGAAGTCGAAAATGTGCTGGAAAGGCAACTCCAATGGACCGATCCGCGCCCCGAAATAGGGTACCAGCACGATGAGCGCGGCGATCAATCCCCCTGCCAGGGCCCAGGCGGAGATTGCTACGGCGATGACGTGCGCCTGCACCACAAGACGACCTTTGCCCCCCACCAACCGTCCCACTCCCCAGGTGAGCAACGCCGTCAGCATCCAGGCTACCAATAAGGTCAGGATGAGCGCTATGGTCTGCCCTCCCCAGAGGGTGGTATCCGCGAAAAAGCGTGCTCTCAGGTCGAGCACTCCTGCCGCCCCCTTATCTACCAGCACCGGCACAATCACGGCAGTGAGAATGCGCAAAACGGCGACGAGCAACGCCGCCGAGAGCAGAGCTGCACTGCCGCGCCACCAGGACGCCAGCGCAACCTCCCGGACGAAGGCCCAGCGGCGACTGAAGACGAGCGCGCCACCCCAGGCCTCCAGCAGAGTAGCCCAATGCCGTTCACGCGGCCTGGTGCTCTCAGCCACCACCTCGCGCAGATTGACGGCCTGCAGGGCCGCACCACAGCGATCACAAAGATAGGCCCAGCCCGGGCTACGAAAACCACAGCGTGGGCACACACGCACAGATGGAGGAAGTACAGCAGTACCTGTGGCGACTTCTACGGCTGTGGGTGGCCTGGGACCGCCCAGGCGAGGCAACGCAGAAGGCGGCGCATCGTACTCCGGCGGTTGTTGGCGTAAATGCTCTAGCGACGTCGCCGCGTAGGTATTGTCGGGATTGATCCACAGGACGTTCTCCAGACACACCTCCCTATCGGCCCGACGCTCTACGATGGAACTCAGCCATAGCCAGGCCTGCTCGTTGCGCTCATCCAGTTCGACGATATGGACGAAGATGTCGTAGGCCCGCTTCCGATCTCCCGCGCGCGCGGCCTCCATGCCTTTCTGCAATAGCGATTCGATCTGTCCTGGCATTTCCACACCCTCTGCCGTGTCAACCTGACCATCAGAGAATCTGGCTGAGAAAACGGCGCGTGCGCTCTTCCTTCGGATTAGAGAAGAGTTCATCCGGTGTGGCGATCTCGATCACGCGTCCGCTTTCCAGGAATACCATACGGTCGGCGGCAGCTCTGGCGAAACCCATTTCGTGCGAAACCACCACCATCGTCATTCCCTCCCTCGCCAGATCGAGCATCACGTCCAGCACCTCGCGGATCATCTCCGGGTCCAGCGCCGAGGTCGGCTCGTCGAAGAGCATGATCTTGGGGTCCATCGCCAGCGCGCGGGCGATCGCCACGCGCTGCTTCTGCCCGCCGGAAAGTTGGCCGGGGTAGGCGTTGATCTTTTCCGGCAGTCCCACCCGCTTGAGCAAAGCACACGCCCTATCCACACACTCTTCCTTTGGGCGCTTGCACACCTTCTCCTGCGCCAGCGTGACGTTCTGGAGCACGGTCAGATGGGGGAAGAGGTTGAACAACTGAAACACCATCCCCACCTCGGCCCGCAGCGTGTCTAGGTCGGCATGAGCATCCGTGACGCGGATGCCATCCACGATGATCTCGCCGCTATCTACCTTCTCCAATTGATTGATACAGCGCAGCAAGGTAGACTTGCCGCCGCCGCTGGGGCCGAAGATGAACAGCACCTCACCCCGCTTCACATCCAGGCTGACGCCGTTGAGCGCCTCGACGTGTTTGAACCGCTTGTAGACGTCGCGGATCTGGATGATGTTATCGTTCTCCACTCTTCAGTTTCCTTTCCAGCCACTTGACGCCCATCGAGCCCAGCAGCGTCATCGAGAGATACAGGTACGTGACCGTGTTCCAGGTCTCGAAGGTGCGAAAGGTGCGCGAGCGATTCAACTTGCCCAATTGGGTAAGATCGCGCACCGCCAGCACAGAGATGAGCGAGGAATCTTTCAACATAGCGATAAAGTCGTTGCCCAGCGGCGGAAGGATCACGCGGATGGCCTGGGGCAGGATGACGTAGCGCATGGCCTGGGTGTAACTCATCCCCAGCGAGCGCGCCGCCTCCATCTGGCCTTTCTCGATAGACTGGATGCCGGCGCGGAAGATTTCGGCCTCGTAGGCCCCATAGCCAAAGGCCAGGCCGGCAATGGCACGGACCATCGGGGCAATTTTCGTGATGTCCAGTCCCGCCAGCCAATGGCCCACACCGGCAAGGGAACCCAGCCAGGTCACGCGGACAATCCAGTCGCCCAGGCTATTGGCCGTGGCGATGAACAAAGGCACCAGGACATACGCGACGTAGATGATAATGACGATCATCGGGATGCCGCGCACCACTTCCACGTAGAACGTGGCGACGTTATAAACGACGGGATTGGAGGAGATGCGTCCCAGCCCGACGATCAAGCCGATCACCAGCGAGATCAGGAAGGCCACGATGGTGACAGTAATCGTAACCTTGAGGCCGGGCACGATGAAGTAGAAGGCATCGGTATAGTCGGGAGAAGCGATGATCGCATAGACCAGCGCAACGCCCAACAGTAGCAAGAACAGTGCCCACCAGGGGAGGGCCTTCAGGCGTTGCCCCCACGGGATGATGCCCGGCTCTTTGCGGCCGGCGGCAGGGATGGCGCATTCAGACAAAGACTCCTCCGGTTGCCGTAGGGGTAGGGTAACCCCACCCCTACGGACCCCGTGAGAACGATGATTTACTCCTCACCCCACCACTTTTGGTAGAGTTGATCCAGCGTGCCGTTTTCCCGCAGCACGGTAATAGCATAGTTGACCGGCTCGATCAAATCACTGCCGGGCGGGAAGACGAACCCCAACTCCTCGGGCGCGGCAATATCGGCATCCAGGATCTTGATTTCGTCCGGGAACTCGCGCAAGAATCCCTTAGCCGCCTCTTCGTCAATCACCACGGCGTCCACGTCCCCGGCAATGAGCGCCTGGATCGGCAGGTCGAAGGTGTCGAAACTCTGCACCCGCTCCTCGCCGACCAGGTCAACGGCTACCGATTCGTTGGTCGTGCCGATCTGGGTGCCGACCATGCCACCACTGGCGATCAGGCTATCCTTGTCCACGATCTCGGTCTCGTCGGCACGCACGACGAGCACCTGAATGATGGTCATGTAGGGGATGGAAAAGTCCACGACTTCATCACGCTCCGGCTTGATGGTGATGCCATCCGCCACCATATCGTACTCGCCGGCCGCCGTAGCCTCAAAGATGCCTTCCCAGGCCGCCTCGACGAATTCGGGCGTGCAATTGATGATCTCACAGATGGCGCGGCAGGCGTCATAGTCCCATCCGTCCGGTTGACCGGTCTCCTCGTCTATGAAGTTGAACGGCGGGTAGGCATTCTCGACGCCGATCCGGATCGTGCGACCGCCCAGGTCGTACCCTACTTCCGTCGGCACCGCAGTGGGCGCAGGGGTGGGGCCTTTGCAGGCGACGATCACCATCACGATCAGCACGCTCACGACCCCCGACACGATCTTTGTTTTCATTGCTCTTTCCTCCTATTATAGAATCTTCACTCGTCCTCAGTCTCTGACGATGTACGATAAATCACATCCGGCTCACCGCCTCCTTTCAGCACGTCCGACGAAGCAGGACGCTCCAGGATGGGTGAGAGTTTATCATGATTGGCGGGCGCAGTCAAGGGCAACATTCCGCCGATCGTCCCGTACAGCGCCACCGCCCCTGCCATGCGCGCCAGTCGCGCCCACAGCCGCGCCAGGACGAACGCCTGCTGCACGACGAGCACGAGCGGCCACCACGTCAGCGGCAGGCGCGGAAACAGGCCAGCGCGAAACAGCACGTGGAGCAGAGCCAACGTCAGGAGGGCCAGACCGTACAGCCCGGCCACCGCCAACGGGCGGCGGAAGCAAAAGCGCACTGCGCTACCAAAGGCGCGGGCCACGTTGCGCGTCCCTTCGACAACGGCAACGACGCGAGTATACTCGAACAATACCAGCCCGATCAGGGCAAAGAGGATCAGTAGGGCAAGCACGGCCCATGCCAGCCATCCCGCCAGCGAAGCGCTGAGAGCCACCACAACGATTCCGGCGGTGAGGAACACGACAAAGGTGAGACCCTGGACGAGACTCAACAGCAGAAAGGCGCCGAACCAATGCCAGCAGCCCCAAAGGAAGCAGCGCAGGCGGAACGGGATCGGCCCTTCGGTATAGGTCAGCAGCACACCGCCAGTCAGAAACGCGGCCGGCAGCCAGGCCAGCAGGGGCAGCAACAGCCACGCCGCCAAATTCACCAGCGCGAAATAGATGGCCTTTCGTGCGAATTCGGACACGCCGGCTGTTTGCCCTAATGCCGTATCTGCGAACGACGCCAACAATCCCTCGATTGCCAGCCAGGCGTCTGTGCCGTCGGCAGCCTGGCGGATGGCCGGGCGATGGCCCAGCCAGGCGGTCAGCCCCGCGGCCGGAAGCGCCGCCAACAGCAACGCGCTCGCCAGGTTGACGACGAAGAGGACGATCCACACCCACGGATAACGCAGTGCGCGGCTCAGACCGGCGCGGAACGCGTGCCAACCGTTCATCGTCACAGCCCCCCCAGCGCCAGCAGCGCGTTCTGGTAGTTGTAGAGGATGCGCGTGATGAGCGCCAGCAACGGCGAAACCTGCAGCCGGCGCGAGAGGCCGTTGTCGGCCCAGCGCAGGTCTATGACGAGTTTGCGCTGCGGGTCCACCTCGGCGCTGCGCACCGAAGGTCGGTCGGGATAGGAGAAAGTCTGCGGGGTCTCCAGGCCGTTCCACGGCTGGAGCACAGTGCTGCCATCCGCAAAGGTCACCAGCACCTCGGTAGGGATCGCCACGTCCCCTTGTCGCTCGACGGTGACGCTGTGCTCTTCCACGGCGGTCACGGTATAGTTCAGCACGCCGCCGCCATAGACCAGCCCGTCGAAGAACCAGGTCAGGTCCTGCCCGGAGACCTCTTCGGCCACAGCGCGGAAATCCTCGGTGGTGGGATGGGCAAAGCGGTAGCGCTCGAAGAACGTGCTCATCACGTCCAGCATCACTTCCTCGCCCAGGGTGCGCTCCAACGTAGTCAGCGCCAGCACCGGCTTGGAGTAGGCAGCAACGCCATATTCCATCATCGTAAAGTCCCACGCCTTGCCGTACATCGGCGTTCGGGGGGCCGTCAGGTATTCGAGGCGGCGCATGTCCAGGTAACCGATGCGGATTCCACCGGCCGCCAGCGCAGAGGTATCGGTGCCGTAGGCCGCGTTCACCGCCCGCACGGTCGAATAGTCGGTGAACCCTTCGTCCAACCAGGGTTCTTCGGCCTCGTTGAA
Organism: Anaerolineae bacterium; assembly: GCA_034432855.1. Taxonomy (GTDB): domain Bacteria; phylum Chloroflexota; class Anaerolineae; order B4-G1; family B4-G1; genus DAOUBA01. The sequence continues at coordinate 13,053 of DAOUBA010000029.1, read as the reverse complement.
GGCCACCGTAGATTGCCACCACTGGTGGCCGATCTCGTGGACGATGACGAGTTCGAGCGAGCGGTCAAGCCCGGCGCGGATGGGGCCTGCCCCCCAGCCGATCAGGCTCATCGGGCCGGCGGTGACCAGCATGGGGTATTCCATACCGCCGGCGCCCTCCCCGTCGTCTGGCACATCCACGACGGTGAAACGGGCGTAGGGATAGGGGCCGTACCATTCGCTGTAGTGGCGCAAAGCCACTTCGGTTGCATCCAACACCCGCTCGACCGACCAGGCGTGTTCCGGCAGGTAGAGGTAGAGGCACTCGACGGCATCCTCCCCGGCCCTTTCCCTGAGAGGAGGAGGGAGCACCACCCCCTCCCCGGCCCTCCCCCTACGAGGGGGAGGGAGCATTACCTGGCGGGTGGCCTGGCGAAAGTGCGGCGAAGCGGCCCAGGCAAAGTCAATCACGTTCTCGGCGCGATAACGCACGGTCTGGCTGCCATCGCCGTTATCCACCGTCGAAACCGGCAGGCCGGTCGCGCCGGTGACGTATCCGGCAGGCAGGGTGATGCTCACGTCATAATCGCCGAAATCGGCGTAGAACTCGGAATTGGCATGGAACGGGTAGGCGTTCCAGTCCCCGTCTTGCCAGACGCCCAGTTTGGGAAACCACTGGCCGACCATGAAGAAATCGTCCACGTAGCCGGTGCGGGCGAACACGCGCGGCAGTTGCGCCCGAAAGTCCAACTCGATGTTCACGGCCTCTCCCGGCGCGACGGGCACAGGCAACTCGGCGCGGGCCAGCGTGCCATCTTCGATCTCCTCTAGCGCCAGCGGCGTGCCGTCGGCCAGGCGGATGGTGGTGACCTCGATCCAACCGGGATGCTCGGGGTCCCAGCGGTTCAGGCGATGCATACCCCCGGTCTCGCGCAAAAAGATGCTGTTCGCGTCGCGGAAGGCGTTGAGGTAGAGGTGAAAGACCAGGTCGGGAATGGGATCGGCAGTGGTGTTGGTGTAGGTGACGATCTCGTGGCCGGTCAGCATCTTGGCCTCGGCGTCGAGGGTGACGGCGATGGTGTAGGAGGCGATAGGCGGTGGCGCAGAGGAGCGAAGGAGCGGAGGGGCAGGGGAATGAGGAGGCAGAGGAGCAGGGGGGCAGGAGGCAAGAAGCAGGAGGCAGGAGGCAAGAGGCAGGAAGCAGGAAGCAAGACGAGGGCGTGGTGAGTTCATCGGACGCGCTCCGCCAACGTACGGCCCAACTGTCGGCATTTTTCCAACGTGGCCTCGTTGGGCCATCCACGCGATGCGACGGTCTCGCCGACCTGGGTGCCCAGCCCGCGGAACAGTTCTTCGAGCACTTTGCGTACTGCCCCACCCCCGCCGTGGGAGCAGAACAGCGCGTAGGGCTTGCCCACCAGTCCCTGTGGATTGGATTGCTTGGCGATGTACCAGTCATCGAGGAAGGTCTTTAATGTGCCGGCGATGTAACTGTAATAGTCCGGCGAGCCGAGTGCAACGGCGTCGAACGTGCGGTAGAGGTCAATATCCATGCGCTGCTCGTTGGTGTTGATCAGCGTCACGCTGGCGCCCGCCGCCTCCGCACCTTCGGCGACGGCCCTGGCCATGGCGGCGGTGTTGCCGTATTCCTGGGAGTGATAGAGAACGAGAATGGAACTCATGATGAATTCTCCTCTCCGATTCGATGCCAGGTGTCTGTCGCCTCACAAGTGGCAGACACGTGACTATCCGGTTTCCAATAACCCCTCAGCCTCCACGCCGACCCAGCCGGATAACACCTCGGCTACTGTGTGGGCGATGACGACGAGGCTCACGCTGCCTGCTCGTCAGTTCGGCGAACTTGACGATGCCGCTAACCTGGCGGTGCAAACCGGCAATCTGGGTAGCCAGGTCAGTCACGGCGCTCTGCAATTCAGGCCGGCAACCTTCGCTCTGCCGCTGCAGAACCTCAAGTGCTGTGCCTATGGCCGCGAAAGGCGTCAACAGTTCGTGAGTTACGGTGGCGACGAACGCGGCCTTCAGCCGATAGCCTTGGCCAACAACTCCTCGTCTTCGGCGATCAGCACCGTTCGCTGTGGCGTTTCGCTCTGCGATCTCTGTTCGGTCATCCACTACCAGTCTTTCGTAGTAATATTCGCAGTATGGACACCGCACCTGCCGGGTCACTCCTCCGCCAATGGCAGCCAGATGATAAAGGTGCTCCCTGCTCCCTCCTGGCTCTCCACCATGATCCGTCCGCCGTGCAGGTCCACGATCTCTTTGGCGATTGCCAGCCCCAGACCGCTGCCGGGCAGGCCGCTCTGTCGCGGCTTCTCCCCGCGGTAGAAACGCTCGAAGATGTGCGGCAGTTCGTCCTCTGGAATGCCCATCCCCGTATCACTCACGCAGATCGTTGCCCACGTTCTCTGCTCCATCTCAGCCTGGCCGGTAATGACTTTGACCCTGCCCTGTGGGGTGTAGTTGATGGCGTTTTCCACCAGGTTGTTGAGCGCCTGCGTCATACGCTCTGGATCCACCAGTGCCGTGGGGCCCGACTGCGCCAGCCGGCACTCCAGCGCCAAATCCTTGATCTGGGCCAGCGTCTGGTGGCTGGCGACCACAGCCCCGGCCAGTTCGTTGAGGTTGACCATCTGGGGCTGGATTTCCAGTCGTCCGGCATCTATGCGCGAGACCTGGAGAATATCCTCGACCAGCCTGGCCTGCTGATTGGCTGCTTGTTCCAGTGCATCTAGGTACCGGGGCCACATTTCCGGTGGGCTCCGGCGCAGGAGCGCGGTGTACAACTTGATCGTCGTGACCGGGGTGCGCAGTTCGTGGGAAACCTCGGAGACGAACTGGGACTTGAGCCGGTCGAGCGCCTTGAGATGGCTCACGTCGTGAAAGGCGACTATTGCCTTTGCCCCTTCCAATCCAGGTTCTGTAATCGGCGCAGCGTTCAGTTGCAGGTCGAGGCCGGTCAGTTCCAGGATCGCCTGCGGTCGCTCTTCCGCCCGCAGGGCCAGATCGCGCACCGTTGCCTGCAGCCGTTCCACGTCCTCTGCCGGCAGTCTCTGGGTGAGCCAGGCGTGGGCGATGGGGTTGGTCAGCAGGATTTGCCCCTGGCTGCCGGTGACGAGGATGCCATCGGAGGCGCTGTTCAGGATGGCTTCCAGGCGGGCGTACTGGCTATAGAGTTGAGCCGTGCGTTCCTGCACGCGCTGCTCCAGTCCCTCGGCGTACCGGCGCAGTTCCGCCTCCCGACGCTCCAGCGCTTCTTTCATCCGCGCCTGCTCGGTGACGTCGCGGGCAATGCCCTCGATGGCGATCAGCGTTCCTGCTTCGTCAAAGACGGGCACGTTGCACTGTTCCGTCCAGACGATCTGCCCGTCCTTGCGAATCCAGCGCAGGACGACCGGCTCATAAAACGTTCCGCCGCCCTGCAAATATTGCTCCAGCAGGGGGCGGTCGTCGGGATGGATGAGTTTCAGGCCCAGGTCGGGGTCGGCGTAGTGTTCTTCGGGCGTGTAGCCGGTGATGGCCGTGGCCGCCGGGTTGACGTAAGTAAAGCCGCGTTGGGGCGCGAACTCGTAGCGGTAGATGAGGTCCTGGGCGTTCTCGGCCAGACGGCGGAAACGCGCTTCGCTCTCCGCCAGACTACGGTTGACCTGCTGCAGGTCGAGCATCTTGTCTTCGAGTTTGCGGATCAGGGCCTCGTTGTATAGCCTGTAAAAGACCGTCTCTTCTTCCAACGGTGGCTGGGGCGCGGCCAGTTGGCCGGCCCGGTGCGCTTGCAGCACCTCGCGCAGGATGGCGATGAAAGCATCGTTTTCCATCGGCTTGACGATAAAGCGAGCCGCGCCCAACTGCATTGCCAGCGCCTCGTCGCGCGGGTCGGTGTAGGTGGCAGTGTAGAACACGAAGGGGATATCGCGCAGTTCGGTGTCGCGCTTACACTCGCGGCACAACGCAAAGCCGTCCATCTGGGGCATAAGGATGTCCGCGATGATCAGGTCGGGGCGCGTGCGATGGGCCAATTCCAGCGCCTCTGCCCCATTGGCAGCTTCCAGCACATCGTAGCCGGAGGCAGCCAGCAAGGTGCGCAGTAGATAGCGGTTAGGCTCGTAATCGTCAACGATCAGAATGGCGCTCATAGGGAACCTCCCTCAGCCCCAAGTCTGGGAGAGCCGGAAATCTTTCAAGTGAGCCAGCACTTCGTCGAGGAGTGTATCGGGGTTGATGGGCTTCTCGATGTAGCCGTTACAGCCTGCCGCCAGGACGCGCTCGCGGTCACCGGCCATCGCGTAGGAGGTGACGGCGACGATGGGGATTTGCTCCAGGGCCGGATTGCAGCGCAACTCGGCAGCCACTGCGTAGCCGTCCATCACCGGCAATTGGATGTCCAGAAGGATGAGGTCGGGCCGGAGTTCTTCCGCCAGGTGGATGCCCTGCGCGCCGTCGCGCGCGGCCGTCACCCGGTGGCCGTGCTTCTCCAGGATGAAGGTGGTCAGGTAGAGGTTTTGCTCATTGTCCTCGATGATCAAGATGTGGGCCATGTCCCCCTCCTTCCGCGGCTAGCGGAAGGGTGAAGGTGAACGTACTGCCTTTGCCCCATTCGCTTTCGACGCGGATCTGTCCGCCCAACAGACCAACCAGGGTCTTGCAGATTGCCAGTCCCAGCCCGGTGCCTTCGCGACGGCGATTCAGGCCGTTCTCGAGTTGTCGGAAGGGTTCGAAGAGTTTCCCAATGTCCTCCGAGCGGATGCCGATGCCGGTATCGTGCACGCTGATCTCGAGCCGGTCATCCCGCACTCGGCACTCGAGGCGTACTTCGCCCTGCTCGGTGAACTTGATGGCGTTGCTGAGCAGGTTGAGCAGGATTTGCTCGACACGCCGCCGATCGCTGACCACACTGCCGACGTTGGAGGCAATGGCTGCGCTGAGCGCCAGCCCCTTTTTCTGCGCCTGGGGCGATACCGAGCGCAGGGCACTCTCGATGACGGCGCGCACATCGAATGACGCGCGCTCCACTTCCAATTGCCCGGCCTCGATTCTGGAAATGTCCAACACGTCGTTGATCAGCGCTAGCAGATGCTGGGCGCTATCGCGGACCATACCCAATTGTTTCACCTGCTCTGCGTTGAGCGGGCCGGCTAACTCTTGCAACAGGACGCCGGTAAAGCCGATGATGGAGTTGAGCGGGGTGCGCAATTCGTGCGACATGGTCGCCAGAAAGGCGGACTTGATGCGGTCGGCTTCCTGTGCCTTGAGCAGGGCAGCGTTCAGTTCCTCGGTGCGCCGGGCCACGCGCTCTTCCAGTTCGGCGTTCAGCGTGCGGATCTCATCCTCGGCCCGCTTACGCTCGGTGATGTCGGTGATTGTGCCTACATAACCCACGATCTCTCCTTCCGCGTCCACTTCGGGAACTGCCTGCCCCATGACCCAGACCGTCGTGCCATCCGGGCGCACGAAGCGGTAATCCGCAAACGATGGCCTGTGCTGTCGAGTCGCTTGCTGCCACCCTCTGCGCAGCGTCTCTCTATCGTCTGGATGGACTGCCTGGAGCCATCCGTAGCCCAGGGCCCCCTCGGCAGGCATACCGGCAATCTCGCACCATTTCGGGTTAACGTAGATCGTTGCGCCGTCGAGATCGGTACGAAAAATGCCTACGGGAGAGATATTGGCGAGGGTTTGGTAGCGCCGTTCGCTCTCCTGCAACTCTGCGTTAGCCTGTTCCAGGTGCTTTGTCCTGACCCAGACCTGGCGGCGGAACAGCGTCGCCGCGCCCGCCGTGGCGGCCAATAGGCCCGTGATGCCGCCGATCACCCAAAAAACGGACGGCGGCACGCGGTAGGGCGGCCTTTCCGCCCAGTGGCCCAGCGTCGTGTAATAAGCAGAACCGCGCTGTGGGATCCACTCGTTCAGGCGACGGTCTATGGCTTCCAGTAGATCGGCGTTACGTCCTTCGGCTGTGGCGTAGAACAGTTCGGCCGGGTTAAAGTCGAACGTCGTTTTCTTCAGCCCATACTGCTGATAGAAATAGTCGCCGAACAGGTGGTTGGCGATGGCAGCATCGGCCTGACCGTTGGCTGCCAATTCGAAGGCCTCGGCCAGCGAATCGGTCGGGATCAAGGTTACCCGGTATCCAAAGCCGTCCATCAACTGCGCGAAAACGGTCTGCTGGATGGAGCCGCGCATCACGGCGACCCGCTTGCCATTCAGGTCGGTGGTCCTGTTGATGGGACTGGCCGGCGAGGCGTACACCCGCGACCAACTCTCGAGCACCGGCGTTCGGTGAAAGTCGTAGGTTTCGTCCCGCTCCGCCGAGTAGGCGACGTCTGGCATCAGGTCAATCTCTCCGTCTTCCAGGGCCTGCAGGCAGGCGGCCCATTCGCACGGCACGTACACCAGGGTCCAGCCCTCCTCCGCAGCGATCTTCTCCAGCAGTTCGATGAATAGCCCCGCGGCCTGGCCGTTCTCGTCCAGGAAGACCTTGGGCGCGTTCTGGTAGACCCCGACGCGCACCGTGCGAGTTTGCCCGACGACTGCACCAGGAGAGAAGGCCATCACCAGGAGCACAGCGCCGCACAAGTTTGCCCAGGCGCGGCGATAGACCGTCAAAGAGGAATCTCTCCCGTATCCCATTTCGCCCTCCTCAAGGACCTACAATATATGATAACCTCAAAAGACTTTCCAGTCAATTCCCCCCGACTATACTCCCAGGGCTGTCGCAGAGTCCAGTTTGTATGTGGCGCAGACTTTCCAGTCTGCGTGCACACAGGTTCGGTGATTCATTGCGGCGCGGCCCCGCCGTGCGCTGGAAGCGCACGGCTGAACCAGGTGCAAGCCCGCAGGGCTTTTGCCTGCTGAGCCGGGCGATTGGATCGCCCGGCGACTGGCGGGCCATATACCCCCGGCCCAGACAGGCGGCTACACGCCAAATACCGAAAGAATATCACGCTCTCTTTCGAGTCCGAACGGTATCTTCTGGAACATCCCGAAACGCTGGAGCAGATTCCTTCAGACGCGAAAGTCGTCTTGCTCCCCAAGGATGACCCTGAGCTCTACCGCATCAACCTGGAGGCCGCGCGAAAGGCCCGGGATGATGGGGGAGATGCCCCCACCGTGGTCTAGGTAGAGATCGAGGCTTTGCTGCCGCCGCGTTCTCGATTGGTCAATCCGCGCGTGACTACACATCCATCGTTTTCGCTCACTGCCACATAGGACCAGAGGGCATCTTGACCTGCAAAAGGCAGCGCCGCCCTTTGAGGAGCGGCGCTGTTGGGTCTCTGTCCCCCTACCAGGGAGCGATCCCCCTTCGCAAAAAGCGGTCAATATCGGCGGCGGCGCGCTTGCCGGCGCCCATCGCGCTGATGACCGTCGCCGCGCCCGTGACGACGTCTCCCCCGGCCCACACTCTCGCCTTCGTTGTGCGCCCCGTTTCCTCGTCGGCCACCACCGTACCGTGCTTCGTCCGTTCCAGGCCACCGGCCTGGTTGAACACCAGCGGGTTCGGGCTGGTCCCCAGCGCCATGATCACCACATCCACGTCCATATCGAACTCGGAGCCGGGGACAGGGATGGGGCTGCGCCGGCCACTCGCGTCCGGCTCGCCCAACTCCATGCGGATGCAGCGCATGCCACGCACGGCGCCACGTTCGTCACCATAGATCTCGACCGGATTGGTGAGAAAGTCAAAGATGACGCCCTCCTCCTCGGCGTGGTGGACCTCTTCGGCGCGGGCGGGCACTTCGGCGGGCGAGCGCCGGTAGACAATGTGCACTTCGGCGCCATCCATCCCCCGCAGGGCTTGCAAGCGCAGGCTGCACCGCGCCGCGTCCATTGCCACGTTCCCTGCGCCGATCACCGCCACCTTCCGGCCCACCTTCACCGGCGTATCGTACTCCGGAAAGAGGTAGCCCTTCATCAGATTGACCCGCGTGAGGAACTCGTTGGCCGAGAGCACACCGTTGTAGTTGATGCCGGGGATGCGCATGAACGAGGGCAGGCCGGCGCCGGTGCCCAGGAAAACGGCGTCGAAACCCTGCTCGCCCAGCAGTTCGTCAATCGTGTACAGCCGCCCGACCACGGCGTCGGTGTGTACCTGGATGCCCAGGCATTCGACGGCGTAGTCTATCTCGGCCTGCACCACGCGCTTGGGCAGCCGGAACTCGGGGATGCCATAGATCAACACCCCACCAGGGCTGTGCAATGATTCGAACATCACGACCGTGTGTCCCAGCCGTCCCAGGTCCACCGCGCAGGTGACCCCCGCCGGCCCGGTACCTACGACGGCGACACGTTTGCCTGTGGATGGCGCGCGTACCAGTGGGCAGGTGCGGTACTCCAACTCGTAATCGCCCACGTAGCGCTCCAGTCGTCCGATGGCGACCGGCTCGCCCTTTTTCGCCAGAACGCACTTGACCTCGCACTGTGTCTCCTGAGGACACACCCGGCCGCAGATGGCGGGCAAGTTGTTCTTCTCCTTCATCGCACGGATCGAACCTTCGATGTCCCCTTCGCGCAGCGCCTTGATGAACTCGGGGATCAGCACGCCCACCGGGCAGCCTTCCACGCAGTGAGGCTTGGCGCACTGCAGGCAACGTTCTGCTTCCTGCTGCGCCAGTTCCGGCGTAAAGCCGAGCGCCACTTCGTCAAAGTTGGTACGCCGCGCGATTGGGTCTTGCGTCGGCATCTTCTGGCGGGGGATTTGCATTCGTTCGCGTTGTGTTAACTCGGTCATTGTCCTCCACCCCCTAACTTGCATTCGTGCTGCCACCTCTCGACCGCCTGCTTCTCCTCGTCCAGATAGAACCGCTGTCGCGCCAGAAGCAGGTCCCAGTCCACCTGATGCGCGTCGAACTCGGGCCCATCCACGCAGACGAACTGCGCGCCGTCGGCCAACTGCACGCGGCAACCGCCGCACATCCCCGTGCCGTCAATCATAATCGTGTTGAGGCTGACGATGGTCTTGATACCGAAAGGCCGGGTCGCCTCCGCGCAGAACTTCATCATAATCGCCGGTCCGATGGCCCAAACGCGGGCGATACTTCCGTTGTGTTGCTCCAATACCTCCCTGAGCGGCTCGGTGACCAGCGCCTTGCGCCCGTAGGAGCCGTCATCGGTGCAGACGATCAATTCGTCGCTCACGGCATGCATCTTGTCCTCCCAGAAGAGCAGGCTTTTGTTGCGCGCCCCGATGATCGAGCAGACGGTGTTGCCAGCCTCTTTGAGCGCCCGTGCGATCGGATAGATCGGGGCAATCCCCACACCGCCGCCCACGCAAACAACTGCGCCATAGTTCTCGATCTCGGTCGGGTGGCCCAAGGGACCGGTCAACGTTGCCAGGCTATCGCCCTCTTCGAGCGTGCCCATTTGCATGGTCGTCTTGCCGACCTCTTGAAAGACGAGCGTGATCGTACCGGCTTCACGGTCGTAATCGGCGATGGTGAGCGGGATACGCTCCCCACACTCGTCCACGCGCACGATGACGAACTGTCCAGCCTGTGCCTTGTTGGCGACTTCTGGCGCGGCGACGACGATCAATTTGGTCACTTCGCTGAGTGTTACTTTGTGCAGGATTCTGTACACGGGTATCCTCCCAATCCTCGTTGACACTAGGGGCATAGGATACCTCCATATCGCCTGATAGTCAAGTTGACCTGGTAGTGTTCTGATGCTACAATGACGGCTTGGAGGCAGGCTAGCACACCGGGGCGTAAAGGCCTCACCATTTTGGCAATAGCGCAAAACTCACCCTGTCATTGCGAGCCGCCGAAGGCGGCGAAGCAATCTCACTGCGACGAATAGGAGATTGCTTCGGGCGCTACGCGCCCTCGCAATGACACTGAACATGGCCATATCGAACTGCCCACAGGGTTAATTTTGCGGAACTGCCCATTTTGGCATCGCGACGCAGTCGCCAGTCTGACGGTTGCCGCGCGCTGGAAACAGCTGAGGGCCAGATGCAAGCCCCCTGTGGGCTTTTCCAGCCCGCGCAGCGGGCTTGCATCTATTGAGCCGATGGCTTCCAGCCATCGGCGAGGTTAGCGTACGAACAACGCCGCGAGCCGGCAACTGCCAAAGTATTTGCGCCGCTGTGTACCAGAGCACGTCTCCAAAAGTTCTTGGGGTAAAGCGGCGCCGGGCAGGTTAAGGCGTGATCAGGTGTTAGCGATTGAAATCGCACCTATTAGCGCCTGCGGCGCTGGTTATCCGCCTGCGCGGACAACTGCGGCATCGCCCGCGCAGGCTTCGACGTGAACTCAGCCGAACGGCGGGCGACCGGCGCGGCAGGAGCGATCCGGCGGATCGCCCCTAAACTCGGCACCGTGTGGGACTGAAACCCGCGCAGGGTCACTCGCGTAGAAATCAGGGTCAACGTGAAATAGTGGGCCAGCCATTGGTCGCACCGGCCTGAAAGGGCTGGTACTGACGGGGCTTCCCGTGCGAAAGTGGATTCCAGCGCTGGTTGGGGCTTAACGCATTGCGCCCTTACCGGTGGCGCGGTTGGCAGCGAGTTCCTTCCTATTCCACGAAGCGCCAGAAATCACAGAATCTGTAGCGGAGAGTCGAACATGGAGCAATGGACGTATCGAGGAGACATCAATCCCCAGGGGCTGGCCGATGCACTGGTAGCGCGCTTCAACCATGGTGACCTGATGGCGCACAAGATCGTCGGGCAGGATGGGCACGTCCTGGTGCAGATCGCCACTCGCGATTGGGGCTGGGGCGCGGCGCGTTCGGCGCTCACTGTGGGCATTGCCCCGGTCGAGGGAGGTGTGCGGGTGACAGTGGGTCAGCAGCAATGGATGGACGCAGCGGCCAGCCTGGCGATCACTGGCCTGAGCGCGCTGGTCAATCCGCTCTCGCTCCTGGGACGCATTGATGACATCGCCCGCGACGTGGGCAAACTGACGCTGCCCGAAAAAGTGCGCGAGGCCATCGAGCACTATTGCGACAGCGTAGGAGCGAAACTGGGGCTTTCCGAGAAACAGATCGTGGTGACCTGCCCGTACTGCGGGGTGGGCAACCCGGTTGGGGCGGGGGTGTGCTCAGCCTGCGGCGGCAGCCTGGCAGAGGCACAGCCGGTCGCCTGTCCCAAGTGTGGCTTCGTTTCCCCCAACGACGCCCGCTTCTGCAGCCGCTGCGGAACGCGATTGGTTCGGTAGGACGAATTGGCAATTCGTCCTACCGGGCTGCCTGGAGAAACCGCTCCACAATCGGCCTCAATTCCCCTACGTCCTCGTAGGTCTCACAGCGTACCGCCGGGTTCCCCGCCAACATCGCTGAAAGCCACCGTCCCGCAGCCGCACGGCGCAGGCACAGAACCGGTTTCCCCAACGCTTCGGCTCGTGCGATCTCGTATCCCACACCGTGGCTGGGCGTAGTAACTTCGGCGACGACGACGTCAGCCTGCGCGAGCCACCCGATATCGCGCGCAAAGACAGCCTCGTCGGAGATGCCTTCCTCGCCATCGTTGGGCAGCCGCGTATCACCGACGTGCTCGGTGAGCACCTCCCCATATTGGGCAAGCAGCGCGACAATCTGACGATACAGTGCCGCATCTTCTCGCCCTCCGCGAATTGAGCCAGCAAAGTATATTTTCATCCCTGTAGACTCATGATACAGGAGGCTCGCGGAGTGGGCAAGCAGCACCAGGGCGAGACCATTGGTGGGGTTCTTTGGCTACTTTGGAATTATGGAGTATACTAGTGTTGTCTCTGCGCAGGTTGGGCGCAAGGGTGACTGGTAGGGGGGCGGAAAGCGTTGGCGGCTCAAAAACCGACCCTGGTTCGCTCGAAACTGCTGGTGCCGAGCACGGCCGGCCTTCTGCACCGACCGCGGGTGGTTCAGGTGATCGAACAGGGGCTCGAGTGCAAACTGACCCTGATCTCCGCCCCGGCCGGCTATGGCAAGACCTCGACGCTGGTGGACTTTGCACGACACTGCTCTGTGCCCATATGCTGGTATACGGCCGACGAGCAGGAGCGCGACCTGGGGACATTCGTCGCATATCTCGTAGGCGCGATCCAGGAGCGCTTCCCCGGCTTTGGAAAGCGCACCCACGCGACACTGGCGTCCCTGACCGGCGATCTCTTCCGCGATCCAGCCGACCTTGTAGGAGAGTTGGTCAACGAGATGCTGGAGGTTGACTCTCCTTTCGTCCTCGTGATAGACAACTATGAGGCGCTGGATGGTGCCTTCGGTATCCGAACGTTTATCCACCGCTTGCTCGAAGTTCTCCCTCCAAACTGCCACTTGATGATCGGTAGCCGCACGCTGCCCGCCGTTCCCGTGACCCAACTGGTGGCGAAACGCCAACTCGTCGGCCTGGCCGATCGCGACCTGCGCTTCACCCCCGAGGAGATTCGGGATCTTTTGCGACTCTCACAGATCGAGGCATCCGAGAGCCAAGTGGCAGCGCTCGCCGCTCAGTCCGAGGGATGGATCACCGGTGTTCTACTGTTGGCCGACCTGCTGCGTGACAAGGCTGGGGCGGCCTTACTCGGCGCAGCCGGCATAGGTGTCAAACTGAACGCCCCTAATGCGTATGACTACCTGGCTAGAGAGGTGTTGGAGCACCAACCGCCCGACGTTCAACATTTCCTCCGCGTTTCGGCGGTGCTACGCGAGATGTCATTCTACCTGTGCCGCGAGATTCTGCAGATCAAGGAGCCACGCGTGCTGCTGGCAGAAGTGGAGCGACGCAACCTGTTCATCACCCGCTTCGGGAAAGGAGGTGCCGCAGCCTATCGCTACCACAACCTGTTCCGCGACTTTTTGCACGAGCAATTGCGCCAACACGATCCAGCCCTGTACGCCAACCTGCACCAGCGCGCGGCGGAGCACTTTGCACGAAGTGACGACATCGAAGAGGCGGTGTACCATTACCTGGCTGCCGAGTACTGGGCGGAGGCCATCGCGCTGATGGAGCAGGTGGCGCTGGAGTGGTTCACACGTGGGCGGGTGGAGACGATCCTGCACTGGACGGAGGCGCTGCCTGAGGAAGCGCGCATCCAGGCGCCACGGCTGGCATTATATCAGAGCCGCGTGCTCACCGATCGTTACGACTAC
>DAOUBA010000028.1:0-2833 GCA_034432855.1 Anaerolineae bacterium | reverse complement strand
TTGAACATCCCTCCGCCGTAGGTGCCCCAGTTGCCAGAAAAGGTGACATTCATCAAAGTCGGGCTGCTGGCGGCTCCACCAACTCTTGGCATTCCATTGAGCATCCCGCCGCCAAGTTTCGCCAGATCTCCACTGTCGGCGCTGCCCGCGGTGATGATGAAACCATCCAGCACGGTCGTCTCGGTCATGTTGAAGCTGGTGACGACGTGATAGGCATTCCCGCCCTGGATGTCGTTCCACGTCTCGGCGATAAAGTTGCCGTCGGTGTTGGTGTCGTTCCGGTCAATGTCGCCGCTGAGGATAGTCTTGTTGGTTTGCCAGTCGCGCTGGGTGCGCAACGTTTCCGTCCCAGCAAAGCCGCCGTAAAGCGCCACGCCGTTCTTCAGGGTGAAGGTGGCGTTGCGGTTGCCGGCTGCGCCGGGGTAATGCGCGCCGGCCTTGACCCAGATTTCATCGCCGCTCACCGCGTTCGTGAGCGCGGTTTGCAGGGTACAGGCGTTCGCCCAACTGGAGCAATTGCCGCTGCCCTGCGCCGTCGGCGCGGCGTAGCGCACGCCAGGGTTGGCGCGGGCGCTGTCCAAAGGCAAGAACCACAGTGCGAACGCCAGCCCTATCACCAGGGGGGCAAGCACTGCGATCAGGGAAAATTTATGCCTGGTCATTTTGTCCTCCTGTAAATGAAAGAAAGGTTAATCGTATACTCTGTTTCTGCTTATATGCGGCCTTATGCGGTCATAGTCTCCTCCTTTCTACCGAATAGACTTCTTGCCGCTCAGGGTTCGCGTGTTATAGATATCTCGTCGCATATCTGGATGTCGTCCGGTAGGAACTCTATCCCGGGCCAGTGGCCTGTTTCCCGGCCCATCTTGTGATACATCTCAAGCAGCGCGTGCCCGGACCTGCCCACGAAAGCAATCGCAATGCGGTAACTCTGTGGAGGGTCTCCGCCCAGGGCGGCGGCCCCTTTCCAGGCGCCCTGGATCGGGTTAATTTCTATCGGAGCCGTTTGCGGCCAGTTGAATGTGCCATCTTGTGAGCGGATAAAAACTACGAGCCTACCTTCGGGGGGATTTCCCTGCAGGGGTCCCTGCACTCCAATGACATCGGCTCGGACTGTAGAGCCGTCCAGAGGCGATGTGATCTGCAGGGCATAGTCCGCGCAGCCGGGTGTAGGGGGTTCCAGCCAGATGCCCCACAGGAAGGCATACCCCCAACCGACGAGAAACAGGACCGTCAAAATGGCGGCCAGTCGCTTCCCGTGTTTCTGGTCCCAGACCCGGCGCGCAAAGTAGACCGCCGTCGCCAGGGCGACGAGGAAAAACGCCAGGGAGACGTAGCGCAGCGTCTGCGCGTCCTGCGACCAGGCGACGATTTGCAGGATCAAGGCGGCCAGCCCACTGACAAGACAGATGAAGGTAGCGATATACTTCCAGACCATCCGTCACAACTTAAGCTCCTGCCAGGTTTGTCAAGGGCTGGGCAGACGCTTGGCTTGGTTTCTTGCGCAGGCGTTTGACGACACCCAAATCACGATTCTCAGGTGCGGCCAGGTACTTGACTGGGTCAGTTGCCAGGCCCTTGTTGTAGGCTTGAATGAAATAGTACAGGCTGCGGAAGACCATTTCCAACGAGATACGGTCGAAGGGCAGCATCAGTTCTTCAGCCACGGCGTCACCCAGGTCTACGAGCACAGCGAAGAAGAGCCAGGTGCTCCACACTTGCAGCAGCACGCCATTGACTGAGCCTGTCCACAGGTACGACAGGTTGAGCAGACGTTTAACAATCAAGAACGCCTCTTCGATGCGCCAGCGCCGCCGATACAGGTCCGCCACAACGCTGGCCGGCAGAACGACTGGGTTGAGCACACTGGTCACATAGCGATACCACGTCCGCCCGAAGCGCACTTCGATCAACCGCACAGGATGACGGCACGGATTGACGCCACCCAGAATGATGATACGGTCGCGCACGTCAGCGGTTTGCAGCAAGACTTGGCTGACCGTGAACACCGCATTCGACTTCAAACGGGTGATCCAGGCGACGCCTTGGTCAATCAGGTTGTCAAAGAAGGTGAAATCGTAGAAGCCCCGGTCGAAGACCCACAGGCTTCCAGCCCTGGCGAACGCCAAAATGCGGTCGAGAAAGGTGGCATCGTGGGCTTGTGCGTCCTCGGTGAACCAGATATGTTCGGGCAAACGGGTGGCCAGGTTGATGACGGTACAGATTTTGCCGGCCAGAGCACCGACCGGCGTGTCTTGCAGGGCCTTGAGTTTGCGAAACAGCGCCTCCAGCGTCGAACCATCTACGGCGAAGATGTGAGAGAAGCTCTTCAGAGCGTATGTGACCGACTCGGGCAGCGGGCGTTGGCGGGCGGCCCAGCGTTCCTGGAGTGTTGGCAGCAACTCCATCAGCACACGCTGGAACAGCTCTGCCGGAAAGGTCAAGAACCGCTTGCTCAGAGCTTGTTGCGAGACCCGCACCGGCGGTGTCCAGAGCAGGTCCTCCCGCGCCAGTATCTTCACCAGTTCGCACACTGAGGGCACCTGCCGCCATAACATCATCAACACCGCCGCTACCATCACCGGCAGACCGAGAATCCGGGCACGCAGACCAAGACTGCGATAATGGGCTAACTGCCCATAGACTGCTGGCGTCAGCAGACTCTTCAGTCGCTCTCGAATAACCTCGTTGTCGGGACTCGGACGATTGGTACGGCGCACGTGATCGGGATTGCGGGGTTTCGTTGATTTGCTCATACCTCCATGATAGCATAGATTGGCACTTGGGCTTGGCCCGCAATTGCTCTACACAAACGTTAAGTTGTGACGAATGC
>DAOUBA010000027.1:0-34943 GCA_034432855.1 Anaerolineae bacterium | reverse complement strand
GCCGTAAACCGGCGGCGCTGAGGGGGAAATGCCCAGCAGCGGCGCTTCAGGCCGCTGCTGTCAGATGCGAGGAGGTTCATTATGGATCAACCCAAAATTGGCGTCTACATTTGCGAATGCGGCGTCAACATCGCCGCTACGGTGAACGTGGCCGAGGTGGTCAAGTTCGCCAGGGGATTGCCCAACGTCGCGGTGGCCCGCGAGTACAAGTACGTGTGCTCCGAACCGGGCCAGGAGATGATCAAGGAGGACATCCGCAACCTGGGCCTCAACCGGGTGGTGGTGGCCTCCTGCACCCCGCGCATGCACGAGGTCACCTTCCAGAATGCCGTGGCCGAGGCCGGGCTCAACCCCTACTACTTTGCCATGGCCAACATCCGCGAGCACGTCTCATGGGTGGTGCATGACGGCGCAGCGGCCACGGCCAAGGCCAAACGGCTGGTCGCCGCAGCGGTGGCGCGGGTGGGCTACCAGCAGGCGCTCGAGCCGCGCAAGGAGCCGGTCACCAAAGCTGCCCTCGTCGTCGGCGGCGGCATTGCCGGCATCCAGGCCGCGCTGACGATGGCCGAGGCCGGCTACCCGGTCTACCTGGTCGAGCGCGAGCCGTCCATCGGCGGCCACATGGCGCAATTGGACAAGACCTTCCCCACTCTGGACTGTAGCACCTGAATTCTCGGCCCCAAGATGATGGATGCCGGTCGGCATCCCAACATCCAGTTGCTGACCTGGAGCGAGATTGAGGATGTTTCGGGCTATGTGGGCAATTTCAAGGTCAAGGTGCGCAAGAAGGCGCGCTACGTGGATGAGAGCAAGTGCACCGGCTGCGGCCTCTGCTGGAGTGCGTGCCTCACGCGCCGCATCCCACGCCTCAAGTTGATCAAGATGGGCGAGATGAGCATTGGGGAGAGGAGGCCCGGAGAGCGATGACGTCAATGAGCACATTGGATCAACGGGTGAACGAGATCATTGACAGTTATGGCGCCGACAGGGCTCTCAGTCTGGCGGTGCTTCAGGAGATCCAGCGGGAATATAACTACTTGCCGCGTGCAGCATTGGAACTCGTGGCCAGACGGCTGGGCATTCCCCTCGGGGAGGTGTACCACCTGGCGACCTTTTACCGCAGTTTCACCCTCAAGCCGCGTGGCGAATTCTGCATCCGCGTCTGCCTGGGCACCGCCTGTCACGTGCACGGCGGCCCGCGCACTCTGGAGGCGTTCGAGCGGGAACTGGGCATCAAGGCTGGCGAAAGCACCCCTGACGGGGCGTTCTCGCTGGAGGCGACCTCCTGTATGGGGGCCTGTGCGCAAGCGCCCTATGTGGTGGTCAACGAGACGCTGCATCCGCAACTGACCCTCGATCGAGTCCCCGAGGTGATCGAGGCGTGCAGTTGTGCGCTCAAGCCGACATAGGAGGTGAAGAATGCCGAAACTGAAGAGCCTTGAGGATTTGCAGCGATTGCGTGAGCAGTTGCAGAAGGATATCAAGGCGCGCACCGACACCAGCGTGACCATCACCGTTGGTATGGGCACCTGTGGTATCGCGGCGGGAGCGCGCGAGGTGATGCATGCGATCCTCGCCGAGTTGGATGCGCGTGGGATCAACGCCCATGTGACTACGGTGGGCTGCATCGGCATGTGCTCGAAAGAGCCACTGGTAGACATCCAGCAGGGAGACGAGCCGCGTATCACCTACGGTAATGTGACCCCGGCCATGGTGCCACGCATCATTGAGGAGCACCTGGTGAAAGGGAACGTGGTCACGGAATGGGTTGTCGGTAGGGTAGGAGGGGCGTGATGGCTGAACAGTATCGAGCCGATGTATTGGTAAGTTGCCTGCACGACCGCGCGCCGGACCTCTTGCCGGCGCTTACGGCGGAGGTGGAGCGGCGCGGGCTGGCCGGTGAAGTGCGCGTGGTCGAGGCAGGCTGCCGTGGCCTGTGTTCGATGGGACCGGTAATCCTGATCCAGCCCGATGGGACCTTTTATGTCGAGGTACAGCCGGCAGATGTGCCGGAACTGGTAGAGGAGACGCTGGTCAAGGGCCGTGTCGTCGAGCGACTGCTCTACCGGGAACCGGTGACGCACGAGCGCATCCCGCGCTACCAGGACATTCCTTTCCACAGCAAGCAGATGCGCATCGTGTTGCGCCACTGTGGGCTGATCAACCCGGCCTCGATTGACGAATACATCGCCGTTGGCGGCTACCAGGCCCTGGCGAAGGTGCTCTCGGAGATGACACCTGAGCAGGTAATCGAAGAGATCAAAAAGTCAGGGCTGCGGGGTCGTGGCGGGGCGGGCTTTCCCACGGGACGCAAGTGGGAAGCCGCACGCAAGGCCAAGGGCGAGATCAAGTATATGCTTGTCAACGGCGACGAGGGCGATCCCAACTGTTTTATGGACCGCGCGCTGATGGAGGCCGATCCGCATAGCATCCTGGAAGGCGCGATCATCGGCGCCTACGCCATTGGCGCCCGCGAGGGATTCTTTTACCTCCCCTTCGAGCACACGCTCTCCGTGAAAAGCGTCCAGACCGCCATCGAGCAGGCACGCGAGTATGGGTTGCTTGGGCAAGACATCCTGGGCTCTGGATTCGATTTCGACATGCAGGTGCGTTTAGGGGTGCATTGCTTCGTTGGCGGCGAGTCCACGGCGGTGATGAGTGCCGTCGAAGGGCGGGCGAGCGAGCCGCGGGCGAAACACATTCACACCACCGAGAAGGGGGTGTGGGAGCGGCCCAGTTGTCTGAATAACGTCAAGACGCTTTCCGTTGTTCCCGAAATCATCAACCGTGGCGCCGAGTGGTATGCCAGCATCGGCACCGAAGGCAGCAAGGGGACACAGGTCTTTTCGCTGGCCGGCAAGATCAACAACGTGGGCCTGGTCGAAGTGCCGATGGGTATTACGGTCCGCGAGTTGGTCTTTGACATCGGCGGCGGCATCCCCAGGGGACGCCAGTTCAAGGCGATCCAGATCGGCGGGCCTTCTGGCGGATTCCTCCCGGCGGACCTGTTGGATATGCCGATGGATTACGAAACGCTCGATCAGGCCGGCTCGATGATGGGCACCGGCGGCGTGATCGTCGCAGACGACCGCACGTGTGTCGTGGACATGGCCCGTTACTTTCTCGATTTTCTCACCGAAGAGTCGTGCGGCAAGTGCACGCCCTGCCGTGAGGGGATCAAGCGCATGCTGGAGATTCTCTCCCGTATCCGTGATGGGCAGGGGGAGATGGCCGATTTGGAGACGTTGGAAGGTCTGGCCCGAGTGGTCAAATCGGTCTCGCTATGTGGCCTGGGCAAGACGGCGCCCAATCCTGTCCTGAGTACGCTGCGCTACTTCCGCGACGAGTACGTGGCCCACATCCAGGACAAAAAATGCCCAGCCGGCGTGTGCAAGGCGCTGATCGAGTACTACATCACGGATGCCTGCACCGGCTGTACCCTGTGCGCCCGCAAATGCCCGCAGGAAGCGATCAGCGGGGAGAGGAAGAAGGCGCACGTCATTGACCCGGAGAAATGTATCAAGTGTGGCGTCTGCTTCGACGTGTGCAAGTTCGACGCGGTCGCTATCCGGTGACGCGTGGGGGTGAGTTCTCTGGACACGGATTTCACGGATAAACACGGGTTTTCTGTGATCTGTCCGTGTTCATCCGTACCTGACGATTCGGAGGGACATCTTGGCAGCAGGCAAACGTTGGGCAGTACATGACCGCTACGGGAATGAGGTTTACCTCACCCAAGAACGTTGGGAGCACATCACCGACCCGGTAAACCATCCCGAAATGCTGGATTACGAGGAGGAGTTGAAAGAAACATTGCGGTCAGGCCAACACAAGCAAGATGCGCTCAATCCCCACAAGTACCGCTATTCGAAGGAATTCCGTACTTTGGCGGGAGAGAATACTCACATCGTCGCAATTGTGCTGTTTGGGTTTAGACGGGGGACGCGGGGTGAAGTACTGCCCAATAACTACATCGTCACGGCATATCAGAAAGAGATAGGGTGAGCAATGGCAGGTATGAAGTTCAACTATGATGAGGTCAGTGATACTTTATATGTATCCTTTGCGCCAGGTGAAGCGGCGACGGGTATCGAACTGAATGACCATATCCTGTTACGCATCAACAAACAGGAACGCCGCGCAATCGGGTTGACCTTTCTTGAGTACTCCATATTGGCGCAACAGACGGAACTTGGGCCGCGCAGTTTTCCGCTGACAGGTCTGGATCAACTATCCGCTGAACTGCGTGAATTAGTGTTGTATATCCTGCTTCGACCACCGGTGAGTGATCTCTTATCCATTTCAGCGTATACGCCGGCGTCTGTCACCGAACCAACCCCTATCACAGCCATCAAACCTGTGGCCGTGGCGACTGCCTGAGCGTTGGTTAGTGCTGTGTAGGTATGCGAGATCCCCAGACCGAGTGGATACGTGTGCAGATATACCGCCGCATAAGCGGCGAACAGCGCATCGCGCTGGCTGCAGAGATGTACGAGGATGGCGTTGCCATTGTGCGGGCTTCGATTCTCGACCGCTATCCGGACCTCGGCGCCGATGAACTCGAGTGGCAAGTGCGCCGTCGTATCTTGCCGCGCGAATTGGCGCTGCAGGTCGAGCGTTACTTGCAGGCGAGGGCAAGCCAGTTGGGCATAGCCGATTTGTTGGCTCGCATCCGGGCCGAAGCAAGTCGCCCGCCCCAAGAAAAGAAGTAACCGAGGAGGACGTCTGCATGGTCAAACTTATCATTGACGGACAAGAAATCCATGCCGAAGAAGGCCAGACTATTCTGGAGGTCGCCAGGGCGAACGGCATCGAGATCCCCACACTTTGCTATCATCCGCTTCTAGAGCCGTATGGGGGGTGCCGCCTATGTACGGTCGAAGTGATCCGGCACGGCAGGTCAAGCCTGCAGACCGCTTGCACGCACCCCGCGTGGGATGGATTGGAGGTCAGAACCCAATCCCCGGCGGTCATCGAGGCGCGCCGGATGGTGCTGGGTCTGCTGCTCTCGCGTTGCCCCAACGTCGAGTTGATCCAGAACCTGGCGCGGGAGTACGGGATCACCGAGCCGCCCTTCCCGACCGATACGCCGGAGGAGCGGTGCATCCTATGCGGCCTGTGCGTGCGTACCTGCCACGAACTGGTCAAGGCCGACGTGCTCAACTTTGCCGAGCGTGGCCCTGAGCGGCGTGTGGGGCCACCGTTCCTGGAAAAGACCCGCCTATGCATCGGCTGCGGCGCCTGTACGATCATGTGCCCCACCGGCGCGATCGAGATCGTGTTGGAGCGCGATGCGGTCTACCGCGAGAAGCCGCTGGGGCCGACCAGCGCCATCTGGGTACCCTCGCTCCAGGCGGTGCCGCGCGTGCCGGTGATTGATACCGACGCCTGCATCCGTTTCCGCCAGAACGACCGCACGAACGGCGAGATCCCCGATGCCTGCGGCGCCTGCCAGATGGTGTGCGAAGCCGGCGCGATTGATTTCGACCAGCAGGACGAGATCATCGAACTCGACGTGGGCGCCATTATCGTCGCCACCGGCTTCGAGATGTGGGACCCGACGCAACTTTCGCAGTACTCCTACGGCAAGTCGCCCAATATCATCACCGGGCTGGAATTCGAGCGCCTCTCCAATGCCGGCGGCGTCACCGGCGGCGAAATCCTGCTCGCCGACGGACGCAAGCCGGAGAAGGTGGCCATCATTCACTGCGTCGGGTCGCGCGATCACAACGCGCACGAGTATTGCTCGCGCATCTGCTGTATGTACAGTCTCAAGCAGGCCCATCTGGTGCGCGAGAAAACCGGCGCGCAGGTGTTCGAGTTCTATATGGATATGCGCGCCTTCGGCAAGGCCTACGAGGAATTCTACGAGCGCATCCAGGAGGAGGGCGTGACGATGGTGCGCGGGCGCGGCGCCGAGGTCGAAGTGCTCCCCGACGGCAAACTACGGGTCAAGGGCGAGGACGCCAACCTGGGACGGGTGGTGTCGGTGGACGTGGATATGGTGGTGCTCAGCACGGCCATCGAAGCGCCGCATGATGCCGACCGGGTCGCTGCGCTCTTTGGCCTGGGCCGCTCGACGGACGGCTTTTTCGCCGAAGCGCACCCCAAACTGCGCCCGGTGGAGACGAACACCGAGGGAGTCTTCCTGGCCGGCGCAGCGCAGGGCCCCAAGGACGTGCCCGACACGGTGGCCCACGCCGGCGCCGCGGCCTCGATGGCGCTCGCGCTCCTGGATAAGGGCGAGGTGACGATTTCGCCGGCCACGGCGATTGTGGACGAGAAACTCTGCTCCGCCTGCAAGACCTGTATCGCGCTCTGCCCCTACACGGCGATCAGTTTTGTCGAGGTGGATAACGTGGCCCGTGTGAACGAGGCGTTGTGCAAGGGCTGCGGCACGTGTGTGGCGGCCTGTCCCGCCGGCGCCATCACCGCACGTCACTTTACCGACGAGCAGATCATGGCGCAGATTGAGGCACTGCTGAGGGTGGCGGTGTAGGTCACACATTACGTTTTACGCATTACGACTCGCGTGAAACGTAAAACGTGAAACGTAAAATGCGAGGTGTTGACTATGAATGAATCCTTTGAACCGCACATTATCGCTTTCCTGTGTAACTGGTGTACCTACGCGGCGGCCGATACTGCGGGGGTTTCGCGTATGGAGCAACCGCCGAACGTGGATGTTATCCGCGTGATGTGTACGGGACGCGTGGACCCCGTTTTCGTGCTCAAGGCGTTCGCCGAAGGAGCCGATGGGGTGATCGTCTCCGGCTGCCATCCCCCCGGCGATTGCCATTACAATAACGGCAACTACAAGACGTTCCGACGGATGCCGCTCGTGGAGGCGTTGCTTGCGCAGTATGGCATCGAGAAAGAGCGTTTCCACTGGGGCTGGATCTCCGGCGCGGAAGCACCCAAGTGGGCGCAATTGACCCGCGAGTTCACCGAGCGGGTGCGGGCACTGGGGCCGTTGAATTGGAAGCAGCAACTGGAGAGCAAGGAGTGATTGCCCCCTAACCCCCTCCCAGGGGTGGGGAAAGGGGGTCGAAAAGGAGTGACAATGAGCGAAAAGTTGAAACTGGGCCTTTACTGGGCCGCGTCGTGCGGCGGCTGCGAGATCGCCATCGTGGAACTGCGGGAAAAGATTCTCGTCGTAGACCAGGTGGCGGACATTCTCTTTTGGCCGGTGGCGGTGGACGCCAAATACAAGGATGTCGAGGCGATGCCCGACAAGCATCTGGATGTGTGCCTGTTCAACGGCGCGATTCGCACCAGCGAGAACGAGCACTTGGCGCACCTGCTGCGTCAAAAGTCAAAGGTGCTGGTCGCCTTCGGTTCCTGCGCCTGCGAAGGCTGCATTCCGGGCCTGGCGAATCTCTTCGACTGCCAGTCCATCTTCGAGCGCGTCTATCTGGAAACGCCGTCGGTGGATAACCCCCAGGGCG
Organism: Anaerolineae bacterium; assembly: GCA_034432855.1. Classification (GTDB taxonomy): domain Bacteria; phylum Chloroflexota; class Anaerolineae; order B4-G1; family B4-G1; genus DAOUBA01. The sequence goes on along the minus strand of DAOUBA010000027.1, from coordinate 27,495 downwards.
TCTTGCCGCAGCCTTCCACCCCGGTACCCGAGGGAGAAATCACGATCCCCAGGTTCTACAACACGGTCAAGACGCTGGCCCAGGTGGAGGACGTGGATTATTTCATCCCCGGCTGCCCGCCGCAGGCGCCGCAGATCTGGGCGGTGATCGAGGCGATCCTGAGCGGCAATTTGCCGCCCAAGGGCAGCGTGGTCGGCGCGAACGAGAAGACGGTCTGCGACGAGTGCAAACATGTGCGGCAGGAGAAGCGCATCAAAAAATTCTACCGCATCCACGAGATTATCCCCGACCCCCAGGCATGTCTCTTCGACCAGGGGATCATCTGCGCCGGCCCGGCCACGCGAGGCGGCTGTGGCGCGCTCTGTCCCAGCGTGAACATGCCCTGCCGGGGCTGCTACGGCCCACCGCCGAACGTGATTGACCAGGGCTCCTCGCTCCTCTCGGCGGTGGCCTCGGTGGTGGATGCCGATACCGAAGAGGAAGCGGCCCGCATCGTCGGCGAGATCCTCGACCCGGTGGGGACGTTCTATCGCTTTGGGCTGGCAGCGTCGCTGTTGCACCGGCGCAAGATGCAAGAGGTATGAGGCAGGAGGCAAGACGCAGGAAGCAGGAGGCGGGAAGCAGGGGGCAGGAAGATGAGAGCGTTGGATTATGGGGAATGGCTGGCGCAGGTTCCGGCAAGCATCAAGCAAGACCCTCTCTGGAGCTTTGAAGTCTACCCCAAAGCGTTGTTGCTCTCCGACCTGGTATGGGAAGACACGGAGCGGATGCTCAAGGACTGGCGCGGTAGAGAGATCGCCAGACAGTTGATCAGGAGCGTAGGTTCCATCTGCGCCAACATCGAAGAGGGACATGGACGGGGCTTTGGTAGAGACAATGCATATTTTCAGCGGATCGCGCTGGGTTCGGCTCGTGAATCTCGTGGCTGGTACTATCGCGGTCGCCGTTTCCTGAGTCCGGAGGTATTTCAACATCGCATCCAGCTGCTCGATCAGATCATCTCTGCCCTTGTCCTCTCTTCTAACCAACAACACCGCTACCACCGCTAACCATCTTGCATCTTGCATCCTGCATCATTCAGAGGAGAGAGAACCATGCAGAAAATCAGCATTGATCCCATTACCCGCCTGGAAGGCCACGGACGGATTGATATTTTTCTCGACGAGGAGGGCGACGTCGCCAATGCCTACCTCGTCATTCCTGAACTGCGCGGCTTTGAAAAGTTCGCCGAAGGCCGATACGTCGAGGAACTGACCGACATCACCCCACGCATTTGCGGCGTTTGCCCGGAAGCGCACCACATGGCCTCCACGAAGGCCTGCGACGCCGTCTTTCACGTGGACCCGCCGCCGGTGGCCAAGAAACTGCGCGAGTTGTTCTACTCCGCCTTCTACGTTGCCGACCACACCGTGCACTTCTATATCCTGGGCGCGCCTGACTTTGTGATGGGCCCAGACGCGCCGGTCGCCGAACGCAACATCCTGGGCGTGATCCACAAGGTCGGCGTCGAGATCGGCGGGCGGGTCATCAAGTGCCGCGGGATGGCAATGGACATCATCGGCATGCTCGGCGGGCGCAAGATCCATCCCACTTTCGGGCTGCCCGGCGGCGTGGGCAAGGCGATCACGGAGGAAGAGCGCCAGCAGATCGAAGCCATCGCACGCGAAGAGGTCGAGTTTGGACTCTTCAGCCTGCAACTCTTCCGCGACGTGGTACTGGCGAACAAGGCATATGTGGATTTGATTCTCTCAGATGCTTTCACCATGCCCACCTACTATATGGGGCTGGTGGACGAGAACAACCATGTCAACTTTTACGATGGCAAGGTGCGCGTCGTCGGGCCGGATGGCAAGGAACTGGTCAAGTACGCGCCGGAGCAGTACCTGGACGTGGTCGCCGAGCACGTCGAACCCTGGACGTATTTGAAATTCCCATATCTCAAGCAGGTGGGGTGGAAGGGGTTCGTGCCCGGTAAAGAGAGCGGCGTCTACCAGGCCACACCCCTCTCGCGCCTGAACGCCGCCGACGGCATGGCCACGCCTCGCGCGCAGGAGGCCTACGAGGAGTTCTACAAGACGCTGAGCGGCAAGCCGGTGCATCACACGCTGGCGACCCACTGGGCGCGATTGATCGAACTGCTCTACGCCGCCGAGCGGCTGCTGGAACTGGCGACCGATCCGGAGATCACCGACCCGCATGTGCGCGTCATCCCCACCGAAAAGCCCGACGAAGGCGTGGGCATCGTCGAGGCGCCGCGCGGCACGCTGACCCACCATTACATCACCGACGAGAAGGGCATCGTCAAGAAGGCCAACCTGATCGTCGGCACGACCAACAACTATGCGCCGATCTCGATTTCGGTCAAGAAGGCAGCCCAGGCGGTGATCCAGAAAGGGCAGATCAGCGAAGGCATCCTGAATCGAGTGGAGATGGCCTTCCGCTCCTACGACCCGTGCTTCGGCTGCGCCACGCACACGTTGCCGGGTCAGATGCCGCTGGAGGTGCGCATCTTTGACGCTGGTGGCAACATCGTGGATGTACTGAGTCGAGGTTAGGGTCAAGAGTTCAGCAAGAACAAGGGATCAGGGCTCAGGGACCAGGGCCTCTTACCTGCTCCCTGATCACTGCTCCCTCTTCTGTGCGGGCTTTTGGGTACGCGCCGCGCTGGGGGATTCCGGGACGGAGCGCAAAAGTGTGTGGTGACGGCACCTCGGCGCGGGGGACGGTATACCTCATAAGGAGATATATGACTGGAACAGGCACTGGTGCAGTAGATCTTTCCCTGATGGAGCCGGTCTTTGAGAAGTATCAGGGGCAGGAGGGCGTGCTGATCCCTATCTTGCAGAAAGCCCAGTCCATCTATGGCTACCTGCCACCGGAGGTGTTGCAATCAATTGCCGACCGGCTGGGAATAGCGCCGGGCAAGGTTTACGGCGTGGTGACCTTTTATCCCCAGTTCCACCTGGAGCCGCGGAGCAGACACGTCCTACGCCTGTGCGACGGCACCGTCTGCCACGTTAAAGGCGCGCCCGACCTGCAGGCAGCCGTCCGCGAAGAGTTCGGTGTGGCGCCTGGCGAGATGAGCGCCGACGGCGAATTGACCCTCGAGATCGCCCACTGCCTGGGCTCATGTGCACTGGCGCCGGTGGTGGTGCTGGACCGCCGAGTAATGGGGCGGATGCGCAGGGAGCGGCTCATTCGCACACTGGCCAAAATGGTAGGGCCAAAGCCGGATTGAATATCATGGTATCCGTTGACAAACTTGCGCTAAAAAGAGAACAGGCCAGAACCTGGTGGCGGCAAAAGACCGAGGAGGCCGACCTATACGTCACCGTGGGGATGGGGACCTGTGGCCTGGCCGCCGGTGCAGAGGAGACTCTGGCGGCGATCGAGCAGGAACTCGCCCGGCGCGGCCTCGAGGCCGTCATCAGCCGGATAGGCTGTGCGGGCATGTGCGCCTATGAACCGATGGTCGAACTGCAGGCCAGCGGTAAGCCGCGCCTGAACTATGGCCGGGTAACCGAAGAGAACGTGCCCGAGATCTTTGCCTCTTACTTCGATGGCACCCCATTACGCGAGAGCGTCATCGTCGGTCAGGTGCTGCCGACGGTGATACAGCGTGATGGACAGATGCTCCACTCGCTCAGTTTCGTGGATCCTGCCAGCGGTGACAAGATCGCTTTCTACCAAAAGCAACTGCGTGTTGTGTTGAGCAATTGCGGTCTGATTGACCCTGAATCGCTCGACGACTACCTGGCGCTCGACGGCTACGTTGCCCTGGAGAAAGCCCTGGCCATGTCCCCCGAAGCGGTGGTTGACGAGATCATTCGCTCAGGGTTGCGCGGGCGAGGGGGCGGTGGATTTCCCACCGGTGTCAAGTGGAGGCTGACGCGCGAGGCACAACGCTGGCCCAAGTACGTGATCTGTAACGCCGATGTGTTTATAGATCGCTCGATCCTGGAAGGAGACCCTCATTCGGTTATCGAGGGAATGATCATCGCCGGATACGCTGTCGGCGCCGAGACCGGCTATATCTATTGCCGCGAATATCCCCTGGCGGTCAAGCGGCTGGAGATTGCGCTGGCACAGGCGAGAGAAGCAGGTCTACTCGGCAAAGACATCCTGGGCTCCGGCTTCAGTTTCGACATTTCCATCACGGAGGGCGCGGAGGCGTTTGTCTGCGGTGAGGAGACGGCATTGATTGCCTCCATCCAGGGCGAGCGCGGCCAGCCACGGCCCCGTCCGCCGTATCCCGCCGTTTCGGGCTTGTGGGGGCAGCCGACCAACGTCAACAACGTCAAGAGTTACGCCTACGTCCCACGCATCCTCCGCCTGGGCGCCGACTGGTTCCATAGCCTGGGCACAGAAGGTAGTCCCGGCACGGCCGTCTTTGCCCTGACCGGCATGCTCAACAACACGGGCCTGATCGAAGCACCGATGGGCATCACGCTTGCCCGGATCATCTACGAGATCGGCGGCGGCATTCCTGACGGCAAGCGCTTCAAGGCGGTGCAGGTCGGCGGCCCGCTCGGTGGCTGCCTGCCAGAAGCGTACCTCAATATGCCGTTGGATTTCGACTCGCTCAAGGCCGTCGGCGCCGTGATGGGATCGGGCGGCATAACCGTCGCTGATGAGACGACTTGCATAGTTGATTTCTCCAAGTATTTTATAAAGTTCGCCCACGACGAGAATTGCGGCAAATGCCCGCCCTGCCGCATCGGCAGCACGCGCATGCTGGAGATCCTTGAACGCATCACCGCCGGGCGCGGTGTGCCGGAGGACATTGACCGCTTGCGCTATCTGGCCGAGGGGATGCAGAAAGGCTCGTTATGCGCGCTGGGGCGATTAGCGCCCTCGCCGGTACTTTCGGCCTTGCAGCACTTTGAGAACGAGTTCTGGGCGCACGTTATGGAAGGACGCTGCCCCGCGGCGAGCTGTCAGATGCTTGTGCGCGCCAATTGCGTCAGCGCCTGCCCGGCAGGAGTGGACGTTCCGGCATACCTGGCGCTCGTCGCTCAGGGGCGCTACCGCGAGGCGCTGGCCGTCCACCGTGACGCCAACCCGTTCGCGCTGATCTGCGGGCGGGTCTGTCCCGCCTTTTGCGAACAGCGCTGCCGGCGCGGGCCGCTTGATGAGCCTATCGCCATCCGCCAGGTCAAGCGATTTATGGCCGACCAACTCATCGCCGAACCCTGGACGCCACCGAAACTGGCGCGTGATAAGAACGTCAAGGTTGCCGTCGTGGGGGCCGGTCCCTGTGGGTTGACGGCGGCGCTGCGCCTGGCCCAGCGTGGCTACCGCGTCACTGTCTTCGAGCGCATGCCACAGCCCGGTGGGATGATGACCTACGGCATCCCTACCTATCGGCTGCCGCGCGATGTGCTGTTTACAGAGATTGACCACATCCGCCGCGCCGGGGTGGAGATTCGCTGCGGCGTCGAACTGGGCATGGACATTACCGTCAAGAGTCTCAAGGGCGAAGGCTATCAGGCCATCATCCTGGCGGTGGGGGCGCACCGCAGCCGTAGCCTGGATATCCCCGGCGAAGACAAGCCCGGTGTCATTCACGCCATCCATTTGTTGCGCGATGTGGCTTCCGGCCAGTCGCCCGACCTGGCGGGCAAGCGTGTGGTCGTCATCGGCGGTGGCGATTCGGCGATGGATGCCGCGCGCACGGCCTTGCGGCTGGGCGCCAAAGAGGTACACGTCGCCTACCGCCGCGAAAAGGGCGATATGCCCGCGAACAAAGAAGAGATCGAGGCCGCTGCGGAAGAGGGCGTGCAGTTCCATTTCCTCGTGACCCCCGTGGCCGTCCTGGGTAACCGGCATGTCACCGGCGTCCGCTTGCAGCGCCAGCGGCTGGGCGATTTCGACAGCAGTGGTCGCCGTCGCCCGATGCCCGTCCCCGGCACCGAGTTCGATATGCCGTGCGACGTGCTGGTACCGGCCATCGGCCAGGTGACCTGGGTGGACGACGAGAGCCTGGGGGTACACCGCCCATCTACCTTTGAAGTCGGAAAGTCGTTCGAGTTGGCGGTTCCAGGCGTCTTTGCGGCGGGCGACGCCGTCACCGGCCCGGCGACGGTCGTGCAGGCGGTCGCTCATGGCAATGAGGTGGCTCTGGTAGTAGATGCGTGGCTGACCACCGGCAAGACGGAAGGCGTCTACTATCGCCCGATCCGACATGACGTGCCACAACTCTTCAACCTCGAGGACTATGCTCACGCCCGCCGTCCCACGCCCAGGAGGCTCCCGCCCGAGGCACATGCCCGGCGGCAAGATTTCACTGAAGTGGAGGAGGTGCTCGACGAGCGAACGGCGCAGGAGGAGTGCAAGCGCTGCCTGCGCTGCGATCTAGAATGGCTGGAGCGCATTGGAGAGCCGATGTTGTGAAGCATGGGACGTAAAACGTGAAGCGTGAGGCGTGAATTACGATTACGTTCTACGTGTTGGAGAAGGACCATCATGGCTGTTACACTCATCATAAACGATCAGCAAGTCGCTGCTCCCGAAGGCAGCACTATTCTCGAGGCTGCCCGTTCGGCGGGTATCCGCATCCCGACGCTATGCCATCATCCCGATCTGACCAATATCGGCGCATGCCGTATGTGCGTCGTCTCGGTCGAAGGCGCGCAGGGCTTGCAGACGGCATGCACAACTCCGGTGGCCGAAGGTATGGTCGTGTACACCGAGAGCGAAGAGGCCCGCGAAACACGTCGGTTCGTCTTAGAGATGCTACTTTCCGACCATCCCAACGACTGTATGACGTGCGAGGCCAACGGCGCTTGTGAGTTGCAAGACCTGGCCTATGAGTACGGCGTCGAGTGGCGCGACTACGGTGGCGTCCGTCACACATACGAAATCAATCCCGACCCCAATCCGTTCATTTTCATTGACCGCAACAAGTGCATCCTATGCGGGCGCTGTGTCCGCGCCTGTGGTGAGGTCCAGAACCGGGACGTGTGGCACTTTGCCTATCGGGGTTTCGAGACCCGTCTCGTCGCCGGGACTAACACGACGATGCTCGAGGCGCGCTGCGAATCGTGCGGCCAATGTGTGGCCTACTGTCCCACCGGCGCCTTGAGCGACAAGATGCCCTGTAGCCTTGGCCGTGCCTATCAGGTGACCAGGGTGGCCACCATCTGCCCCTATTGCGGCGTCGGCTGTCAGTTCGACCTCAACGTGCGCGATGGGCGCATCATCCGCGTCACCTCGAACCCCCATGCCCCGGTCAACGGTATGGCGCTCTGCGTCAAGGGCCGCTATGGGTGCGATTTCGTCCACCACCCCGACCGGCTGACTAAGCCAAAAGTGCGCAAATATCTGCTAGAGGGAGGGGCGAGGGAGCAGGGGAGCAGGGGAGAGTGGGTAGAGGTGGAGTGGGATGTCGCGCTGGATATTGCGGCGCGCAAACTGCGCGAGGCGCGCGATACGCACGGCCCCGACAGCGTCGGCGTGCTGGCCTCGGCCAAGTGCACCAACGAGGAAAACTATTTGATGAACAAGTTCGCCCGACAGGTGATCGGGACGAACAACATTGATCACTGCGCCCGTCTTTGACACTCCAGCACGGTGGCCGGTCTGGCCGCCGCGTTTGGGTCGGGCGCGATGACCAATTCGCTGGACGACGTCGCCGAACAATCGGCGGCGATGCTCGTCATCGGCTCCAATACCACCGAGCAACATCCGGTCTTTGGCACGATGATCCGCCGCGCGGTGCGCCAACGCGGGCTGAAACTCGTCGTCGCCGATCCGCGCCGGATTGACCTGGTCGAATTTGCCACACTGCACGTCCGCCAGAAGCCAGGCGCCGACGTGGCACTGCTCAACGGTCTGGCTCACATCATCCTGGAGAAGGGCTGGGAGGACCGCCGATTCATCGCCGAGCGCACCGAGGGCTTTGAAGAGTTCCGGGCGGTTGTCGAGACCTATACCCCACAGCGGGTGAGCGCGATCACCGGCGTGCCGGTGGAGCACCTCTATCGCGCCGCCGAAATCCTGGCGACGAACAAGCCGATGGCGGCGGTCTGGGCGATGGGGATCACGCAGCACATCATCGGCGTGCAGAACGTGCTGGCCTGCGCCAATCTGCTGATGCTCACGGGCAACCTCGGCATTCCCGGCGGCGGGGCCAACCCGCTGCGCGGCCAGAACAACGTCCAGGGTGCCTGCGATATGGGGGGGCTGCCCAACGTCTATCCCGGCTATCAGCCGGTGACCGACGGCGAGGTGCGTGCGAAATTCGAGGCCGCCTGGGGCGTGACGCTTCCCCAGAAGGTCGGGATGACCGTGACCGAGATGATCCCGGCTGCCGGCGAGGGCAGGATCAGGGCGCTCTACATCCTCGGCGAAGACCCGGTGATGAGCGACGCCGATAGCAACCACGTGCGTCATTGTCTGGAGCGATGCGGGTTCGTCGTCTTGCAGGAGATTTTTCCGTCGGAGACGGCGGCCTATGCCGACGTGCTCTTGCCCGGCGCAAGTTTCGCCGAAAAGAGCGGCACGTTCACCAACACCGAGCGACGCATCCAGCTGGTGCGCAAGGCGATCGAGCCGCCAGGAGAAGCGCGAGAGGATTGGCGGATTATCACTGACCTGGCGAGGCGTGTGCAGGCAGGAAGCGGGCAAGCGCCGTTCTCCGGGTGGGATTACGAGAGCCCGGCGCAGATTATGGCCGAGATCACTGCGCTCACGCCGAGTTACGCCGGAGTTAGCCACGAGCGACTGGAGTGCGGTGAGCGGCTGCAGTGGCCGGTCAAGGGGCCGGATCACCCCGGCACCCCGATCCTCCACGTAGGACAGTTTACGCGCGGCAAGGGCAGGTTTCACGCGGTGGAGTACGTCCCGCCGGCGGAACTGCCCGACGACGAGTATCCGTTCCTCCTGACGACCGGGCGTGTCCTGTACCACTGGCACGGCGGCGAGATGAGCCGCCGCGCCAGGGGGTTGCTCGCGGTCTACGACCGCCCGCTTGTCGAGGTGAACCCGGAGGATGCGGCGCGGCTTGGCCTGGCACCCCTCTCCCTAGTAGGGAGAGGGGCCGGGGGTGAGGGTCGAGTGCGGGTGACCTCGCGGCGCGGGAGCATCGAGGCCGAAGCCTGGGTGACCGACCGCGTGCCGCCGGGGATCGTGTTCGCCCACTTTCACTTCCCAGAAGCATCGGCCAACGTGCTGACCATCGCCGCGCTCGACCCGGTATCCAAGATTCCCGCATACAAGGTATGCGCGGTAAAAGTGGAAGTCGTGGCGGATGCAGGATGATGCGTGCACCGGCGTCATCCTTGCGGGTGGTGCCGGTCGGCGGATCGGGCGCAATAAGGCTTTCCTGGAACTGGATGGGCGTCCGTTGATCGAAATCGTCATCGAACGGCTGACGCAAGTATGCACCGAAGTGTTGATCGTGGCCGGCGATGTGCGCCCCTATGCCGGCCTGTCCGTTCCCCTGGTCGAAGACCGCTTTCGCGGCATCGGCGTGTTGGGGGGATTGCACGCCGGATTGGAGGCCGCTGCTTATCCACTGGTGCTGGCCGTAGGCTGCGACATGCCGTTCCTGAACCCCGATCTCTTACGAGCCTTCCTGGTCTGGATCGAGGGGTTCGACGTGGCCATGTTGCGTCGCGGTGAACACGTAGAACCGCTGCATGCGGCTTATCGGCGAGCGTGCCTTCCGGCAATCGAGGCGGCCATCCACACCGGGGAGCGGCGTATCATCGCCTTCTTCCCCCACGTGCGGGTGCGTTGCATCACGCCTGCTGAGGTTTCGGTCCTCGATCCCGACCTGCGCTCCTTTCGCAACGTCAACACGCCCGAAGAGTGGGAGGCGGTGCAGGCGGAGTGGAGGGCGCTCCATCGGCGTTGAGGGCTCCGGGTGATACGTCCTTTCCGATTATCGAGCCGCATTCGGCAAGAGCGACGGCCTGCTCCCTGATCCCTTCTTTGTGAGGTCCGCGCGTGAAAAAGACCCTGGTTCTTGGCCTGGGCAATCCCATTCTGACCGACGACGGCGTCGGCGTCCACGTCGTCCGCACTGTGCAATCACGTCTCACGCCTCATGCCTCACGTCTCACGCCTCACGCTTCACGCCTCGAATTCGCCGAGGCCGGCGTCGGCGGGATGCGCCTGCTGGGAATCATCTCCGGCTATGAACGGGTCATCATCGTGGACGCGATCCAGACGCTGGGAGGGAAACCGGGGACAATCCACCGTTTATGCCCAGGCGATCTCCAGACCTCGCTCCACTCCAATTCGACGCATGATCTCTCGCTGACCGCGGCGCTGGCGCTGGGGCGTGAGATGGGTATGGCGTTGCCGGCGGATGAGGACATCGTCATCATCGCCGTCGAAGCCGAAGATGTGCTGACCTTCGGCGAGGAATGTACCCCTGCGGTAGCCGCGGCCATCCCCCGCGCGGTGGAGGCGGTGGTAGCAGAGTTGGGCTGAGATCTACTCACTTTCGAGCCATAAGGCTGGCCAGATACAGCGGCGCCAGATCTTGGCGTGTCGTGGTAGTTTGAACAACTTATTGGAGGAAAAACTTGACCATTTTAAGACATCCCCTTTTTCGAACGTTGCGCGAGCTGAAGGGCAATCCGCGCGTCACTGTGCTCACCGAGCCTATGTTCGGCATCCCGTGGAATCTGTTCTCCCCGTTTCTTTCGGTGTATATGCTGGCCCTGGGAGTAACAGACCAGGGAATTGGCGCTATTGTCAGCCTGGGATTGGTGCTCCAGATTTTCAGCGCCCTGTTCAGCGGCGTGCTTGTGGACAAGTTTGGCCGCCGCCCGACCCTGTTCATCGCCGACCTGGTCTCATGGAGTGTGCCCTGCCTGATCTGGGCCGTGGCTCAGGATATGCGCTTTTTCATCGCCGCCGCAGCGCTGAACGGTCTGTTCCGCATCTCGCATACCGCCTGGACCTGCCTGATGGTCGAAGACGCCGAGGAGCGCCACTTGGTGCACATTTGGACCTGGATAATGATCTTTGGCATTGGCTCGGCTTTCTTCACACCGCTGGGCGGGCGGTTTGTGGCGCGCTTTGGCCTGGTGCCGGCGATGCGTGGACTGCTCGTATTCGGCTTCTTTATGATAACGGCCAAGGCTCTGGTATTGTACATGTATTCACACGAAACGGCCCGCGGCCGGCTGCGCATCGCAGAGACCCGCCACCGGTCGCTGGTCAGTCTGTTGGGCGAGTATCGCAGCGTTTTCGGCCAGATCTTACACTCCAAGCCTATCCTGGCTACCCTATCCTTGATGGTGATCACGAGTATTTATACCACCGTCAGCGGCAGTTTCTGGAGTGTGCTGTTCACCACCAAACTCGGCTTCGCCGAGTCGGAGATTTCTATCTATGTGATGCTGCGCTCGCTGATTATGGCCCTGTGTTTCTTTCTGATCGGCCCGCGGCTCACCAACTTGCTTCACTTTCGGCTGCCGTTGTGGGTGGGTTTCGCGGTCTTTCGTCAGCCAGGCGCTGTTGGTCTTTATGCCGCCGCACGCGATGCCTTTGCTGGTGACGAGCGTGGTGCTCGAGGCAGTGGCTGCGGCCTTGATTAACCCGATGACCGAATCGCTGCTGGCCGTTGCGCTGGAATCACACGAGCGGGCGCGCATCAGCGCCATGGTCTACGTGGCCCTGATCGTGCTCACTTCGCCTTTCGGATGGATTGCCGGGCGTCTTTCGGCGATTGACCGCTCACTACCCTTTGTGCTCAATATGGGCCTGTTTGTGATTGGGGCGGGGCTGGTGTGGACGATTGGCCGCTGGCAGCCATCCTTATCTCCCCGGCGTGAGTAGCTGCACTTTGAAATCCTTGCGGTGTGTTGACAGCGGCATGCACTGCCGCTATAATTTCAGGCATCATTGACGTCGGCCCAGCAGAGGGCCGGTCGGCTTGCGTTGGGCCGGCCCACCCTCTGGATCGGAGCACGGCGTCACGAAGAGGAGGTATTATGGACGTCAAGACAAACACAGGGGGCCTGTCGGAGGCCGAGGTTGCAGCGCGTGTTGAGGCCCTCCTGGAGCGGCTGAGCCTCGAGGAAAAGATCGGGCAACTTACGCAGATTGGAGGCTTGCCATTCTTACCGGGCCCGAAGCCTGAGGAGATCATCCGGAAGGGCGGGGCTGGTTCGGTGCTGTGGATCAACGACACAAAGCGGTTCAACGAGTTGCAAAAGATCGCCGTCGAAGAGAGCCCGTCCAAGATCCCGCTGCTCTTCGCCCTCGACGTGATCCATGGCTACCGCACCATCTTCCCTGTGCCGTTGGCCATGGCGGCGTCGTGGGACCCCGAGGTCGTCGAGCGGGCGCAGGCCGTGGCGGCCAAGGAAGCCCGCGCTGCCGGTATCCACTGGACCTTCGGCCCGATGCTCGACATCGCCCGCGACGCCCGATGGGGGCGCATCGTCGAGGGCTCCGGCGAAGACCCCTGCCTGGGCGCGGCTATGGCGGTCGCCCAGGTGCGTGGCTTCCAGGGGCCATACCTCGGCGCGCCCGATCATGTCGTGGCCTGCGCCAAGCACTTTGCGGGTTACGGCGCAGCAGACGGCGGGCGCGACTATGACCCCGTCTACTTGCCGGAATGTCAATTGCGCAACGTCTACTTCCCCCCCTTCGAGGCCGCAGTAAAAGCCGGGGTCGGGACGTTTATGAGCGCCTATATGGACCTCAACGACGTTCCCGCGAGCGGCAATCGCTTCCTGCTGACCGATGTACTGCGTGGCGAATGGGGGTTCAAAGGCTTTGTGGTCAGCGATGCATTCGCCGTCGGCAGCCTCGTCACCCAGGGCTTTGCGCGCGACGGGCGCGACGCCGCCTTCCGCGCGCTGAGCGCGGGCGTGGATATGGACATGGCCAGCAACACCTATTTGCAGTACCTGGCCGGGCTGGTCGAGGACGGTACTCTGAAGGTGGAGGACATTGACGCGGCTGTACGACGCATCCTGGCCGTCAAAGTGCGCATGGGGCTCTTCGAGCAGCCGTACACCGACGAGTCGAGGCTGGCGGAGGTGGTCGCATCGCCGGAGCACCGGGCAGAAGCGCGGCGCGCGGCGCAACGCTCCATGGTGCTGCTGCGCAACGAGGGCGGACTCTTGCCGCTGTCCAAGGATTTGAAACGCGTTGCCGTGATCGGCCCGCTGGCCGACTCGCGGGAGGCCACCGAAGGCCCGTGGATGGTCTTTGGCCATACGCCGAGCGCCGTCACCGTCCTCGAAGGCATCCGCGCCAAACTGCCCGATGCGGAAGTGGCGTATGCCCCCGGCCCCGAGATTCGCCGCGATATTCCATCGTGGTTCGAAAGCCTCTTGCCCTCGGAGGCCCGCAAGCCCGCGCAGACGCCCGAGCAGGCCGAGGCCGCCTTCCAGGAGGCGGTGGCGACCGCGCGCCAGGCGGACGTTGTCGTGATGGTTCTCGGCGAGAACGCCGATATGAGCGGCGAGGCCGCTTCGCGCGCTTCACTCGATCTGCCGGGACGGCAGGAAGAACTGCTCAAGGCAGTCGTCGCCCTCGGCAAGCCGGTAGTTCTCGTCCTCTTGAACGGCCGCCCGTTGAGCATCTGCTGGGCGGCGGAGAACGTGCCGGCGATCCTCGAAGCGTGGCAGCCGGGCAGTGAGGGCGGCCACGCGGTGGCCGACATCCTGTTCGGTGACGTCAACCCCGGCGGCAAGCTGCCCGTCACCTTCCCGCGCCAGGGCAGTCACGCGCCGCTCTACTATGCGCGCAACCTCACGCACTCGCCCGAGGGTCACCCGATGTACAGCCCGCGCTATTGGGACGGCCTGCCGACGCCGCTCTATCCCTTCGGTTTTGGCCAGAGTTATACGACCTTTGCCATCACGGACCTGAGGGTCGCCAGGTCGCAGATCAAAGTGGGCGACACCGTATCCGTGACCGTCAATGTGACCAACACCGGCTCGGTGGCAGGCGATGAGGTCGTGCAGCTCTACATCCACCAGAAGGCCGGTAGCGACTCGCGTCCCATGCGCGAACTGAAGGGCTTTAAGCGCGTCACCCTCCGGCCGGGCGAGACACAAACCGTCGCCTTTATGCTTGGCCCTGCCGAACTCGGCCACTGGAGCACGAACGCCGGCAAGTGGGTCCAGGACGCAGCGGATTTCGACATCTGGGTCGGCGCCGACTCGCTGGCGACGCTCCACGCGGACCTCGCGGTAGTCCGCTAAGAGCTGGACAACGTCGGCGGGAAGTGTTAGAATCACGTGCGTGAATCTATCTGCCCGCCACATCACTGTCACCGGCGTCGTGCAGGGGGTGGGCTTCCGCCCCTTTGTCTACCGCCTGGCGCATGCCCACGGGCTCACCGGCTGGGTGCTCAACCACTCCGGTGGCGTCGAGATCGCCGTCGAGGGCACAGACGAGGCGCTCACGGCGTTCGTGCGCGACCTGGAGGCGCAGGCCCCGCCGCTGGCGCGCATCGCTCACATCCAGGTCGCCGACGTCACCCCCGCCGGTTATACCGCTTTCGAGATTCGCCATAGCGTGGCCGAGGAAGGGCGCTACCAACTCATCTCGCCCGACATCGCTACCTGCTCCGATTGTCTGCGAGAACTGCTCGATCCCGCCGATCGTCGCTACCGTTACCCGTTCACCAACTGCACCAACTGCGGCCCGCGCTTCACCATCATCGCCGACATCCCCTACGACCGCCCGCTCACCACGATGCGCGACTTTGTGATGTGTCCCCAATGTCAGGCGGAGTACGATAATCCGCTCGACCGCCGTTTCCACGCCCAGCCGAACGCCTGTCCCGTGTGCGGCCCCCACGTCTGGCTGGAAGCAAGCTCACACCTCACGCCTCACGCCTCACGAATCACGCCTCACGAATCACGCATCGCATCTGGCGATGAGGCCATTCGGGCGACGGGTCGGATTCTGCGCGAGGGGGGCATCGTCGCCATCAAGGGGCTGGGCGGCTTTCACCTGGCCTGCGATGCGACGAACGAGCACGCCGTGCGCGCGCTGCGCGAGCGCAAACGCCGTCCCGATAAACCCCTGGCGGTGATGATGGCGACGCTCGACGAAATCGGACAACATTGTCACGTTTCGACCGAAGAGGAGCGCCTGCTCACTTCACCGGAGTGCCCCATCGTGCTCCTGCGTTGGAAGTCGGAATCGAATGTCTCTCGGCTGGTCGCCCCGCGCCATCGCTACCTGGGGGGCATGCTCCCCTACACGCCGCTCCATCACATCTTGCTGCGCGATGTGGGCCGGCCGTTGGTGATGACCAGCGGCAATCTCTCCGAGGAGCCTATCGCCCGCGATAACGACGAGGCGCTGCGCCGCTTGAGCCACCTGGCCGATTACTTTTTGCTGCACAACCGCGACATCTATGCGCGGTATGACGACAGCGTGTGGTTCGTGCCGCTCTCTACCCCCCAGCCGATCCGCCGCGCCCGCGGCTATGCCCCGTTCCCGATCCTGTTGCCCTTCAAGGTCAGACCGGTCCTCGCCTGTGGGCCGGAACTCAAGAACACCTTCTGCCTGACCAAAGATACCTATGCCTTCGTCAGCCAGCACATCGGCGATATGGAGAACCTGGAGACGCTGGAGCATTTTGAGGATACCATCGCCTTGTACCGGCGCCTGTTCCGCATCGAGCCGGAAATCGTCGCGCACGACCTGCACCCCGACTATTTGGCAACCAAGTGGGCAAAGCAAGAAGCAAGAGGCGGGAAGCAAGAGGCAGGAAGCAGGAAGCAAGAGGCAGGAGGCAAGAAGCAAGAAGACATCGTGCATCCTGCATCCTGCATCTTGAATCTTGCATCCTGCATCTTGCATCCCGTTCAGCATCATCACGCCCACATCGCCGCCTGTCTGGCCGATAACGGCTGGCAACCGGAGGATGGGCCGGTGATCGGCGTGGCGTGGGACGGCACCGGCTACGGCAGCGACGGGCACATCTGGGGCGGCGAGTTCCTGGTGGCCGACTATCGCGGCTTCCGGCGGGTGGGACAACTCGAATATCTGCCCATGCCGGGCGGTGAGGCGGCGATCCATAACCCGTACCGCCTGACGATCGGTTACCTGTATGCCCTCACCGGACGGTTGTCGGCCTGGGATACCGGCGCGAGCGCAGAGGAAGTGCAGATCATCCGGCAGCAGGTTGACAGGCATCTCAACTGCCCCTATACTTCGGCCGGGGGGCGGCTGTTCGACGCCGTCGCAGCGCTCCTGGGCGTGTGCACGCGGGTCTCTTACGAGGGCCAGGCGGCAATCGAACTGGAGATGCAGGCCGAGGAGGGAGAGCCCGGTGCGGCCTATCCGTTCGATGTGGACGGCAGTGTCATCCGCCTGAGGCCGCTCTTCGAGGCGTTGCTGGCCGACCGTGAGCACGGCGCGACGGTTGCCGAGATGGCCTGGCGCTTTCACGTCACCGTCGCCGAGATGATCCAGGCGCTGTGCGAACGGATCGCCACGGAAACAGAGCTACGAACGGTGGCCTTGAGCGGCGGCTGCTTCCAGAACCGGCTGCTCCTGGCGTTGACCGTGCCGCGCCTGGAAACGGCGGGCCTGCGTGTCCTGTTGCACCGCCAGGTGCCGTGCAACGATGGCGGCGTCTCGCTGGGGCAGGCGGTCGTCGCCCACTTCTCTATGGGGTGATCGTATGTGTCTTGCCGTGCCTATGCAGATCAAATCCATCGCCGGCGATATGGCCCAGGTCGAGGTTGGCGGCGTCGAACGTCCGGTGAGCCTGGCGCTCACCCCGGAGGCGCAGGTGGGCGATTACGTCCTGGTGCACACGGGCTTTGCCATCAGCGTGCTGGACGAGCAGGAAGCGCTGGAGACCCTGCGGCTCTTCGAAGAGATCGCGCAGTATAACGAGATGGCAAGTCCGCCCGTCGGCGAGCAGGTGGGATGAAGTACATTGACGAGTTCCGTGACTCGGCGCTGGCCCGACGGCTGCTGGCCGAAATCGCCGCCCGTTCGACCAGGCCGGTGCGCTTGATGGAGTTCTGCGGCGGGCATACCCACGCCATCTTTCGCCACGGCCTGCGCCAGATGCTCCCGCCGACGGTCGAACTGCGTTCCGGGCCGGGCTGTCCGGTGTGCGTCACCGCCGACGTTGATCTGGACCGGGCCATCGCCATCGCCGGGCTGCCCGGCGTCATCCTGACCACCTTTGGCGATATGATCCGCGTGCCGGGGAGCCGTGGCTCTCTGCAGACGGCCAAAGCCGCTGGCGCCGACGTGCGGGTGGTCTATTCCGCGCTGGACGCGCTGCACATCGCGCGCGAGGATCCAGAAAGAGCCGTTGTCTTTCTCGGCGTAGGCTTCGAGACCACCGCCCCCACGGTAGCGGCCTCTATCTTGCAGGCCGCAGCCGAAGGACTGGACAATTTCACCGTGCTCTCGCTGCACAAACTGACCCCTCCGGCTATGCGCGCCATCCTGGACGCGGGGGAGGTGCGGCTTGCGGGTATCATTGGCCCGGGGCACGTGACGACGGTCATCGGCAGCGCGGCGTGGGAGTTTCTGCCCCGTAATTATGGCATACCCTGCGCTGTGGCGGGCTTTGAGCCGCTGGATATTCTGCATGCCGTACGGGCGCTCGTGGAGATGGTCGAGAGCGAGAAGCCGGCCGTGGTCAATGCCTACTCGCGCAGCGTTCGCCCGGAGGGGAATCGCGTGGCCCTGGATGCTATGGCCCGCGTGTTCGAAGTCTGCGAGGCGGCGTGGCGCGGATTGGGGCGTGTGCCGGCCAGCGGCCTGGCGCTGCGCCCGGAGTATGCCCGTTTCGACGCGGCGGTTGCGTTCCCGGTCGCTCCCGGCCCGACGCGCGAGCACCCGGGCTGTTGCTGCGGCGACGTGCTGCGCGGCGCGTTGGAGCCGCCGGAATGCCCATTGTTCCGCCGTGTCTGTACGCCCGCAAATCCCGTTGGCCCCTGTATGGTCTCCTCCGAGGGCGCCTGCGCGGCGCACTACCAATACACGATATAGTTGGAGGCCCGAATGAAGTCAGGCGCGTTTGACGACGAAATGCGAGCGTGTGTCCCGATATCCGTTGACCTCGATTCCTTCAACTCGAATTGTGTCTTACCCTACGGTTTGACGCCAGAACACATCTACCGAGCCATGGCAGATTTTGTGGACTTTCTGGGCTTTGTCAACCGGCAGTTGCATTCACAGGGGATTCTACGACTCGAGAGTTTCCTGATGCCGGCTAATTTCAGCAGTATCGTCGGTGAGTTCATGAACATCAGCATCCCGAAGTATTGCTCTGGCTTGGTAAAGAACCAGTGCCATAACGGACACCCCGACTTGATTCCAAGTGGGATGTTTCCCAACGATGCCGTTCAGCATACCCAGGAAGGAATTGAGGTGAAGGGTTCACGCCACGCAAGTGGATGGCAGGGGCACAACCCGGAATCTGTCTGGCTGATAGTGTTCCACTTCGACAGCAACACCCCCAAAGACAAGAATATGGGCGTTGGTCCCAAGCCATTTTGTTTCAAGGGGGTATATGCTGCCAAACTTGAGAAGGAGGACTGGTTCTTCTCGGGGCGTTCGGCTACCAGCCGGCGGACGATTACGGCTAGCGTGAACAGGAGCGGAGTGGAGAAAATGAAGGCCAACTGGGTTTACCGGCTCAGGTGAGCGACAAACTCAATTGTGCCTTCTTTGTGGTCAATCGAGACAGAACAGGAATAGCCTGTTGGCTCATCGTGTAGTATTCTTCGTAACGTTCAATGCCGATGCAGGCATAACCTATGGCCTCGGCAGCCGCTACGGTGGAGCCGGAACCCATAAACGGATCAAGCACAATGCCTTCACCTAGTGGCAACGAGGCGTAAACGATCTGGCGCATAAATGATTGCGGCTTTAGACTGGGATGGTCGGCGATTTCGCGTTCCTTCCGTGGCGTTCGTTCGCTCTCGATTACGTCTTCAAAGGGAGTTCCCTCTGGATTTCGACGTAATCCCCCGGTTTGGAATGTTCTCAAGCAATCGCCGACGGTCATGCCATTGGGGATAGGTTTACGAAAAACGCCCCAGGGCTCGTAAGAGCCGCGCGGCATTGTGCAGACGTCGGGGAATTCGGTTTCTGCATTCTTCGGCCTATCACCACCTCGCAACGTCCTTACCAACCGGATCACCTGACCACGGAATTCAAGACCTGAATCCGCGATGGCTGTAAAGATCATCTGTGAAAGAAGAGCGTTTGAGGCGACGAAAACATGTCCCCCCGGACGTAGAATCCGTAAGGCGAGTTTGCCCCATTCTGAAAAGTACTGTTGTATCCGGCTCCTCTCCTCGTGGTTCAGGGCCGTGAAACGTGGGAGAGGGGAACGTTCGTGCCCGTCGAAAGATGGCGGGATACGCCAGATGCCGCCGTTGCCATTCGCTCGCTTCTCTAACTGATCGGGATCGTATTCTTTCACGCCGTAGGGCGGATCTGTGACAATCGCATGGATGCTC
This sequence comes from Anaerolineae bacterium, assembly GCA_034432855.1. Taxonomy (GTDB): domain Bacteria; phylum Chloroflexota; class Anaerolineae; order B4-G1; family B4-G1; genus DAOUBA01. The sequence continues at coordinate 8,062 of DAOUBA010000027.1, read as the reverse complement.
TCTGGAGAGATTCTCCTCATCCACTCAAAACAGTCGGCATGGATTACGATGGAGTTGGAAAGTAGGTAGAATTCATAGTCCAGAGCATACAGTTGAAGTTGATCGAGCGCCATAGCGTTCACCTGGGATCAACAGTTTCTCCAAGATCATAGACGGGACTCAGTTCGCGGATGACTTGCCCGATAGTCTTGCGCTCATTCTCGCCGGCAAGTATCAGGCGCTCGAAATCCGCCAGACTGAGCAATATGGCCTGTGACGTGTTGCGGCGTTTGATGATATATCTGACGTCGTTCTGGATTACGTCGTCTAAAATACGACCAAAATTGTTTTGCACCTCTGTCGAAGGAATAGTTTTGGTGGTCACGTCAATCTCCATATTGACTATATTGGCTAATACAGTTATATTCTATTACAAGATATGCGCATTGTCAAGTGCTTGCCGTTCCATTGGCCCGCTCTCGATTGGCTGGCCTGTTCCTGTGCCGGATATTCAAAAGTGAGGCGCGCGTATGGGGAAAGTGATCCTTCTCGCCCACGGTTCCGGCGGCCAACTGAGCCGCGACCTTGTCGAGCAGTTGTTCCTCCGCTATTTCGATAACCCCATTCTGGCGCGGCTAGACGATGCGGCAATTTTGGAAGGATGCAGGACGCAGGGCACAGGGGGTCTTGCATCTCCCCCCTTGCATCCTACATCCCACCTGGCCTTCACCACCGATTCCTACGTCGTCAGTCCCATCTTCTTCCCCGGCGGCGATATCGGAAAACTGGCCGTGTGCGGCACGATCAACGATCTGGCGATGGGCGGAGCCACGCCGCTCTACCTCAGCGCCGGCTTCATCCTCGAAGAAGGACTGCCCCTTGCCGATCTGGAACGTGTGGTCGCCTCGATGGCTGCTGTCGCTCGGACGGCCGGCGTGCAGGTCGTGACCGGCGACACGAAGGTGGTGGATCGCGGCAAGGCCGACCGATTGTTCATCAATACAGCCGGGATCGGCGTGGTGCCCGCGGGCGTGGAGGTGGGCAGCCGCCGCGTCCGTCCAGGCGACGTCGTCATCCTGAGCGGCAGCGTGGGCGATCACGGCATGACCATTATGAGTCTGCGCGAGGGGTTGCGCTTTTCCGCGCCGTTGGAGAGCGACTGTGCGCCGCTGCACGGGCTGGTGGCGGCGATGTTGGACACGCTTTCGGAGGGGCCTGGGGTGGAAACTCTGCACGGCCTGCGTGATCCCACACGCGGCGGGCTGGCGACGGCGCTCAACGAGGTGGCCGGTAAGGCCGGGGTGGGGATCGAGATTGACGAAGCGGCAATCCCCGTCCACGATCCGGTGCGTGCGGCCTGCGAACTGCTAGGGCTGGACCCGCTGTACGTGGCGAACGAGGGCAAGTTGGTGGCGTTCGCGGCACCCGAAGCCGCCGACGTGATCTTGGCCGCGCTGCGGGCCCACGAGTATGGACGCGAGGCCAGCATCATCGGGCGGGCGACATCGGAGCATCCGGGCCGCGTGGCGCTGCGCACCGCGCTGGGCGCGCGCCGCATCCTCGATATGCCGGTGGGAGAGCAACTTCCGCGTATCTGCTGATGGGCAACGATCTTCCATCCTCCCCTGCGCGGCGGGTGTTGTGAGCGAGTGTGCAAGTTTGCAAGTGTGCAAGTCTATCGGTGAGGCGCATCGGAATATGGAAATCGAATACGATGTGTTGGAAGAGGAAGTGATCCGGTTCCTGGATCAGCACAAGGTTCTCTTCCTGGCGACGTGCGCCGATGGCCGGGTGACGGCGCGGGCGATGAGCTGCGTCCACGTGGGGCTGGCGATCTATTTCCAGACCGGCAGAGACTCGGTCAAGTTTGCACAGATACGCGCAAATCCGAACGTCGCCCTGTGCGCCGCCAATGTCGCCATCGAGGGGCTGGCGACGATCGGCGAACACCCGCTACACCCGGCGAGCGAGCCATTCGCTACCTTGTACAAGGAGCACCACCCGGGTTCGTTTAACGCCTATTCTGGCCTGGAGAGCAATGTGGTCATTCGCGTAGACCCAACGCGGGTCGCGTTCTGGAAGTACGACGACGGCAAGCCGTACCGCTGTATGTCGGCGAGGGCAGGGCGGAGCGGGAAGCGGTCGAATCGTGTCTTTGATCTGGCAAGGGAGGTACACAAATGACCCTGCTGCACGAGAGTGAAACACTCAATCCCAAAGACTTTTATATCCGAGACCCGGACGCTCAGGTAGTAGTGTGGCAAGGACGGGAAGCCCTGTTCCTGAGCGGTCAGGGAGCGAGCCTGGTGCTCCTCCCGGATTTATCTCTTCCCCAAGGGAGGATTGAAGTGGACATCGGCTCGGAGGGCGCGGCCTATCCGGGAATCATCTTTCGGGCCTCCGACACGCACAACTACGAGCTGGCCTATGCTCAGCCCCACACAAGCGGAAAGTGGGATGCGCTCCAGTACGACCCCGTCTTTCACGGCTCGAACACGTGGCAGTTGTACCACGGGCCGGGCGCCCAACAAGTCGCACAAGCCCCCCCACTGGCCTGGTTCCGATTGAGAGTCGAATTCCAGGGCCAGCAGGCCATGATTCAGGTTGGCGAACAGCCGCCCCTCCTCGTCAGCCTGTTGGCCCACGCGCATCAGACCGGGCTGGTCGGACTGTGGACATATCTGCCCGCTCACTTTTCGAACCTGCGCGTCTGGGACGACCCGCCGGATTGGTCGTCCATCTCGTTCCCTGCTCCACCGGAAACTCCCCAGGGGACGCTGACTGAGTGGTTCATGGAAGGGTTCGGCAAGGTCGTCTGCGAACCCGGCGGCATCCTCAATCTCAACCGCTACCTGCCGATCACGGTCAAAGAAGTGCGCCTCGTCCGGCGGATAGAAATGCTGGAAAGCGGAAGCCTCACTTTCAGCGTCGGCTTTAGCGACGACCTTGCGCTCCAGATTGACGATCAGGTCATCTTGACCGGCCAGAACATTTACTACAGTTCGCCGAATTGGGCCGACCGCGGCTACGTGAGCATGGACAAGCAGGTGAGCCATCCGCTGTCGAAAGGGCTGCATACCATTGCCGCCACGTTGAAGGCTACCGAGTTCTTTGGGTTTGGCATGGCCCTGAGGATCGAAGGGGGCGAATACCGGCTCTTGCCGGCCCATCTGCATGGATAGTCGCATCTCGTTGACGGAAGGTAACTGCTCAGCCTGGGCTGTTACACAGAGTTTCACAGAGCTTTTCACAGAGGAACACAGAGAAGAGGCCATTTTTGTTGCATTCTCTGTGAATCTCTGCGTCTTCTCAGTGGTTCTCTGTGTCCAAAACCGAATAACCTGAGCAGTTACGACGGAAGTATGTGAAAAATGGACTATCGCAAGTTGTGTCTCAAGCAGCAGACCGGACTGCGCGGCTGCTTCGAGCGCTTCCTCGGTTTCCTGGGGACCGGCGATCTCAGGGTAGACGGCAGAGTCGCGGGACAGGCGGATCTGAATTGGCTGGCCTCTGTTATATGGTAGCAGTTAAGGAGTGGCTATGTCTATAATCAAGAAAGAAGACGGCAAGGTTTACATTGAAGGAGTGCGAAAGGTCTCGTGGGATACTGGCGAGATGTGCGAATTTGCGTCGGCGCTGGTATCGGCCATGGGCTGCCTGGGGGAAAGCATCCCCTACCACTATATCATGGGCACATCGGGAGTCGCATTCCGCTTTACGCTCAGTCCCGGCGAGTGGGAATTTGGGAACTATAGCATCAGGAACATCTCGGCCGATCCGGACGAGCCGATTCGCCGCGCATTTGAGGCGGTAGGGCGCGAGTACGCTATTTGCCAAAAAGGCTCCAGGCAGGATGACGCCGCCAAAATCATGGACAGTATCGAGCGAGGCGTCCCGGTGCTGGCCTTTCGGGTGGTTGGCCCGTCCGACTGCTGCATCATCACCGGCTACGATGAAGGCGGCGAGGTACTGCTTGGCTGGAGCACGTACCAGGACATCCCGGACGACCATAACATTCCGCATGACGTGACCGGCTACTTTCGCAAACCAGGCTGGCACGACCGTCTTGACGGTTACATCCTGATCGGCGCGAAGGTGGAGCGCCCTCCCCTGCGAGACGTCTACCTGAACGCCTTGAAATGGGCGGTTCATCTGATGCGCACGCCGGAGATGGCCCACAAGTGTACCGGGCTGGCGGCGTTAAAGATGTGGGCGGAAGAGATGACCCAGGAGAAATACTTTCCGGCCGGAGACGAAGAGACACTGGGGTGGCGATACGTGAGCACGACCATCAACATCACCATGCTGCGCGACCATTGTTCGGCAGAGCCGTTTCTCAGACAGGCGTCGGAGGATCTGCCTGACTTTCTGCCAGAGGTATCCCTGGCCGCCGACTGTTACGGTGAGGTGAAGCGTCTCAGAGGCCAACTGGACGATGTGATCAGCGACAACTTTTCCGAAAAGGCGATGCGGGCGATTGGCGACCCGGACGCACGCCGGTCTTTTGCCGCTCTCATTTTGCAGATTCGAGACACAGAGGAGGAAGCCGTGACCCACATTGAACGCCTCCTCGAACGGTGTGAATAGTGTTGAATAGAGGGGAGGCAATAGAATGGACAAACTCAAAAGCAAAGCCACAGTCATCAAGCGGTTGCACGCCGAGCGGCGGCGCCTGGAAGCCAACCTGGCCCAACTGGGCCGCGAGGACATCATCCGGCCCAACACGATGGGCGAGTGGTCGTTCAAGGACGTGTTGGCGCACCTGGCGCACTGGGAGGGGTTTTTGCTGGACTGGGTCCCGGCTGCCCGGCGCGGCGAGAAAGTCGAGGTTCCCGCCCCGGGCCTGACCTGGAAAGACGTGCACATTCTGAACCAGCGCATTTACGAGGCGCACCGCGACCAATCGCTCGAGGACGTGCTGGAGTACTTTCGAGATACCCATACCCGGTTTATGACGCTGGCGGAGGCGCTGACCGACGAGGAGATGCTCACGACCGGGTTTTACGCCTTCACCGGCGGCGGCTCGCTCTACGACTGGCTGAACGCCTACGCCGCCCACGACATGTGGGGCAAAAAGAAAATCCGCCAGTGGCTCAAGGCGCAGGAAAAGTGAGGAATCCAAATGACAAAGAATGATAGTGTTCCTACTCGTCTAGTGTTGGAGGGCGTGCCGCGCGTCCACTTTTACGAAGGCGGCCCGGGCTGCCCCGAGGACATCCCCTTCCCGTCGGTCATGCGCGCCCTGATGGAGTATCTCGGCGAAGAGGATTTCGGCTGCCGCACATGCCGCGCCCTGCGGCCGGGCTGCAAGATCACGTGCAGTTATGCCTTCTTCGTCGGCGTCTCTGGCGTGGCCTCTTTCCTGTCGTGGAAACCCGGCTGGGAAGGCGATAACGTGGAGATCATGTACATGTCGGATGACCCCGCGGCGCCGTTCGAGCGCGCCTTCCAGGCCGCCGGCTACGAATACCAAATCGTCGGCGTGGAAGAAGGACGCGACAACGAACCATTCTTCCGCCAACGGATCATCGAAAGCGTTCAGGCGGGCCGGCCCGTGCTGGCCTTTGGTCCGATTGGACCGCCGGAAGCGGCCATCGTCACCGGTTATGATGAAGGTGGGGACGTCCTCATCGGGTGGAACTTTTTCCAGAACTTCCCAGAGTTCAACGCGGGCGTCGAGTTTGAGCCGTCGGGGCAGTTCCGCAAGCGCGACTGGTTCGACTACCCGCCGGGATTCAGTTTCATCGTCATCGGTCAAAAGAGGCCAAAACCGCCGCTCTCCGAGACCTATCGCCAGGCGTTGGAATGGATGCTCCAGGTCACGCGCACGCCGGTCACATTTGGCGACCGGCGCAACGGGCTGGCGGCGTATACGGCCTGGGCCGCGCAGTTGCTGCGCGACGAGGATTTCCCCGACGACGAGGCTGTCCTGCGCCAGCGCTACGATGTCCACAATAACGTGATCGGTACGCTGGCCGAGGCACGCTGGTACGGTTCGCGGTTTTTGATCGGCATGACCGAAGGCGGGGACGATCTCGTGCATCGTGACGCCATCGAGGATCTCTATCACGCCGCGGCGCTCTACGCTGGCGACCATGGATTGATGTGGCAATTATGGGATCTGGCAGGCGGCATCGATCATCCCGAAGCCTGGAAGAAGTTCGCCGATCCCGCTGTGCGCCGCCGAATGGTGCCGATCATCCAGCAGGCGCGCGATAAGGACGCCCAGGCCGCCGACCACATCGAGCGGGTGCTGGCGAAGATAGAATGACCGGGGAGGCCCGTCATGAAACTCGACATCAGTTCCATCAAAAATCCACCAGTGCGACAGTTTTATGCGCTGTATTGGCCGCAGCGCCAGATCATCTATGACTTTTTCACCTGCCTGACCGAAGGGCAGTTTGACTACCGCATGATCAATGCACCTGAGCGAAAATCCGATACCCCGCGCGAGAGTCTGGCTCATATCCTGTACGTGCAGTTGGTCTACCTGAACGGTGTCAAAACAGGGAGGCTGGAGTTCAAGTCTATGGGAGTCGAGCACTATGGGGAGATGACGCAAGCGCAGTTGCTGGCCGAAATGGAGCGCATTGATGGGGAGATGTTTGCCTACCTGACGGCCGATACATTCGACAGCAATAGCCCCGTAGCCGTCTTCTGGGGCGGTGAGATGGGTGCTATGGGCGTACTCCATTTTCTGAGGGATCACGACATCCTGCACATCGGATGGAATCTGGCGCTGATGGATCATCTGAACATACCACGGTTTGAATCTCTGATTCGGTATTGGGGCCCTTGAGTCAGTACGAGGAGGAGGAAACCGATGTCGGCAAAGAAACGTAACCCATTTCGGCTGAGAGAATTCCGCGGCGTGAATCCCGGGCACGTCGAAAGGCTGGCGGCGGCGGGCATCAAAACCGCCGAGCAGATGCTGGCGGCGGGCCAGACGGCGGAGAAGCGGGCCGCCCTCGCGCGGGATACCGGCATCCCGGCAGAGGTCATTCTGGAGTTGGTCAAATTGTCGGACCTGGCGCGGCTGCCGGGAGTGAAGGGCATTCGCGCCCGGCTATACTATGACGCTGGGGTGGATTGTGTGGAGAAGATGGCGGCCTGCGAGCCGGAGGCGCTACTGGCGCTGACTGCCGAGTTCGTGGCGCGGACCGGGTTCGAAGGAATCCCGCCGCTGCCCAAGGAGGTCAGCTCCACCATCGCCAACGCGAAGCGGCTGCCGCGAATCGTGGAATACTAAACACATTGAGGAGGAAATCCGATGGAGAAGATAGTTGCTTACTGTGGCTTGGTTTGCTCCGAGTGCCCGGCCTACGTCGCCACACAGGCAGACGACCGGGCGGCGCTGGAGCGGGTGGCCGCGCAGTGGCGCGAGCAGTTCAACGCGTCTGACATCACCGCCGACTCGATCATCTGCGATGGCTGCCTGGGAAGCGACGGCGGGCGGTTGGCTGCCTACTGCTCCGTGTGCGAGATCCGCGCCTGTGGCATAGCGCGCGGCGTCGTCAACTGCGCGCACTGCGCCGACTATGCCTGCGAGAGGCTGGAGGGGTTCCTCGGCCAAGCGCCGCACGCGCGGGCAGTGCTCGATGAGATCAGACGCGCGTTGTAGGCCCCGCAAATGGGAGAGTATGCTGTTACCCAAGAGTCTCATCCGCTTCTGCGGCGCTGACTGTAGCGGCTGTGATACGCACAGGCGTTTCCTGGCAGGCGACGAGAGCGGTTTGGTGAACCCCGAAACCGGATACCGCTGCTGCTGGCTGCCCAAGGACTACCCACAGGGCAGAGATTGCCCCATCAGAGTGTGTTGCGAGGAGAAAGGGGTTCAGTTCTGCGGGGAGTGCACCCAGTTCGAGGATTGCGCCAGGATGCAGGAATTCTATTCGCAGCCGGGCTATGATGAGTTGAGGGAGCGAATGCTTGACGAGATTGCGAAGAGAGCCGGGGCGTAGGCTAGTTTCCGGTACAAAACAAGCGTAACTCCGGCTTCCTGATGGCGTTTTGTATAACAGACGCCACCAAGGAGGCCGACGGAGATGTTACGCGACGAATATCCCGCTGATCCCTTGTTTAT
>DAOUBA010000026.1:0-2106 GCA_034432855.1 Anaerolineae bacterium | reverse complement strand
GTAGTTGGTGGTCGTGGTTTGGGTGAGAACCCTCCGCCACTCGCCATCCTCGATCCGCAGGTCCAGATCGTACCACGCGAGGCCGGATTGCGTGTCGCTCGCGCCCCAGGTGACGGTAAAAGTGCTGCTGGTGACGCGCACCGGCACGTCCAGCCAGACCTGCGGCGGAGTCGCATCCCGCGTCACGGTGAAGGCGCGTACAACGCCGTTCGTCGCCCGGTCGGTCGCCGTGACCGGAACAGCACCGCCAAAGGTGGAAGCCGTCGTGAATGTGTAGACCTGGCTCACGGCGGCGACGCCCACACCGTTCAGGGCGTATGCCCCGCCTGCGCCGGTGGCATCCGCGAAGGCGACTTGCGCCAGGCCGGAGGTGGCGTCCACAGCGGCGGCCGTGACGGTGTATACCCCGCTCCCCACACCGTAGTAGACGACGGTGCCGCTGACGGCGGCGTAGGGACCGGATCCGGAGAGGGCCAGGGTAAGCGTCGGCGATGTCCGGTCGGCGACGACGGTCCGGGCGGGCGAGAGCCCCTCCCGCCCCACGCGGTCTCGGGCTCTCGCAAACCTAACTGCTGCTCATTTGCAGAAGCACTTAAGCAGACCACCGACGAACCCGATCGAGTAGTAAACGAGCACACGCGCTGGTTACCACTGCAAGGACAGGTAATATGAGAGTGACGACAATCGCCCGGTCACGAAACCCAACTCCCAGTACCACCATGACGAACGATACTGCAGGCAACAGGACTCCTGTCACTTGGAAGATCACTCCCCCTATCTCAAGTTGGCCATCATCTCTTGGCTTCCCGCTTAGCCTGAAAAGCCATCGGGGAGACTGAAATGTTTGATGATAGATTGGGCTCTGTGCTGGTCTTCTCTTGTGCTCGAGATATCCGTATACCCAGAATACAACACCTATTAGAATTCCGGCTGTCATCTGTAGCAAATCTTTGCTCATTCCGTCCCTGAGGTCTATTGGTAGCCTTGAACAGCCCGAGGTTCGGGGATGAGTAACTCGTCCAGTGACTCGATCGCCGCTTCTCCAAGGGCTGAACGAACAAACTCCCTAAATCCTTCTTTGTACAGTTCCATAAGCGCTCTGTTAAGTGCCCATTTGTGAATGTCGGATTGTCCAAGCAGGTTGCGTAGACTTGCCATACCCGCCTCGCTAAGGAAATCATCAACAGCAGCAGAAGAGCCCCCAGGCAAAAGCCCACCTATCGCTCCTGTAAGTGCAGAGATCACCATCCCTTCCTCTGTAACTTCCTTCCCTGTCAGCCAGTTTGAAAGAGCATACTGAGCAACATTTGCGGCAGTGGCCAACGCTATCAGGCCGCCAGCACAGGGAATGAGAGGTGTTACACCACCAGCGACGAAGCCCACCAACATCGCTACCCCGAGTTCAGTCCGATCAATTGGCTGACCGAACGCTGCTTGAACTGCTATATACCCAACCCCTGAGGCAATAGCACCTACACTAGCAAAGAGCCCCATAGCCAACAATATGGGAACGGCATGCCCGCTTGGATCCGTGAATCGCGCCGGGTTTCCGAAGCAGTAAGCGAACCGGTTGAGCGCCTGGGAATTCGCCGGCCCCATCGGCACGTTATGTTCCTGGCGCATCTGGCTATCCCATAGCGCCGGCGGTCCAAACTGTAGCAGTTCGCCGTTCTCCGCATTCAGGATGTCGAGGAACTGTGTCTCGTGGAAGCCCACGGTCAGCGGGGTCAGACGCGTGCGCTCGTCGTAACCGATCGTCGCCAAGCCACCGCCTGCGCCATCGGCCGCTCCCGGCACCACCGTATCCGCACTCACGAAGCGCCCCAGCCCCGGATGGTAATAGCGCGCCCGCATATACACCAGCCCCAACGCCGCATGCCCCCGATGCCCCGTGAAGCCGACATCCGTTGGAAAGGTGCCTTCCTGCCACCGCACACCACCATAGGGGAGGAAGCGCTGCTGCGCCGTAACACGTAATGCGTAATCCGTAACCAGGCTCACGCTCCCCAGGTGGTCGGTGTGCAAATAGTATACCACACCCTGGGCCCGTAGCGCAATGCGGACGCCGCCGTGATGGTAGTATTTCACCACCCGCCGCACCACCCG
>DAOUBA010000025.1:0-4910 GCA_034432855.1 Anaerolineae bacterium | reverse complement strand
AGGTCCCGGCTGAAGGCGGGGCGGGCCAGTTTCTCCACCTCGTCCAGCAGGAGCACCACCCGTTGCCGACGCAGCGCCCGCCTGAGCGCCCGCAGGTCACCCGGCTCCCGGCCCATCCCCTCCAGCACCTCGGCGCAAAAGTCCGCTTCGTCCAGCACGCCCTGGAGGTCCACGTAGTGGACAATCCCGCCGGGGAACCACTCGCCGGCCGTGCGGTAGAGGGCGCAGAGGACGGAGGACTTGCCGATCTGCGGCTCCCCTACCAGGGAGACAGAGTTGCCCCCGGCCAGTAAGTCGCGCAGTTCCCGCAGGATGCGCTCGCGGTCAAAGAGACGGGCCGGGTCGTTGATGCGGCCCCGGTCGCAGAAGGGATTGGAAGCGCGAGGCCCCTCCGGGGTGCACTGCACCGGCAACCGGCTGGCAGGGATGATGGCGGCAGCGCGGACGGCAGGATCCCGTTCGGCGGTGACGACCATCCCCACCACGCCCTCCAGCGTCTCGTCCCACACCGGCGTGCCGCTGAAACCGGGCTGGACGCGGTAGCCGGTCACGGTGGTGTCCTCAATCTGCAGCCAGCCCCGGGCGTTCGGCCCGCGGATGACCCCGGCGGCCCAGACCCCCTCCGGATGGCCCGCCGGGAAGCCGAAGGCGCGGAAAGGATGCCCCCACAGGTCATCGGCAACGATGAGGTGGACAGGGCAGGCCTGCTCGGGCGGATCGTCCATCAGTTCCAGCACGGCCACATCTGCATCGGAATCCCGCCGGACTGCACGGGCGGTGAGGATACGGCCGGGGGTGAAGAGGGGAAAGTCGGCCCTCACCTCCCCTCCGGCGAGGGCCTGGGCCACCACGTGATCGCAGGTCAGCGCCTGCCGCCCCTCCACCAGAAAGCCCGCGCCGACGACGGACTTCCCATCGGCGGCGTAGATGCGCAGGACGGCGCGCTCCACCCCGGCGGGGCCACGCCCGGCCTGTGGGCGGGCGGCGGAGGGCGTGCCGACGGTCACCATATTGCCGTCGCCAGTGATGATGACGCTCCCCTGAACGCCCCCGCCGATCTGGACATCCCGCGCGGTTGACGGGGCGGGGGTCTCCGTGCCGGTGGGGACTGTTCCCCGCGCCTCCAGGACCAGAGCGTTCAGGGCATCCACAATCTGACTCAACCTGTGAATGAGATCGGCTACCCCGGAGGCTATTCTATCTGGAGGAGTGGACGCGTCGGCAAGGTAAGCCTCCAAAATAAGCACTTGTTCTTTGAATGCCACGAGGTTGGCGGGTGAACGTCTACCTGCCGCCTGGGTCATTTCGTAAAGCCTGCTACGGAGCCCGACCTCTTTTGTCTGGCGAAGGAGAACCTGAAGTTTTTCCTCCGGATCCGCCATAGATTCCAGAACGTTGTGAACCTCCGCTATACTAAAAGGAGATTGCCATTGTCGCACTCTGCGCTGGAGGGCCTTCAGGTTTTTGTGGATTTCCTGTAACTCCTGGATAAACTGGCTCACAAGTCCTCTCCTGACGCTGAGAATCTATTTAGATTGTTTCGCCCAATCTCCTCAACGCTCTCTCCAGTTTCTGTAGCCCGGTACGAACCTTCATAATGCGTTTCAATGCCTCCTCTGAAGCCAGGTCTGGCGACTGGATTAGAACACGGAGCAAAAGTTGAATGGAAGGCAGGCTATACTCCACACTCATATCCGTCAGTAACTCCTCTATCTGGCGCAGTTTCAGATATCCGGCTTCACGTTCTAACCCGTCTCGCAACTGCCATAGCGCGTCCTCTACTTGACTCAACCTTCCAAAAACTTCACGGATATCCGTTTGGTTGACCTGCGGAAGGTCGAGAGGTTTGATGGCTTCGCCAATCTCCCTCACAATCGCCTGAAGCGTCTCCTGGCTCATTTTGGACTCTCCATCTCATTGTGATTCCGAATTTGTGATGTTCTCACTCCCCCATCAGGTCAGCCTTCCCCTGCAGGTGGGTGAGCAGACAATTGCCGAAGAACCTTATCTATAGTGGTGGCGATCCTCGTCAGTTCACTGTGGGCCGACTGCTTCCACACCGCGATCCGCGAGACTTCACGCCAGGTTTCAATATCCGATTTCGGAAGATCGGCAAATGGTGACCTGAGGTACTCCTGGAACGCACTCAGCGCGAGTTCGGCTTTGCGGAACGAAGGCCCATCAGAGGTTTCTTCAAGCAAGTCCTGCAGCACACGTATCACCTCTACTACGGGCATTCCCAGAGTTTCGGCAACCCGACAGCAGGTGAACGTTTTCTCCCGCAAAGCGTAGAGTTCAGGGAGCCATGTGATCGCGGTATCCATCCCTAAAGAGATCCTGTCCCTCAGTTCTTTGACCTCTTCTTCTATTTTCTGTAGCGTGGCCAGCAGTTCTTCATAACTTCCAGGATAGTCCTGGACGGGCATATCCTGCCGAGCCAGCACCTCACGGATGTGGATATACCGGAGTTGAGATTCAATCGCTTCCCTGAGAAAAGCAGCCCGGTTGGGCCACAAACCCTGCTCAACGAGACGGGCAATTTCTTCATCGCTCAAGACCAGTTTCGTGGGAAGCAACTTAACAACTGAGCGAAACTGTGCTTTACTCCAGACAGCACGAAAATCGCTCTGGAGGGAGAGGCATGGTTCGCACAGGATACCGTTTGGCCTACCTGGTGATTCTGATCGCGGTGTTGGCCCACCTGCTGCTCTATCCCACCCGCTGTGACGAAGAGCGCTGGTCGGTAGGCGTGCTGACCGCGCTCCACGTGCGCGAATTGGTGCTCACCTCGCGGGCGCTGTGGCGCACGGGGCAGCGCTGGTATCGGCGCTGGAAGCGTCGGCGTCGGGCACAACGGGCCACCCTGCACGCCAGTCCCAGTTGGAGGGCGTGGATTGCCCGCCTGTTGCCGGAACCCGAACCGCTGCCGTGGGCGGAACAGGCCGCCTTCGCTGCTTTGAAACAGAGTGTGCGCGGCCTGGTCTATCTGCTGCCGGAGACGGCCTGCGCGGCGCTGTTCCGCCGCCTGCGCTGGTGGGAGGGGGTACACTGTCCGCTGTGCGGTTCTTCCCACGTGCGCATCAAAGACGCGCACTACCGGCGGGTGTGGCGGCGCTACGCCTGTCCGGCCTGTAGCCAGCAGCGCGGGCGGGAAGTGACCTTCAGCGACCTGTACGGCACGATCCCGGAGCACAGCCATCTGGACGTGCGCGCCTGGCTGTGGGCAGGCTGGCTGTGGGTGAGCGGGGCCAGCATCGCGCACATCCACCAGGAGTTGGGGGTCAACCGCAAGACGGCAGAACGGCTGGTGCGGCTGTTCCAACTGGCCTACTTCACCCTGCGTTTCCGCCTCTTGCTGGTCGGGCCGGTAGAGATTGACGAGGCCTACGTGATTGCAAGCCACAAGGGACGTGCTGGCGGGCTGCCGTTGGCGCGCCCTCCACGTCGGCGGGGCTTGCGGAAGCGGGGGCGCGGGACGGCCCACAGCGACAAGATGCCGGTGTTGGGGCTGCTGGATCGCCAGGGGGCCGTGTATCTGATCCCGTTGCCCAACGTGCGGCGTGAAACCGTCCAGCCGATCATCGAGTGGTTGGTGGCGCGAGGCGCGCGGGTGTACACCGATGAATACGAAATCTACCGCTTCCTGCGGCGTCTGGGCTACCGGCACGAGAGTGTGGAACACGGGCGGAGGGAGTATGCCCGCGGCGAGGTGCACGTCAACACGCTGGAGGCGCTGTGGAATCTGCTGCGTACCCACCTGGCGGTGCATCACGGGGTCTCCAAAGTGTACCTGCCGCTGTATGTGGCGCGCTTTGAGTTCAAACACAACCGGCGTCACGAGAGCGAGGGCAGTCAGTGGTTGGACTGGCTGCGTTTGAGCGTGCGCGCCGATGGCCGCCGGTTGCGAGAGGTGGTGCGGGAAGGGCGAGTGAAGGAGTTGTGTATGATTCCTGGCTTGGAGGCGGCGTAACCGGCCAATAGCAGCAGGGGGGCTGAACCTCAGCCCTTGCCAGGCGCTTGAAAGCAGCCCCCCGCCAGAGGTCAAACGGCCTGGAAGAAGGGCAGAGAGGGCCGAGTGGGCGTCCAACGAGGCGCTAAAACGGCTCATGAGCCCCCTCTTGCATCTCGTATCCTGCCAGGTCATAGCCTTGTCTCTTCCCACGAATCTGGTCTTGAGCGTTCTTCATATACTTCCGGTGGTACGCTGCATGATAGATTTCGTCTCATCCTGGTCCTCCCTTCCAAGATCACCCGCTCAAATCCATTGCGCGGTTCTCCCGAAGGCGGTTCGGCATATGAAGGCTGATCCTATCCCCGCTCTCGAAGGTACGGCAGATACTGCTCGTACAAAGCGGGGGGGGCGGCGTCAAATCGCTCGTCCAGCCAGGCGTCAAACTCCGCCCAACCCTTACCGAAGTGGTACCTCCAGAGTTCCAGAACCTGGCCATCCTTCTCAATGCGAATCGGGGGAGCATGAGGGGCCGGGTCGTTTTTCTCGGCAAAGGACTCATCGGGGCCGATGCGCCGTTTGGGGACAACCCGCTTGGGGCCGCTGGTCTCCATAAAGTCAAACAGTTCTCGGCGGCGATAGCCGTGCCTCTTCAGCAGGGCGGCGATGCGCAGCAGGCCGTACAGTTGCGACCGCTCGGCCCAGTACTGGGTGTCGTAGACGGGCGGGTTGATGAGCAGCGCCGTCTTGCGCGCCGGGTCGCCGGGCAGCATGCGTACGTCAAATCTGCGAACGAGACGGCCCATTTCCTCACTACTCCCAGGCATTGTCTTCAGGATGAACAGGGGTCGCCCGCGAGAACACATCCAACAGCAGAAAAGCACGCAGCGAATTTTCCTCGCTGGCGTAGTTGATCTGCACACCGTGCAGGATAGCATGGCGTTGAAGAACCTGCTCTTCT
>DAOUBA010000024.1:0-11251 GCA_034432855.1 Anaerolineae bacterium | reverse complement strand
CGTTGATCCATCTGCCCGAAACGTTGATCCACCTGCTCGAAACGTTGATCCACTTGGTCGAAGCGTTCCCGTGTTTCGGTGCGAAAGCCGCGCAATTCCGCCAACACACTTGCCACGTCCTCCTTGGTGGCAAAGGCTTTCATGAACGCACGATAGATGCGCGGCTCCAGATCCGGCCTCCGTTCCAACAGTTCCGGCAGCCGCACGTCGAACAGGTCTATCAGTTCAGCATCGGTCAGATTCAGAGCCATACGCTGGCCTCCCTTGACCTACTGATTATTGTACCACAAGAGTGTCTTCGAGTAAAGGGGGACTGGTGGTTCTTGACAGAATCCGGCTAATAGGTATAATCCAGCTCAGTGTTTGGTTCATCGAAATTTTGATAATTATTCAATAGATACAATATTTGGAGGGAAAAATGCCCGAGGATCTGCTTTCTTATGCGATCTTCCAGTACATCGTGGACGGAGGGCGCGACGCACGAAACGAAGCAGGCGAGATCAAACTGCCGCCGATGGACGAACTCGCCGACAAGTTGGGGGTCAGCCGGGGCAAACTGCGCGAGGAACTGATCGCTGCGCAGGCCTACGGCGTCGTCGAGATGCGCCCCGGCGACGGCACCTATGTCCTCCCGTTCGACTTTTACACCGCCGTGCGCACGCTCGTCCTCTATGGTCTGGCGCTCAATAAAGGGAATTTCGACCGCTTCTACCAATTGCGGGTCGAGTTGGAAAACGCATTCTGGGACCGGGCGGCGCGCAATTTGCAGAAGGAGGATTTGGATGAACTGGAGCGTATCCTCGACCGCGCCGACCGTAAGTTGAGCGGCACGCCGGTCGAGATCCCCTACCGTGAGCATCGCGAGTTCCACCTGCGTATCTTTGAGCGGTTGGACAATGATTTCGTGAGAGGACTGCTGCGGGCGTATTGGGACGCCTACGAAGCGGTCGGCCTGCACCGCTACTTCGACCTCAGTTACTACGAACAAATGTGGGCCAGCCACCGTGCCATCGTGAACGCGATCGCGGCAGGTCAGTACGACAAAGGGAAGAAGATCCTGATCCAACACTTTACCTTGCTCCAGGATCGCCTGGGGCAAGACAGAGCGTAAGAGCCGTTGATATACTTCATTGGAGGATAAAACGACCATGCCAGAAGAGTTGAACCCCTTTGCCATCGCGCAGAAGCAGTTGGATCAGGCGGCACAGATCATGGGCCTCGAGCCGGCGGTGCACGAACTGTTGCGCTGGCCGCTGCGCGAACTGCACGTCACGCTGCCGGTGCGGATGGATGACGGCACAACGCAGATCTTTCACGGTTTCCGCGTCCAATACAATGACGCCCGCGGGCCGACGAAGGGCGGCCTCCGCTACCATCCAGAGGAAACCATTGACACGGTGCGTGCCCTGGCCGCCTGGATGACGTGGAAGACCGCCGTGTTAGACCTGCCACTGGGCGGCGGGAAAGGCGGCATCGTCTGCAACCCCAAGAGAATGTCGGAGCGGGAACTGGAGCGCCTCAGCCGCGCTTATATCCGCCAGGTGGGCCGCATCCTGGGCGAAGAGATGGACGTACCCGCGCCCGATGTCTACACCACGCCGCAGATCATGGCCTGGATGATGGACGAGTACTCGTTTATGCGTGGCTACAACGTGCCCGGCGTCATTACCGGCAAGCCCATCGCGTTGGGTGGCTCCCAGGGCCGCGGCGACGCCACCGCGCGCGGCGGGATGACCTGCATCCGCGAGGCGGCCAAAGTTTTGGGGATCGACCTGCAGGGCGCCACAGCGGCCATTCAGGGCTACGGCAACGCGGGACAGTTCGCCCATAGCCTGGGCCAGGAACTGCTCGGCCTCAAGGTCGTGGCCGTGTCCGATTCCAAAGGCGGCATCTACGATCCCGCCGGCCTGGACGTGGAGGCGGTTACCGCGCACAAACAAGAGACCGGCTCGGTGATCAACTTTCCCGGCGCCAGGAACATCTCCAACGCAGAACTGCTGGAACTGGATGTGACCGTCCTGGTGCCCTCTGCGCTGGAGAACCAGATCACGGCAGCAAATGCCGCCCAAGTCAAGGCCCGCATCGTGGCCGAGTTAGCCAACGGCCCAACCACCCCCGAAGCCGACGCCATCCTGTTCGATAAAGGCGTGTACGTCATCCCCGACTTCCTGTGCAACGCCGGCGGCGTGACCGTCTCGTACTTCGAGCAGGTACAGAACGCCTACGATTATTACTGGGACCTGGAGATGGTCCACGAGCGGCTGGACAAGAAGATGACCGCCGCCTTCCACGCCGTGCACGAGACGGCGCAGAAGCACCGGGTCAACAACCGCATGGGAGCCTACATCGTGGCCGTGGGCCGCGTGGCCGAAGCCTGTCGCCTGCGCGGCTGGGTCTAGCAGTCAGACCTCCGAGGTGTCAGAAACCTCGGAGGTCTTTTTTATACCAGCAAGCAGAGCGCGCGCCGGCTGTGTGGGTCGGCGACGACGCTGGCGTACCGGCCAGCGGCTGTCGCAGGGACGTCAATCACGCGCACTACGCCATCCAGCCCCGTCGCATCGGGAACGAGGTCTTGGAGACGATTGGGCGCGCCCGCGAAGAAATCGCGATTGAACCCGGCCTCTTTGTCATCGGGATATACGGGGATATAGATGATCTGCGCCTCCACCAGGTCCTGGAAGAAGTGAGTGCCGTAGGAGACTTCCGGGACCTGGCCCGCCTCTTCACGGGCCATCTCGACCAGTACACCGGCGTTGTCAATGTCGGCGTAACTCACGTTGACCCCCAGGTTGATGTTGCTACTGCCGAACCTGCCGGGCCCCATGATAATCTCCTTGCCGCATTTGGGTTACCAAAAGAGATGCGGTTACTGCGCTCTCTTACCCCCTCAACGCCCCGGCCATCAAGCCCCGTAGGAAGAAACGCCCCAAGAAGATATAGACCAGTAACGTGGGCAGCGCCGCCAAGAAGGCCCCGGCCATTTGCACGTTCCACTCCACGATCTGGCTGCCGGCCAGGTTTTGCAACGCCACCGTGACCGGCCAGTACTTGGGACCAGTAAGCGTCACGGCGAACAGGAACTCGTTCCAGATCGAGGTGAACTGCCAGATCATCACGACGACGAAACTGGGCAGCGCCAGCGGAAGCATCACGTAGCGGTAGATGCCCAGGATCCCCGCCCCGTCTATGTGTGCCGCTTCGACCATCTCTGTTGGGATAGAGGCGTAATAGTTGCGAAAGATCAGCGTGGTGATCGGGATACCATAGATCACGTGCACGAACATCAATCCAAAGAGGGTGTTATACAAGCGAACCGTTTGCATAAACCGCACCAGTGGGATCAGGATGCTCTGATATGGAATGAACATGCCAAACAACATCGCTGTGAACAGAGCATGCGAGCCGCGGAATCTCCACTTCGACAGGACGTACCCATTGAGCGACCCCAGGAACGCGGAGAGGAGGGTGGCTGCAACACACAGAGAGAGGCTGTTCAACAGGTTCGGCGCCAACTTTTCAAAAGCGGCCACAAAGTTATCTACATAAATGCCGGAGGGTAAAGCCCACATCGTCGCCAGGTTGACCTCCTGGAAACTCTTGAAACTCGTCGTCAGGAGAACATAGACCGGCGTCAGATAGAACACGGCCGCTGCGAGGAGCAGCACGTACAGAAGCACACGGGTGATTATGCGTTTCATTGCTCGACCTCTGTGCGCAGTGTATACATCAAGTATGGCACTACCAGGACAGCGACGGTCAGCAGGATAATGATCGCGATGGCTGCCCCGCGCGCGAAGCGCAGGGCGCGAAAGGTCGTGTACCACATATTCAGAGCCGGCACGTCGGCCGAGTATCCCTGTCCACCCTCTTGGGTGATTGCCATCACCAGATCGAAAACCTTGAGCGAGATGTGCCCCAGGACAATGACCGCGCTCAGAGTCACCCCGTTCAGCATCGGCAGGATAATGTGTCGGTAGATCTGCCACTCACTGGCACCGTCTACGCGGGCGGCTTCCCGCAGTTCGTCGGGAATGCCCCGGAGGCCGGCCAGGTACATCGCCATAGTGAAACCCGACATCTGCCAGGCTGCCGGAATAACAATGGCTGCGATCCCTAATTTGGGATGGGTGTACCACTTGGAGATAAGAAAATCCAGGCCGACCGCATGGAATAATAGGTTGAGCCCGCTCAGGCGACTTGCAGAAGTAGCCGGGTTCAGCAGCCAGCGCCAGACCACTCCGGTCACGATGAACGAGATCGCCATCGGAAAGAGATAGACGTTGCGGAACAGCGCTTCGCTGCGCGGGCGCTGGTCCAGCAGAACTGCTAGAATGAGGCCAAGCGTCAGGCAAGACGTAAGGAAAAAGACAGTGAAAATGCCCGTGTTGCGCATATCAATCTGGAAGCGTGGATCGCGGAACAGTTGGCCGAAATTGGTGAGGCCCACGAAGGTATAATCTGGAAGCAGGCCCTGCCAGGCCGAGAGCGAGGCACGGACCGTCCAGGCGATGAACCCGTAGACAAAGATGGCGATTGCCAATACCGATGGTGATATAAAGGCGATAGAAATCAAGCGATTCTTGCTGATGCGCATAGTTGATCATCCGTTGAGCGGGGCGGCTTTTTAGCCGCCCCGCTCCGATATGGGAATCTACTGACACACCCCGGCATCGCTGCAGGCTGCGACCAATGCTTCCTGGAAGGCGGCCACGTCGCGGTTGGCGACGAAGAGGCCGACGGCGTCAATGATACTCTGCTGCCAACTGGGGGCGGCGGCCGCGCCGTGCATCAGGCTAGGGACGATGACATCGCTGCCAAAGTCGTCCATCGCCGACTGCAAGTACTCGTCGTACAGGCTGCGGTCGCCATCGGTGCGCGCCGGGATCGAACCCTTTAGCGGGTTGAAGGCGTCCTGCCCGGCCTTGGAACCGCACACCTTGAGCCAGGCGATGGCGGCGTCGCGGTTGGGTGCGCCCACCGGCAGGCCGAAACTGTCGGAGAGGGCGTCGAAGGAGCCGGAGGTGCCCGGCGAAGGCGCCCAGCCGAACTCGACCCCTGGCGTCAGGCCCTTCGACTTGAAGTAGCCTTCCGCCCAGTCGCCCATGATATTCATGGCGGCGTCGCCGTCAATCACCAACTGCGTCGCCTGATCCCACGAGAGCGCCGCATAGTCCTCATTCACGTAGTCAAAGATACGATCAAACGTTTGCAACGCCTTGACGACCTTGGGATCGTTCCAGTTCGTCTCGCCGGTCCACAGACCATTGTAGGCGTCCGGCCCCAGTGTGCCCAGGAGCACGGTCTCGAAGAGGTGCACCTGCGTCCAGGCCTCACCCAGCGCCAGGGGGACGATGCCCGCATCCTGTAGGGCCTCCGCCACCTCGAAGAACTCGTCCCACGTAGTCGGCGGCTGCAGGTTGTGCTCCTCAAAGACCGCCTTGTTGTACCACAGCACGTTGGCGCGATGGATGTTCACCGGCACCGACCAGATCTCGCCGTTGTAGGAGAGGATCTCGATCAGGTCAGGCGGCATCACGTCGAGCCAGCCCTCCTCCTCGTACAGCCAGGTCAGCGGCTCCATCTGCCCGGCGACGACGTAGGTGTCGATCAGTTCGTGGCCGGCATGCACCTGGAAGGAGTCAGGGGGCTGCCCGCCCTGCATACGGGTTGCCAGCACCGCCCGTGCATCCACACCCGCGCCGCCGGCGACGGTGGCGTTGATGATGTTCACGTTCGGATACTCGGCGGCAAAGACTTCGAACATCGCGTTCAGGCCCTCGGCCTCGCCGCCCGCCGTCCACCAACTAAAGATCTCCAGATCGCCGCTGGGACCTTCTGGCGCTGTGGTAGGAACGGCCGTCGGTGCTGCCGTCGGCGTTGCCTTGCAGGACGCGAGTACCATAGCGCCGATGAGCAGCGAGGCTAATACCGGATACAGTTTCTTGGACATCTTTCCTCCTAATCTGTTCTTGGTTTCTTGGCTTCTCGAACCTCATTCCACACCCTTCTGTTGACACCACAATCTCCTATTACCACCCCCTTTCTGCGTGGCTTTTTTGGCCAATCCCCGGGCACATTTTCACGCAGGAGAAATGGCTTGCCCTTCTCTGTTGGCAAACGCCGGCCTTCATGTACACCAGCATAGCTGATTGGCGAGAGTCTAGTCCGAGCGCCGTCAGAGCAAGTTATGGTTGACCTGTCGATGATCAATCGGCTGTAGGGGCCATATCGGATGCTACGGACTTTGATTCACAGCCTGCCGGATTTGGTTTAGCAGTTCGCCGAGCGTCGTCGGTAATGATGCTTCCACGGAGAAACAGTTGGTGACCTTGTCACCTTGAATCTCATAGCGCCCGGCGGGGTTCACCAGGCGATATAGTCTTCGATTGATGCCTCTATTGTGCACAGGATCGTCCGAAATATCTTTCAGGAACAAGATGTGCTCGCTGCCGCGCACAAAAATGGGATCGCCCGGCATCATATAGTTTATGGCCGGATCGCCATCTGTTGCCGGCAGCTCCCCCCCCATTTGCATAACCACGATATGGTTATCTGCGGAGCCTTTATAGACTTCGAGCACCTGCATCCTCGCATCGGTAAACGGCATGACTTCTACATCTTCACCGAGCACGGTGGTGCCATCTGCTGCATATCGGGGGCCGACTTGTCGTAGTTTCCGAACATTCACGTTCAACACCCTGACGCGCACGATCAGATCGGCCTCAGCCGTTTCTTCTGCAACGGTCATGCCCGGAAAGACCCAACTGGCTGCTATCTCCTCAATACCGGCTTGTCCCCCGTCCGCAGACGATGCGGGGGGCAGGAACTCTGCCGACTTGGGAAAGAGTCTTGTCCCGATCGCCCAGCCGAGCGACACAACCACCAGGGCCGTACTGACGCATAGCATTATGCGTTTCATAAATTCTTACCATGCCTTTCCTGTCCTGCCAAGTGTAGTGATTGGGCGACTATCTCTTGGCGGTTGCGCTAGTACCTAGCGTTAACCAACTCTTTGTCTCTGCTGTTCGGTTCGACAATGGCACTGGGGAATGTGATTTGCATGACACTGGTCGAATCACCCGGGCGATGACCCAGTGACCAGCAATGCCCTAATTCATGAGTCGCTATGGATTGGCGTTGTGTACTTGTCCAGCCACTCAAATAATAGGTATTCGTCTTAGCCGTGCAGCTCTTGTAGGTTTTGTCAACCGGCTCATACTCTCGGCTTCCATTCCAACAAGTTCCATCGGTGAAACAGATCTCCACCCAGCCATAATACCCTGTGTTACCGTAGTTATATGACCGTGTGTTCACGTTGTAGTTAGTGCAATTGTAATAGATATCCAAATCCGTTACGGCGCTCCATTTGGCAGAGGCATTCTGATGTTCAGCCGGATAGGAACCCGAGTGACAGCGAGTTATTTGGTTGGAGGGGAACTTTCCTGCTCCCAGGTAATCACCCGCCAGGGCTATCCCGGCCACAAGGCTACTAGCAATAACAATAACCAGAGATAGCCACAACTTGATAAACCTGCGTTGCTTCACCTCGACACTCCTGACGCATAGCCATTCGCTGGCTATCTGCAACAGGGCAGTCGGATATGCCCCTGAGTCACGAGTAATATAGTATTGCCCTCGAAAAACTATCGCAACCGCGAAGATTTTGCTCTTGGCCGCACCGGCCTGAAAGAGCCGGTGCTGGCGGGGTTTCTTCCGGGAAGGAAACGCTTCCGGCGACGCCGGTTCACGGCGGCGCGGTCAATCGGTATTCGATTCGGTTGCGGCAGGAGGCCGCGCTATGAATGGACACGGGCTGAGCGTAGCACTTGGATACCGCATTGCGGAGAAAACTGTGCCATATTCCCACCGGGCACACAGAGGGCCCTAGAATCCATCTTGACAAAGCCCTTCATCTGGTGTACTCTACCAATTGTATCATACCATGCTTACTGGACACTCGTAAAGGTGTTTAGTCCCTTTCTATTCCGGTATCAATCCCTCCGTTATGGTAGAACTCTCCATGCCCCCCGATCGCGAAACATTCGCTCGGTGGGTGCACGATGCGCTCAACCGGCTCTACGACTCTCCTTATTTGCAAGCGCACCCGCTGGCGGCCTTGCTGACCGAGGCAGGTGAGGCGCTGCACCGTAGCCAGAACCTGCGTCGTGTGCTGCTCGAGGTCATCCGCGCCATGCGCCCGGCAGCGGGCGTGCCGGCCCAATCGCCCGACTGGCGCGCGTATCGCATCCTGGAGTTGCGCTACATCGAGGGCCTGAGTCCGAACGAGGCGATGGAACGGCTGGCCCTGGGCAAGAGCCAGTACTTCCGCGACCAGGCGCGCGTGCTGGACGCGCTGACGGGCGTGTTGTGGGAACAGTGGCAGAAGGCTCGTGCGGTCGCCCCTCCTGTTGTGACCGAGGCGGACGGTGCGGCACAGGAGGACCTCATCCGCGCGGAGACAGAACGATTGTGCGCCCAGGCGACGTGGGAAGCGGTAGACACCGCTGAGGTGCTGGACGATCTGCGCGCCGTCGTGGAGCCGCTGGCGCAGGCAAAAGGCGCGACCATCCATTTTGCCCCCATGCAGCGCTTTACCGTGCTGCATGCCGACCGGGTGATGTTGCGCCAGGCGGTGCTCAATGTGATCACCCACGCGCTAGGGGCCGCAAGCCAGGGGCAAGTGGAGGTGAATGGCTTTGCCGGTGGGGGCGAAACGGGCATCCGTGTGGTGGCCCATAGCAACACCCTCACATCGGTGTCCGCTTCGGAGCAAGATGGAGATACCGGCCTGGAGATCTGCCGTCAACTGATGGCGGCGATGCGCGGCGTGCTCCGCTTGGCGGTCACGGAGCATGGCGCTTGGGAAGCGCGTCTGGCGTGGCCCGTGGCCGAACCCTGCACACTCCTGGTGGTGGACGATAACACGGCCTTCGTAGACCTCTTTCGCCGTTACCTGGCAGGCCACAACTGGCGGGTCATCGGTGCTGCCAGCAGTGCTGAGGCGCGGCGTATGCTCATCGAGACGCGCCCCACGGTCATCGCGCTGGACGTGATGATGCCCAAAGAGGACGGCTGGGAGTTCCTGATGGCACTCAGATCGAGCGCCGACACCCGCGACATCCCGATCATTGTCTGCTCGGTGCTCAACGAGCCGCAACTGGCGCTGACGCTGGGGGCAGCGGCATACTTGGCGAAACCGGTGGCTCAACAGACGCTTCTACGGACATTGGCGCCGTGGAGCCGCTCGGGTGCCAGCCTGGCGCCAGCGCGTTAAAGAGCGCCTCCAACGCACGCACGACTTCTCCTAACTGAAAGCCCTGGGCTCTGGAGACCTGGATCGCACCGGGGAGTGGTAGGCTGGCCTGATCCTGACCCTTGGCAGAGACAATGATGACCGGGATGTCCGCCAGATCGGGATCGGCGGCCATGCGCTCCAGGACCCCACTCCCATCCACCTCCGGCATCATCAAGTCCAGCAGTACCAAATCCGGCTTTTCGCGCTGCATCAAGCGCAGCGTCTCTTCGCCGTTGTACGCCTCCAGGCAGTCCTGCGGCGGGATGTGGGTGCAGAGCATGCGCCGGAACAGGCGTACGATCTCCGGGTCGTCGTCGGCGACGAGTACACGTTGCACCGGTTTCCCCAGCCGTTCGATGGCTGCCCACAATTCCTGGCGCGAGACGGGCTTGACCAGGAAATCGTCGGCGCCCAGGGCCAATGCCGCCCGTCGCCCGCTGGGCAGTGGGCAGCGCACGGTCAGCACGTTGCCCGGCGGGGTTACTGGTGTCTCGTTTACATCCGCGACCAACGCCAGTGCTTTGAGTTCCTCGGCCAGAGCGGTGCCTTCCTCCACATTCGCCGCGCTCACCACGCGATAGCCATCCAGGTAACGCTGGAGCAGAGTCGTCACTTGTGTATCCTCGTGTGCGACGACGACAATGCGCTCGGAGGCGCTCAGGCGCATAACCGGCTGCGGGCGGTCCACGTGCGCCAACTCTCGCCCGGCCATCAGCCCCGGTGCGCAGGGCAGCGTGAACCAGAATGAGGTGCCCTGCAGATAGACGCTTTCCACTCCCATGCGCCCGTGGTGCAGTTCGACGAACTTTTTGCTGATCGGCAGTCCCAGCCCCGTGCCGCTGTGCCAGGTGGAAGTGGGCTGTTCGGTAGTGCGGAACTCTTCAAAGATCTTGGGTAGGTCCTGCGCCGGGATGCCCCGACCCGTGTCGGTCACGCGCACGATGATCTCATCCCCCTGCTGCGAGGCTTCCACGCGGATCCAGCCGCGCTCGGTAAAGCGCGCGGCGTTCACTAGCAGGTTCAGCAACACCTGGCGGATGCGCAATCGGTCAATCCAGAGTTTCGGCAGATCGGCGGCCACGTCCACCTGCAACTCTAGCCCCTTGGCGGCAACATAGTCGCGTACCATTTCCACGGCCTCGATGATCAGCGCGGCCATGTCCACCTCGTCGCGCGCCAGCGCGATCTTGCCGATCTCGATACGTGCCAGATCCAGCACGTCGTCCACCAGCGCCAGCAGGTGGCGCGCGCTATGGTAGAGCGCGTTCAGGTCGCTGCGATAGGGGCCGGGGAGTTGGACACCCTCGTAACTTTCGGGCGCCGTCATCATCATCTCGCTAAAGCCGACGATGAGGTTCAGCGGCGTGCGCAGTTCGTGGCTCACGTTGGTCACGAACTCGGCCTTGAAGCGCTCGGCATCTTCCGCTGCTTTGCGGGCAGCGACCAGGGCGGTGTTGGCCCGCTGCAGGCGGTAGTAGGCCTGGTCGAGGTCCTTCAGCACGCGCGCCAGTTGCGCCCGCTGTTGGCGTGCCTCTTCCATGTTCTTCTGCGCTTCGGCGAAACTGTAGAGCGACCATTGGGTCACAGTTAGCAGGGTGCGCTCCGAAGCCCATCCCACAAGCCCGGTGCATGCGCCACCGGCGACGATCCCCAGGCCGTAGGCGACCGGGAACGAGGGCACGAGCGATCCGCCAGCGAGCCACCACGCCAGCAGGATCAGCAACCCCTCTGCTGCAAGTCCTGCCGGCCATCCTACGGTGACGACGGCGATGAGGGGCAACAGGGTGTAGAAGAAGGCGATCTCGGGCCGCCTGAACAGGTAGATGGCGAGTGTGATGGCTGCCGCCAGCCCGATCTGCCATACAGCCTGCGCGGCGAGAGGCTGCTTCGAGAGCAGCCAGTAGGCCAGGGCGCAGGTCAATGCGACAACCGGCGTGATCAGCCAGACGTCCCGCC
>DAOUBA010000023.1:0-4382 GCA_034432855.1 Anaerolineae bacterium | reverse complement strand
TCGAACCAATCGTAGGCCAGCCCGCCGACGAGCACTTTGGCACGAGGGTTGGCGGCGTGGATGGCCGGGGAAACCTGCGAGAGCATCGCCGCAAAGCCGGCCCCATTGTGCCCCCAGTAACCTTTCCCTCCGAGCGCATAGCCCAGGCTCCCGTTATCCGGCTCGGCGTAGAAAGACCAGTAGTGGACACAAGGAGAGCCTGGCGCGTCATTCATCCCATCGCAGTCGTACCGCTCGGCCATCAGGGTGGCGAAATTCACCAGGTCCTGGGTATCCGTCACCGGGCCGCCCGGCAGCGCGGCTGCCCACGACGGATTTCCAGTAAACAGGACAAAGACGTCCATTCCCGCAGCCTGGGCATTCTGCGCCTTGGTGTCAAAACTCGACCAATCGTAAACCCCCTCGACAGGCTCGATCGCCGACCAATGAAGCATCGTGGTGACCCACCGGGTGCCAGCATTCCTCATATTCGACAGTCCTTCCGCCTCGTCTACGTTACCGTACATTATGACGCCAAAGGGAGAGACATAACTCGGATCATACAGGCGTGCCACTAGCGGGAGATACAGCGTGTAAGGCCCCGTCTGACTGACCCTATCCTGCTCACGTACTGAGGTCAGAGTACCTATGGAAGCCACTGCCTCGTCTGGCGCAACAAGGACCAGCACTAGCGCCGCAAGACCGCCTAGCAGAAGAGCGAGAAGGATTCGCGTTTGACGCATTGAGAACCTCCGAACCGAAGATTACCTACGGACAAAATAGGGAAGAATGTATCCAACGAGGCACCAAGTGTCAAAACCAACCAGGGATAGCAGGAATAGTGCCACCCCATAGCGCTGCTCTAGAGCAGGGATCAGCCTCGCCAAGCCTCCCACAACTAGAAAAACGTAGGGTACTATAATAGGAAAAAGATAGCGACCCTGAAACTGGTAGTACCCTGATTGTGACAGAATCGCCGCCCACACAAAGATCGCCAAAGCCATGCCTGTCGTCCCACCCATCATGCCCACAGCCCAAGAAGGCATCCCCCTTGGCTTGCCACAAATCCATCCGGCCAGGGCCATCACGGAGAGCAGCGCGATTGCACCGTACCATCTTCCACTGACGGGCAGAGCCATCCAACCGAAATTGGCCCAGAAACTGTCGTAAGAAGCCAGAAGAGCTTCTCCTACGGTAAGCCCACGCGCATCCATCCACAAGAGCCCTGAGGGCGACAGAGCCTGTCGAAACGAATATACCGATTGCACCGTTTGAGCACCCAGATGGGAGAAACGACCCCACAGCCATACACCTGCCCCTAGCATAGCGACGCCAGCACATAGATAGATCAAATACCGCCGACTGAACTGACCATACCGGTGGCAACGCACTAACCACCAGATGGTCAGTCCGATATTGACGAGGATCAGGAAGATTGCCGTGGTCTTGCTCCAGATACCGGCAAGCGTGCCGAATATCAAGCCGACAACCTCCCAGACCGTAAGCCCATGCCGGAAGAGGCGGACCCAGCAATACACGACCAGGCAGGCCATCAGTTCCGCCAGAACACCATCTCCAACCATACTATTGATGAAGGTGTGTTGTGGCAAGAACAACACCACAGATGCCATCAAGAAAGCAAGGAGCGGATGCGAGGGTACCAGTTCCAAAAGCGTCTGGAATGCCAACCAGACAATACCCACATTTACAAGCACGGATGACAGGCGGGCAAGGTACAGCTGAAACACGAGGTCCTGGCAACGAAAGGAGAGCAGGAACGCGGCCGACCACAGGTAGGCGAGCGAGAAGCGCTCCGTAGACACTGTTCGCGCCCGAGAGGCCAGAACAGCGGCCGACAAATCGTTCATCCGAGCCGGCATTCGGCCCGGCAAAGGAGGGCCAACATACTCATCGTATCGCCATTCGTAAAGCGAACCCAGCAGTTCATGCTCGAAGGATGCCGAACCACCTCCCTGATCGGGCGGCCGGCCCAGGTGGGCTATGAGCCAAACATACTCGAAATGGCCCGTCTCATCAGGAGATTGCCACGGAGGGATGACCGCGGCGTAAATCAGGCCGCGCACCAGCGCCAGTCCCAGGAGAAGCACCAGCCAGCGGTGTCGGTTCATCAATGTATCATCCCCAGAGGTTCCCTGACATAGGTGGACACATCTTCACTGTCCTGCCTATCTTGGGAATCCTGAGGTAAGGATTTATACTCTGGCACGATTTCCCGCATTTTGGCCCGAATGTGTGTTGCTTCTCCTCCCTTCACCAGCACCTCTAACTCCTGCAAGTGACGGGAAAGTATCTCGCTATTCCAAGCATTGCTTCCGCGTGCAACGAGGATCTTTTCGTGTCGTGTGGGGCAGGCTTCCTCGCCATCACCAAATAGCGCCTCACTCAGCCTTTCTCCCAGACGTGGGCCAGTGAAGGCGATCTCGATATCACGCCCAGGCTCTAACCCCGAGAGGCGAATCAACTCCGCCGCCAGGTCCACGATGCGCACCTGCTCACCCATGTCCAAGACGAATATCTCGCCTCCCTGCCCCAAGGCCGCCGCCTGGATGACGAGCTGCACGGCTTCAGGAATAGTCATAAAGTAGCGCCGCATGTCCGGATGGGTCACCGTAATCGGGCCTCCGGTGGCGATCTGGTGTTGGAAGAGAGGCACCACGCTGCCCCGGCTGCCCAGCACGTTGCCAAACCGCACGGCTACGTAGGCTCCCCCGGTGCGCCGAGCCGCGTCCTGTACCAACAGTTCGGCCAGTCGTTTGGTGGCTCCCATCACGTTCACCGGGTTGACCGCCTTGTCCGTAGAGACGAGCACGAAACGCTTAACATTGCTGGCTTCGGCAACCCGCAGCAAGTTCAGGGTGCCAAAAACATTGTTCCTCACCGCCTCAGCCACGTTGGCCTCCATTAGCGGCACGTGTTTGTGAGCCGCAGCGTGAAAGACTACCTCAGGCTCATGGCGGGTGAACAGAGTCGCTAGCCAGTCGAGGTCGCAAACATCAGCGACGAGCGGCTGCACGGCAAGGTGAGGGAATCTCTCCTGCAACTCCAGCAGGATGTGATGAATGCTGTTCTCGCCATGACCCAGCAGGAGCAACTGACCTGGACTATGCTGAGCAATCTGGCGGCACAGTTCAGCGCCGATAGACCCGCCGGCTCCTGTGACCAATACCACCGTGTTATTAAGATAACGTCCGCCTTCTCCACCATCAATCTGCACGAGTTCGCGCCGCAGGAGGTCCTCGATGCGCACCTCGCGCACCTGTTTGACACTCACCTGGCCGGAGATCAGTTCATAGATGCCCGGCATGGTCTTACAGGCCACACCGGCCTCCTGGCAGATAGCGACAATCTCGCGGATCGCCCGTCCCGGCGCCCTGGGCATGGCAATGATCACCTCGTCTACCTGCTCTTCACTAACCAAGCGGGGTATATCTTCCCGTGCGCCCCGCACAGGCACCCCGTGGATCTCCATGCCGGCCTTGGCCCGATTATCGTCCAGCAGGCCGATGGGGACGTATCCCAGGCCGGGGTTAGCCTGCATCTCGCGCACGATCATCGCCCCGGCGTCGCCAGCCCCCATCACCAACACACGTCGCTCTCGATATCGCCCATCCCTCGGCTGACCATTACGCTGCCGTCTGGAGAAAACATCGGCTGCCAGTCGCACGGCGAAGCGCGTCCCGCCGACCAGGGGGAGGCTAACCAACCAATCCAAGAAAGGGATAGAACGGGGCAGAGAGGGAAATTCCCAGACAAGAGAGGCGAGTGAATACACCAACAGCGTCACTACTGCCGTACCGCTCAAGGTCGCCAAAGCGATGTTGACCAGTTCATTAGCACTGGCGTAGCGCCAGTAGCGGCGATAAAGGCCAAACAGGTAAAAAACCGCCGGTTTGACGACCATCGCCAATGCTGCAAAAACGAGCGTGGTGCGCGCATAGGATCGCAGGCCGGCCACATCCAATCGCAGCAAGAAAGCAACCCCAGCGGCCAAAGGCATCAGCAGCACATCTGCAGCGAGGAAATAGCGATTCCGAATCGGCGGTAACTTGCGGACTCCAACCGCATAACTCATAGCAGATTACCCCCCAACAGCATCATTTCACGTTTTGTCAGACGACCGCCCTGAGCGCCTCGCAGACATAATCCACCTGCTCCTCCGTCATCACGCCAGAGAAGGGCAGAGCCAGCACGGAACGGGCCACGGACTCGGTGACAGGGAAGACGCCCTCCTGGTAGCCAAAACGCTCACGGTAGAAAGGCTGGAGATGGATAGGCGTGAAGTAGGGCCTGGAAGGCACGCCTCGTTCCTCCAGGCAGGTCACCACGCGGTCGCGATCTATCCCCGCTGCCAGACGGATGACGTAGACAAACCAGGACATACG
>DAOUBA010000022.1:0-2614 GCA_034432855.1 Anaerolineae bacterium | reverse complement strand
TGGCCGACGGGAACGGGCGCAACGAGCAAGTCATTGCTCCAGCGGATGCCGGGCACGGCTACCCGCCAGTGTGGTCGCCGGACGGGCGGCAGGTGGCGTTCGTCGTGCGGGAGAATCCCGAGGAGAGCGCCGCTGACGTGGCTGCGCCGTACCTGGAGAGCAATGTCTACCTGGCCGACGCGGCGTCTGGCAGTGTGCGGGCAGTCACGCGGTTCGAGGGAGCATTGAGCGATGGGCTGGCTTGGTCGCCGGATGGGGCGTGGGTGGCGTTCAGCACCGATGCCGGCGGTATGGCCGACGTGTGGCTGATGGAGGTCGCCAGCGGCGAGGTGCGCCAAGCGACACAGAACGCTAACGCGCGTTGTCCGGTGTGGTTAGCGGGTAAGGAACGATAGGAGGACAGGAGATGAAACAGGTCAGCGTCTTGACGGTCGTGGTAATGATGGCCATGCTTGGGCTGGCGGCGTGCGGTTCGCGGGTTGTTACAATATCCGTTGTGCCCACTCCTGTATCCGTTGTCCCAACGTCGACTCCTCCACCTACCTTAACTGCAACTGCTGCTCCGATTGCTACGGAGACGCCCACCCAGATTTCCACAGACCCTTCGGCCACACCTGCAGCAGCGCTATGTCCTACCCCTACTTCCAGCGGACCGGTGGAACAGATTCTCTTCTTGGCCGCGAAATGTGACTCGATAGGAGTGTGCCCCCATCCCTCTCTTATTTACCGTATCCACAGCGATGGCAGTGGCCTGCAACGGGTTTTCCACAGCCAGGCGGATATCTTCGAGTTGGCCCTCTCCCCGGACGGCACCAAACTCGCCTTTACTGAGGATTATGGTTGGGGGTACCAGGTGTATATCCTCGATCTGGCAACAGGCAATACCTGGCCCTTGGTAGACTTGCCCTATAATACCCGAATGCCCCGGTGGATCTCTAATGATCAATTGCTTTGCGTTGCCCAGCCGGCGGTGTCAGAGGGAACCAACAATATCTATGTCGTCGACGCAGATGGAGGTGGATGGCAGCAATTGACTGACTACTTACCTACCAACGCTTTTTACGATTTAGCCGTCTCACCAGATGGTGTCCAGTGCTTGTTTGCCAAGTATGATTCCGATGCGGACAGTATTGCCGTATCTCGTATGAACATAGATAGCACTGGACTACAGGAGTTGATTTCGTTACTTGGGCATCACCCGGTTGATGTAGGATGGTCTCCGTCTGGAAGGTGGATGACGATATATCCTACAGGGTCTACTAACTTGATTCCGATATACCTGGCCCACCGTGAAGGCATAGACACGGTGGAGATTGCTCAACTGACTGACTCCCCACAACTACTTACCTGGGCGGCGGACGAATCCGAACTAATCTTTTTGGAGATACGGTCGGGAAATGTGGTGGCGGTTCGGAGAGACGGCAATAGCACACGGACGATAGCGAGGGTCTCAGGCCTTGGCGAACTTGCAATGGTGGGGGATCTTTACCTTTCCCCTGTAGCTCTGTCTCCAGATCAAGCGCGACTTGTCTTTTCGCCGCTTAGTGGAGGGCTCTATGTTATGGACATACATACAGGGTGCTGGCAACAGTTGATGTCAGGCTATCTTGCCCTCACTATTCTCTGGGTTCCCTAATAAGGAGGATATGATGAATAGGAACGCCTTGAAATCCATTCTGACTGCTGGTGGACCGCTCGTTCTCATCGCAGCAGGGTTGCTGCTCCTCGTTGCTGCGCGGCAAGTTTCTCTTGCTGCTCCTACAACGCAGCAGGTAGATCGCTTCCTTTCCCCGCCTTACTATGGTACCGTAAGAGTCAACGTTGTGTATGATCACAACCTTCCCCTGATGAGCAATGAGCCGGCCCAATCCCAGGGTTCGGTTACCCACTACGACAATATCCAGAGGCTAGAAAACTGCGGAACAGACGATGCCCGCCAATGCTATAGCGGTCACAATGGCATTGACTATGCACTCCGGTATGAACTGGTACGCGCGGCGGCGGTGGGTAACGTTGCCTACGCAGGGTGGGATAATGTCGCTAACCACCGCGCCGGTTACGGTCTCTACGTGGATGTTGACCACACCAACGGGTTTCATACCATCTACGGCCATATGAGTGTTTTGCACGTCGAAACAGGCGACCCTATTCCTGAGTCTGACGAGTTTCAGCGCATCTTGGGCCGTAGTGGCAATACCGGCTGGTGCGCCGGACGGGAAGGAACCGGTCCTGATAATCGCTGCACGGATAACGATCCACCAACCTGTGGGGCACATCTGCACTTTCATGTGACGCATAACGGGAGAGTCGTCAATCCCTATGGATGGATCAGTGCTGCGGCTGACCCCTGGTCGCAACATCCCAACGGTGCAACTAGCGTCGACCGGTGGCTACACTACCCTGGCATCACCAACAGCGACGTGTTCACCTCTGGCGCTCCGCTTGTGGCTCCTCCTATGGCGATGGATGAGTCAGGCTATTTTACCGTCGACGACGGCGATGCGGACTATAACGAGACCGCCGGGTGCTGGACGGCGGACAATACGGCCGGGTGGAACAACGACTATCGCCGCCGGAATATCCCCGGCGGCAACTGCACGGCCACCTGGAACTT
>DAOUBA010000021.1:0-27587 GCA_034432855.1 Anaerolineae bacterium | reverse complement strand
GGGGGAAGGGGAGGGGGACAAGGGGGGAGGAGTAGAGGTCAGGAGGCTCACCATGTACCGCAAAAGCATCTTCCCAACCCTGTTCACTCTGATCATCCTGGCAGGCGCCTGCGCCTACAGCCAGGCACTCGTACCCGCCCGGCAATCTGCATCCAACCCGCGCCCGATTTCCTCGCCGCTCAAGCCACCCGCGCCTGCGTCGTCTCACTCGCCCCTCCCGACACCGGCTCCTGCGCCCCCCAGAATCGTGAGCCGCACGCCCACCCAGGTATCCATCCGCGAGCGCCGTCCCGCCATCCGCCTCGCGTTCGACCGCGCGATGAACCGGGAAAGCGTCGCCGCCGCGCTTGCCGTCGAGCCGGCAGTGCCGCTCGACCTACAGTGGAAAGGCGCCGTCCTCACCATCACGCCGCGCGAGCCGCTCATCCCCAGCATGCAGTACCGGTTCACGCTCACCCAGGAGACCACCGGCGCGGACGGCACCCCTCTGGCACAAGAGTACGACTGGACCTACCGGCTCGACGGCCTGATCGCCCACACGATCTGGCCCGCCAGAGAAGGCAACCACAGCACCCCGCTCCGCATCCACTTCAACTATCCGATGGATACGGCGAGCATCCAACGCGCCCTGACCATCCGGCCCGCCATTCCGGGCGAGTGGACCTGGAGCAAGGACGGGACCGTCGCAGTCCTCACTCCGACCGTGCCGTTGCCCAACGAGACCACGTACACACTCCGCTTCCGCAGCGGCCTGCGCGATGCCAACGGCGACCCGCTCCCCCCGCCCGACCCGCTCCGCTTTACCACGCCGCCGCCGATCCTCGATGCCTACCCGCAGCCCGGCGCAGCGAACGCCCACCCGGCCGGCGCCGTTCGTGTGACCTTCGACCGGCCGATGGACCCCGCCAGCACCGAAGCCGCATTCCACATCACACCCACCGTGGATGGCGATTTCACGTGGGAAGAGACGACGCTCGTCTTTCGCCCGACAGACGGCTACCTGGACGAGCACACCGCCTATACCGTGACCATCGGCGCGAGCGCCTGCGACCCCGACGGCAATCCCGTCCTGCGCCGGGACCACGTCTGGTCGTTCAGCACCGGCTATGCCGAGAATATCGCCGACTTTGGCTGGGGACCCAACGCCCAGGTGGTGGACGCCGACGGCCGCCGCGCCGTGCAGTTCGTACTCCACAAGAGCACCCTCAGCAGCATTCTCGCGTTCGAGTTGTATCGCCTGACACTGCCCCAGTTCCTCGACCGCTACTCCTCCGGCTTCAAGGGTGTAGCCGGCAACGAGAACCGGCCCATCAGCCTGGAAGGGACGACCCTGACCAAACGCTGGCTGGACGAGGCCGGAAGCGGAAGCGGTTATTCCGGCGGTGTGCACGAGACCCTCATCCCCGCCGACGTGCCCCCCGGCCTCTACATCCTCAATCTGAGCGCAGGGCACATCAACGACCAGCTCATCCTCCTGCTGACGCGCAACGTCATCACACTCAAGCAGGCTGAAGGACAGATCGTCGCCTGGGTCTCCGATATCAACGGCGTGCCCAAGCCCGGCGTCGAGGTCGGCGTCTATGCCCGCGACGGCCAACGGCTGGCGCAGGGCCGGACCGACGCGCAGGGCGTCTTTCGCACCGCCGTCGCCCGCGACCCGCAGCCGCTCATCGTGATCGCCCGCGACGGCGAGGACATCACCGCCACCGGCCTGAGCAACGAATGGCGCAGCGGCCCCTACTACTCTCGATGGTGGGACTGGTGGCGGCCGGCGCCTGCAACGCTGCGTTACGCCGTCTACGCCTACACCGACCGCCCGATCTACCGCCCCGGCCAGACCGTCTACTTCAAGGCCATCATCCGCCACGACGAGGACGCCGTCCTCAACCTCCCGGCGCCGGGGACACCGGTCACCGTGCGCATCCGCGACGCCCGCAATAACGTCGTGCAAACCTTCCAACTCGCCACCAACGGCTTTGGCACGCTCAACGGCGAGTTCCACCTGGCCGAAGGGGCCATGCTGGGCGACTATGCCGTCGAGGTCGCCGTGGATGGCGAAAGCCACCGCCAGACGTTCAAAGTCCAGGACTATCGCAAACCCGATTACCGCGTCAGCGTCACACCGGAACGCAACCGCTATGTCGCAGGAGAGACAGTGACCGTCACCGTCGAGAGCCGCTACTTTTTCGACAAGCCGGTGGCGAACGCTGCCATCACGGTCAGGGTGTATCGGCTGGGGCAGCCGTATTGCGACGACTGGTGGGGAGAATGTGCTCCCAGTGATCGGTATATTTGGTACCGCTCCAACCGCCCGGCCATCACCGGCCGCACCGACGGCAACGGACGCTTCACCGTCACCCTGCCCGCCGAGATGAGCCACGGCGACGATTGGTGGTGGCGCGACCCCACGTACAGCACCTGGGGGATCGAGGCGACGGTAGACGACGGCAGCCAGCAGAGCGTGAGCAGTTTCGCCGTCGTGCGAGTCTATCCTGTCGCCGAGCGGTTGAGCCTGGACCTCGGCAGTCACTTTCACACCCCCGGCGAACCGTTCCACGTGCGCGCCCGCGCACTCACCATCTTCGACGAGCCGGTGAACGGGCGCACGCTGACACTGCAACTGCGACGCTACAACGATGCCGACTATGGCTACACCACCGTCGTGCAGAGCACAACATTGAGAACCAGACCGGATGGCTGGGCCGACGCTTCACTCACCGTCACGCAGCCGGGATACTACAACGTCTACCTGAGCGGCCACGACCGGCTGGGGCACAGGATCGAGCGCGAGTCGTGGGTCTATCTGTTCGGCGGCGCGGAACGCTGGGAGAGCAACGCTCTGCGCATCTACGCCGACCGCGACGCCTACGCCCCCGGCGACGTGGCCCGACTGGCGATCGAATCGCCCTTCGGCGGGCCGGCGCTCCTGACCTTCGAGCGCGGCAGCACGCGCCGCGAACAGTTGGTCACGCTGAAGGCGCCGCTCACCGTCGTGGACGTGCCCATCCGGGCCGACGACGCGCCCAACATCTTCGTCACGGTCAACGCCTGGGAGGAGCAGGACACCACGCTGAACGAGAGCCGCAACTTTAGCCGGCCCGATAGCCGGTTGCACACCGCCAGCGTCGAACTCGCCGTGCCGGCAGAGCACAAGCGCCTGACGGTCACGATCACGCCCGACCGGATGCGCTATGCGCCGCGTGAGCAGGCTACCTTCACCGTGCGCGTCACCAACGCGCGTGGCGAGCCGGTCTCGGCCGAGGTCTCGCTTGCGCTGGTGGACGAGGCCATCTTTAGCCTGAGCGAAGAACTGTGCGGCGCGATCTTTGACGGGTTCTACGCCCGGCGGGCCAACATCGTGCGCACCTACGACGGGATGGCGTTGACCCGCTACATCCCCTGCGACTGCGGCGGCGGGGGCGGCGGGGGCGGTGGGGGATTCGACGCCGGCAACCCGCGCAGCGATTTCCCCGACACCGCCGCCTGGTTCCCCTCCCTGCGCACCGACGCCAACGGCCAGGCCGTGCTCACCGTCCGACTGCCCGATAGCCTGACCAGTTGGCGGTTGACAGCCCGCGCCGTCACGGCAGATACCCAGGTCGGCGAGGCGTTCGTCAACGTTATCACGCAACAGCCTGTCGTCGTGCGCCCGCTCCTGCCGCGCACCCTGACGGCAGGCGACCATGTGGAAATCTCGGCCATCGTCCACAACTGTAGCGAGCGCGGCCTGCGCCTGGCCGTCTCCATCCATACCGACCTGCTCACCATCAAAGGGCCGCTCACGCAGACCGTCCAACTGCTCCCCGGCGAGCAGACCGTCGTCGGCTGGCCGGCCGTCGCCGTCGCAGTGGGCGAAGCACAGGTCATCGTCTCGGCCAGCCCCCTCCCCACCCCTCCCCCGCAAGCGGAGGAGGGAGCGAGCGGTGATGCGGTACGGCTCACGATCCCCATCCGCCCGCTAGCGGTGCCCGACGTGGACGTGCAGGTCGGCCAGTTCAGCGGCGAATTCACCACTGCGATATTGCTGCCCACCGAGGCGCTCGGCCTGAGCACGGTCAAGATCGAACTCAGCCGCTCCATCGCCGGCAGCCTGCTCCATGAGCTGGAATACCTCACCGGCTACCCCTACGGCTGCGTCGAGCAGACGATGAGCAAGGCGCTGCCCAACGCCGTCGTCGGTCGCGCCTTCCACCAACTGGGGATCGGCAACCCGGCGTTGCAGGCCGACCTCTCACCCAAGATCGCGGCCAGCGTCCAGCGCCTCTACGGCTTCCAGCACAACGACGGCGGCTGGGGCTGGTGGTACGACGACACCAGCCACGACTACCAGACCGCCTGGGTCGTCTTTGGCCTGACCATCACCGCACAGGCCGGTTACGAGGTGGACCCGGCAGTGATCGAGCGCGGCATCGCCTGGCTGAGGGAGCACCTGAACGGGATGGACATCCGCACACGGGCCTACGCGCTCTACAGTATGGCGCTCGCAGGGTATGGTGATCCGAAAGGCTTAGAGCAAAGCCTGGAGGCCGCCCGCTCGCTCCTCGCGCAGGCCGAGAGACTCGACCCGTTCAGCCAGGCGGCTTTGGCGCTGGCGTTCCACGAACTGGGCGCGACGGATGAAGCGCGTCAGGTGCTCGATCTCCTGGCTACAAGCGCCGTCCGCACGAACGGGATGGTCTACTGGCCGCAGCCCACCGAGGACGGGCACTATTACGACAAGACGATGGCCTCTACGACGCGCAGCACCGCGCTGGCGCTGAGCGCCTTTGTCCACATCGCCCCGGAGAGCGAACTGGAGCCCGGCATCGTGCGCTGGCTGATGAGCCAACGGCGCGAGTTTGGCTGGGGCAGCACGAACGAGACCTCCTTCGCCATCCTGGCGCTCACCGATCACCTCCTGGCGCTCGAACGGGCCACCGCCGAGACCACCTACGCGGTCGAACTCAACGGCGTCGAGGTCGCCGGCGGCCGGCTGGGCCCGGGCGAGCCGGCGGTCAGCCTGGAGATTCGCGCGGAGCGGATGCTGCGCGGCAGGAACACTTTGCGCATCCGCCAGAGCGGGGAAGGACGCCTGTACTATGTCA
Organism: Anaerolineae bacterium; assembly: GCA_034432855.1. Lineage (GTDB taxonomy): Bacteria > Chloroflexota > Anaerolineae > B4-G1 > B4-G1 > DAOUBA01. The sequence continues at coordinate 22,503 of DAOUBA010000021.1, read as the reverse complement.
TCAGCACCCGCGTCTATGTGCCCCAGGAACGCATCGCCGCCGCCGGCAACGTGAGGGTCTCGCGCACTTATCTTGATGCGAAGAGCGGTCTACGGATCCGGCGTGCAGCGCCCGGTCAACTGGTGCAGGTACGCCTGACGGTGGACCTGCCCGAAGACGGCTTCTACGTCATCGTCGAGGACAACCTGCCAGGGGGACTGGAGGCGCTGAACGAGGCGCTGAATACCACCAGCCACGAGGCCAGCGTCTCGGAGCCCCACTATTACTGGCAGGAATACGGCTACAACTACAAAGAAGTGCGCGGCGAGCGGGTCAGTTTCTTCATCACCGAGATGCGTGCAGGGCGTCACACCTTCACGTATCTGGCTCGCGCCACCCGCGCCGGAGAGTTCGTCTCGCTGCCGGCCGAAGTGTCCGAGATGTACGACCTGACGACGTGGGGACGGTCGGCCAGTAGCCGGTTCATCGTCACCCCTTAAACTCTCACCTCTCTCCTTCCCCTCCCCCCTCTCGAAATCTGGGGGAGGGGGAGGATGCTTCCCAATTCCCCAGATTGACACCAGCGGCAATCGAAGGTAGAATAACTCCCGACCGAAATTGGCGCGGGAGCAAAACACCATGCTGATCGGCAAAACGCTAGGCAAGTATCGCATCGTCGAGCATCTGGGACGTGGGGGTATGGCCGAGGTCTACAAGGCCTATCAGCCGGGCCTTGACCGCTACGTGGCCATCAAGGTGCTTCACTCTTTCCTGGCTACCGAGGCGGATTTCCTGACCCGCTTCCAACGTGAGGCAAAGATCGCCGCAATGCTCCGTCACCCCAACATCATCCAGGTCTATGACTTTGACTACTCCAAAGAAGACGACGCCTACTACATGGTGATGGAGTTCATCGAGGGACCCACCCTGAAAGAGCGGCTGCAGGAACTGGCCGAGAAAGGTAGACTGATGCCGCTGGAGGAAGCGGTGGGTATCGTCACCGCAATCGCCAATGCCCTGGATTACGCCCACCAGCATGGGATGGTGCATCGCGACGTCAAACCGGCCAATATCATGTTCACCCGAGACGGGCAGCCCATCCTCACCGATTTCGGCATTGCCAGGATGGTGGACGTCGTCGGGCTGACGGCCAGCGGCACGATGGTGGGGACGCCAGCGTACATGGCGCCCGAGCAAGGCATGGGCCAGGCCGGTGATGAGCGCTCGGACATTTACTCGCTGGGCGTGGTGCTGTACCAATTGACCACCGGCTATCTCCCCTACGACGCCGATACGCCCCTTGGCGTGGCGATGAAACACATCAGCGAGCCCTTGCCGCCGCCGGCCATAATCAACACCGCCCTGCCTGCAAGTCTCGAAGCCGTCATCATGCGCGCGCTGGCCAAGGCTCCCGAGAACCGCTACCAGACCGCGCACGAATTTGCCGCCGACCTGAAACGCGCGATGGCGGGGCAGCACATTGAGCCGGTGCCGCCGCAACACATCGCGGCGCCTCGGCCCCAGGCCGTAGCCCCAACACTGTCCCTGGATCAGATGGCAACCCTGCCCAGCGCGCCGGCCATCCGCCCCCCGGTGGCCGCCCCTTCTGTCCGTCCGAGGTCGCGCTGGCTATTGCCGGCATGGGCTGCACTGGCCTTGCTCCTCATCGGCGCCTGCGCAGCGCTCGTCGCCACGGGCACGGCCAGGCAGATACTCACTGCAGCCGTGGCGCAGTTGTTGCTCACACCCACTCCGGCCGGTACGCCCGCACCCACCCCCACACCCGATCTGACCGCCACGTATGAGGCTGAGGCGACCCAGTTCGCCGTGTGGATGGCCAATTACATCGCGACGATGGGCGTCACACCCACACCCTCGCCCACTCCCACCGCCACCCCTACCGCAACTCCTACCCCCGACCTGACAACCACCGCCCTTGCCGCCTGCGTATTCGACGTTGTGATCGTCAACAATCCGCCTGTCCGCCCGGCTATTCTGGCACCAGGGCAACAGTTCACCAAACGCTGGACATTGCGAAACAGCGGAACCTGCCCCTGGCCGGAGGGGGTTACGCTTGTCTTCGTATCAGGAGATGAACTGGAAGTCATAGCCAGAACAGAAATCGCATCACTTGCACCAGGAGAAAGCACAGAGGTTCAAATCACACTACAGGCACCGGTGGACTATGCCACGTACACCAGCGAATGGCAGTTGCAGGACAACCAGGGGCACCCGATTGGTGGGAGATTGAGAATCTCCTGCTACGTGGGCCCGACGCCGACACCACCCCCAACGGCCACGCCTACCGCCACGCCCACCCCGCTGTTCACGGCGACGCCGACCGAACGGCTGTGGATGTCTATACCGGGCCTGGCCTGGTGCAACGAGTCCAAATCCGCAGGGCGAATCGAATGGGGGTACGGCGGCGGCCTGTCTCAACAATACCGCTTCTTCTACAGCGTCATAACCCCCGAGACAGAACTGGCCGGGCCATACTACAACACCACCGGATTCCTGCCCATAACCCTTTTTACCGCGTCGGGGACGCTGCCCTCTCCAGTTCCGCCGCAGTGCGGCGACGGAGATTATGGACGGTGCGGTAGCCAAGCGGAAGGGTACGAGATCGTGTGGCGCAAGGTCTACTACACGGCCGCCAACTGCCCGTAGTGCCGCTGATAACGACACCTTGTGTACCTTACCGACCCAGCCGACGGTGTGAACTCACCCCCAATCCCGCACATCCCGGTCATACCAGCATCCTCCCGACGACCGGTCATTTGGCCGACAATTGCCTTGCTGCTGGTAGGATTCGCACTCCGTACTTATGACCTGACCGGCACACCCCCTGGCATTGACGGCGACGAGATGTTCTACTTCATAGACGCCAGCCGTGTCTTGCAGGGGCACCTGCAACTCTATTTCCCCACCAACTTTGGTCACGAGCCGCTCTTTGTCTATACAGAGGCCGTCCTGATCTGGCTCCTCGGCGCGCACGCCTTCACCTTGCGTTACACTGCCGTCATCAGCGGCATGCTCTCGCTAGCAATCGGCTACGCACTGGCCCGCCGTCTATTTGGTGCTCGCGTAGCGTTGGTGACGACCGCGCTCCTTGCCACCCTGTTTTGGCCGGTATTCATCACCCGCGTCGGGCTGCGTGCCTTCACTTATCCTCTCTTGAGCATGTTCAGCATCTATGCCCTATGGCGCGCGCTCCAGGAACGCTCATGGGGCTGGACGGTGGCCGCCGGCATCTTCAACGGCCTGATTCTGTACACCTACCTCGCCAGCCGCGTCTTTCCACTGGCGATTCTATTGTGGCTCCTGGCCCTCCTCGTCCTGGATCGGCGCCAGTGGTTGAGCGGCAACAATGCGTGGCGGGCAATCACCATCCTTGTTATGGCCGGACTCATCATCCTGCCTTTCGCCATCTACGCATTTCAGCACCCCGACGTGGTCAACAAACGCATGTACACCATGGGCGGCCCCTACTATGAGGTTCGGCACGGGGATTACCACGGGCTGATGGAAAACGCCAAGAAAGTGCTTGGTATGGCCATTGTACGTGGCGAACCGGACGTGCGCTACAACGCCGACGCACGTCCTGTATTTGACCCCTTCACAGGCATGCTATTCTACGCAGGGACAATCACCGCCTTGTTGCGGATCCGCCGTCCGGCGTACTACTTGCTGTTCATCTGGTTATGCATCGGCCTGCTCCCGACACTGCTATCGGCCAGCGCGCCCTCATTCCTGCGCAGCGGTGGGGCGCTGTTCCCCCTACTGGCCCTCCCCGGCATCGGCATAGACGGGGTGCTCAGCCTTCTGAGACACCGCCGCACAGAATGGACAGGCCGTTGGCTCTCGGGGTATGTCCCTGGCGTGCTGGTCGGTGCGGGCGCATTGGCCTTGTTCACCGCTTCCGTCATGTTCGGCCCATGGCGCACGTCGCCCGGCCTGATGGCCGTGTACGAGAGTGACGTGTACCTGGCTGCACGCTATCTCGACGAGAACCCGCCTCCATCGGACGCTGCGATCTTTGGCGTCAGCAAGTACGCCACCGACAATGCACCGCTCCTCTTCGGCCTCCAAGCCCGGCGCCCAGATCGGGTTCGCTGGACGGCAGATATGGTCTGGCCTGCCGCACAGGGGGAGGCCTGGTATCTCTTCCACCAAGACGCGCCAGCCGACGCCCAAACCCGGGCTTGGCTGGGCGCTCCCCCTGTCCATTCCGAATTCAACAACGAGGGCGGCTTGGTGCTCGAGGTCTACCGCCTGCCCCAGGCGCCCGCGCCGCCTCAACCGGCGGTTCCTTTGCACGCCACGTTCGACGCACTGGTGGACCTCATCGGTGCGGATTATCGCGGCCCCTTCGAGCGTGGCAGGTCTGCCGAAATCCTGCTCTACTGGCGTGTTCGCCCGGACGCGGCTTTCGATCCGACGAAAACGCTGGGGGTAAGCCTGCGTCTGGAGAGCAGAGGAATCCCTTGGGCGGAGGGAGGCGGCGCATTGGTTTCATTTCCGCCCATCCAATGGAGAGCGGCGGACGTCTGGGTACAGCGGGCAACGCTGAAAATACCGGTGGACATGCCGCCTCAATCTATTCAACCCGTCTTGACACTACACGTAGAGGGCCGGCCTTGGCCAGTGATCCCAGAGGGCGAAATCCAGGCTCGTCCTCATTACCTCTTGCCAGCCATTCAGATCACCGGCCAGCCTACCGAGACGCTCGCTGCCATCTCTCTCCACCAGTTCGGCGATGTGCTGCTCCTGCGCTCAGCGGGCGCATCGAGTTCAGATTCCCAGCCTGGCCTGCCCATCTTTGTCCACACTACATGGCAGGCGTTGCATGACCTGAACCGCGATTATGCCCTCCAAATCAGGCTGTGTCGGCCCGATGGGAATACAGCAGCCCTCGCTACCCAGGTAATATGGGAGGGGATATATCCCACACACCGCTGGCGCCAGGGGGAAGTGATCAGCAGCAATGATGCCCTCCGTGTTCCAGTAGACCTACAGGAGGGAGATTATCGCCTGCAAATCCGAGTGACAGATGTGAAAGGGGATCCTATAGACGAAGGGGAATGGTTCGATCTGGGCTGTGTACATATCTCAGGGCGACCCCACGTATTCGAGCAGCCGCCAATAGAGGCCTCCGTGGACGCAGAGATAGAAGGGGTAGCAAGACTGGCGGGGTATCGCCTCGATCTCGGTCAGGCCACACCCGGCGGCGCCATCCGCCTGACGCTGATCTGGCAAGCCCTCCGGCCCTCCGAAAGGCCACTACGGGTGTTCACCCACCTCTACAATATGACCGACACGACAGGGGTGTATGCCCAACATGACGGCGATCCGGCTAACGGCCAGGCCCCAACCACCGGCTGGCTGGCCGGCGAATATATCGAAGATGAGCACATTCTGCCCATTGCCCCGTCCGTAGCACCTGGACAATACCGCCTGGCCGTCGGCATGTACGACCCAGAAACACTCGAACGGGCTACAATCCTCCTAGATGGCGAAACCGCCGACGCGTTCATCCTCACTGCACTTTCGATACGCCAACAGTAGCCCTACTTACTGATCAGGTGAAATGCTAACCACCCCGCCAGCAGCAAAAAGAGCAACGCCGTCCCAAGCTTGACGGTCGCTGTATGCCGCCGCAGAAAAAGGCCGAGTTGATATGAGGTCGTTCCAAAGTAGACGAGCACGAACACCACGATCAATGGAACAATGAACATCAAACAATACAGCACTAGTAATGGCAGCGCCCGTGCCTGAAAGCCGGGGACGTCCACCATCGAGACGATCGTCGCAAAATAGATCTGCCCCGTGCAGGCCAGTTCCAGGAACGAGACCACCGCCCCGGTCGCCAGTGCCACGACCACGAATGCACGCGCATCGCTGGTTCGGCGAATCACCGCGTGCACGCGCCGCCGCAACCCCTCCGGCATCACCAAGGCCATCTCCTCAAGCCGACCGCGCCGCGCCTTGAGATAATCCAGGAAACTCATCACGCCCAACATCGCACACAATAACGCGCTCAACGCATAGACCACACGGCCCACCAGCGCATGAGCACCGCGTATCAGATCCACCAACTTGTACAACCCCAGGCCGGTTGCCAGATAGGTCAGAAACACTCCCAGGGCGAACGCCGCGCCTACAGCCAGAACCTCGCGCCCCTTGCGTTCGACTGCGGCGAGATAAGAGATGAAAAAGACCAGCGTGGCGAACGCGCAGGGGTTCAATCCGTCCAACAGACCGGCGCCAATGATAGCAAGAACGGAAGGCACGACAACCGCACTTTGGCTCGCATTGTTGCAGCGTTCCCAAACCCGACCTATACCGCCGGAGGCATATTTCTGCACCAGCGCTTCCAGATTTTGGGGGGTGATTTCCTCCTGTCCAATAAGCGCATCGTCGCCGATGAACACCGCCGGAGTCTGTACATTGCCCCGTCCAACATTCCGGGCCAGACACTGCGCTAGCCACAAGTCCTCATAGATGTTGAACTCCTGCACCTGCAACTGGGCATACCGACTCTGCACGTAGTGGATGTCCGACTCGGCGCGGCTGCACTCCTGGCAACCCACCTGGTAGAAATACGCTGCCCACACCGGCGGCGGCCCCACGGCGCATACCGTCGTCGTTATCGCGCACACATCCGCCGTCTCGGTGATAGATGTGACGGGCAGGAAAATCTGCCCGGCGGCCGGTGTGGCCGTTGCTATGACAACCGTTACGCTCTCTTCGGGCAGGCCAACCGGCACAGCCTCCAGACCGGGAATCTCCGGCCAGGCTACACCACCTGCTGCCACACAGGACTCGAGCAGGCAGGAGAGTTGGGTGCGAATCTCTTCTTCGCCGATGAGCACCTGTCCGTCAACCACCAACGTCGGGATCCCGCGCCGCTCCGGCGAAACGCCGAGCATCTCCTCGGCAGCGATCAGCATTCCATAGCCGGTCGGGTCAACGCCGCCCTCTCGACCGGGGTCGTGAAACTGGACCGCCTTGAATTGCAGGCGCTCACCATACTGCTCCTGTAAGGGCTTGAGCACATCATTGAGGACCACCAGACAATGGGGGCAATCATCACGATAGAAATAGACCACACGCACAATCGAATCGCCCGTCACCGACCCGCTCACGAGTGGTGCCTGTGTCGTCTGCCGCGCTGTGCATGCCGCCACGACTCCAGCCAACAACAACGCCCCCAACAGCGCGATTACCCGCTTTACAACCTTGCGACTTGCAGACTTGCACACTTGCACACTTGCACACTTGCAGACTCGCAGACTTGCCATTACCTGAGCATCCCCCGAATGATAATATCTACCGCCTCGTCCTCATCCAGGCCGCGCGCCATCAGCGTCTCCAATTCCTTGCGGTTGACGCTGCCGATAGCCGCCTCGTGCGTCACCCGTGCCCGATCATCGCGCACAACGACGACCGGGGTATTCCGCGCCACGGCGCGATCGCGCACGATCTCGGTGCAATCCATATGGCCGACTGCTCCGGGAGCATTGCCCTCCGCCGTTGTATATACCTCACTTGCTGCTTGATCACGCACTGCAGCACGGGTTTTGGTCAGCCCACGCGCATCGGCGCCGTTGAGCCGCAACACCTCGTGCACCACAATCCGGTCATCGCCAAAACCGTAGGCTTTGGCGACCAGTTCCACAACCCCGCGCGCGGCCACGTCCACCTCGTATCGAATCTCCAACCGCCCCACCCTGCCGTGCGTCAGGTTGAACTCGGATTCCAGCCGCCCGCCTTCATCCACCTGCGCGTGCGTGGTGGGCAATACCTCAATTCCTCCCTGATCGCCATGATAGTGTGCCTCGCTGTAGCGCATCGTCGCGCCGGGGCCGATGTGAATATGCGCGTCCATCACGTGCTTCAGGTTGATCGCGTTGGGAAAAGTGCAGTGCGCCAGGAAACCGACTTCCGCGCCCGCGCCGATCTCGAACTGCGAGATGATCTCCTGGATACCCTCGGAAGGGATCATGCCAAAGCACAGATGCACCGGATAGGCCATCTTGACGCCAGGGACGACAAGGATGCATGCCCGCACGCCATGCTCCAACTCCTCGGCCTCGATATTCACCCCTTCGACTAGGTTGACGGCCAACACCCGGTTGGCGCTGATGACGGCGCTGGCGACCTGCGGGGTTTGTAACACATCCGGCTTGCCGCCCGCCTGCTCGTAGGCTTTCAGGATCGCCTCGAACTCGCGCGCCCAGGCGGGGTCGCGCTGCTGCAAGACCGACACGGTGTACGGACGATGCTCACTCATCGCAGGCCCCTTCGGTCATCACGCGCCGATATGTGCCGTTGGCCTCTTCACCCCAGGGCTGGCTGCCCAGACGCTCTTCGTGCGGGCGACAACGCCGCGCAAAATACTTGCGCACCTCGTCCGGTGCGCCAGTGCTGACGACTGCGCCGCCGCACATCAACGAGGCTGCATCGGCGGCTGCTGTCATCTCGTCGCGATGCGTGATCAGCAACACAGATGCACCCTCGCTCGCCATGCGACGGACCAGCGCCAGAATATCCTCCAGGGATAGCACATCAATCCCCGAATCCGGCTCGTCGAGCACGGCCAGGCGAGGCCGCATGGCATAGACCGCTGCTAGTTCGATGCGCTTGCGTTCACCGCCGGAGAGAGCTGTGTCCACCGCGCGGCCCCAATAGGCCGCCGGAGAGAGCGCCACCGCCCTGAGTGCCTCCTCGATGCGCTCGCGCGTCGGCTGCTTCATCCCCAGCGCCAGGTAATCGCCCACGAGCAATCCCTCGAAGCGCGCCGGCTCCTGCCAGGCCAGTGTCAGCCCCAGCCGCGCCCGCTCCGTCACCGAAAGGCTGGCGATGTCTTGTCCATCGAAGAGAATGCGACCTCGCGCCGGCCTGTAGCCCGCCGCACCGATTAACGTGAGCGCCAGGCTGGTCTTTCCGGAGCCGTTGAGACCCAGCAGCGCATGTACCTCACCCTGGCGCACACTCAGGTTGACGCCACGCAGCACTTCGGCGCCGGGGCGCTCGACCCATACATTCTCGACTTGGAGGAGCACATTATCGTCCATCTCACTCCACCTTGTCCAGCGTCACCTTCTGACCATCGTCCACCTGGCGGAAGGCGGTGGCATTGCCCAGGAGGCGGCCTACGACGTTGACGGGGCTGTAGGCGCGCGGCTTGGGGCCGCTGCTTACTGGTGTCGGGCCGAAAAAGATACAGAAGGCATGCCCTACCGGCCAGTAACCCAGTTCGCCCACCTCTACGTCCTGGCGGGCGTCAGGCTCTTGCGCAACGTGTACAGGGATCTCGAAATAGATTTCATCGCCCCAGGTGTTGGCCTTTCCAGTGATGGGCAACGCATTCCAGATGGCCTGCGCGGTGAGGCTATCGTTCAATTCGGCTTCCATCGTTACGGAGCCGGCAGTGATTGTGATGCGATATGACATAGGCACACCTCCTCGGTTTCTCGGTCGTAACTGCACAGTCCTCCAAGTTTTCAGCCACGAATTTCACGAATGACCACGAAATCGCGCCAATGTCCAGCGTTTTCCTATTCTATCACATCTGGGCGGAAACAAAAAGCCTTCCGCAGGCCCACCGACAACGCCAGCACCTGTAGAAGGCTGGTCGAGACCTTAGTGACTTTATTCTGTATTCCGGCCTGTTCCGCTGGGCGGAGACAGGCTCAATGGATCAAAGACCATTACCCGGTTGTTACGTGCGTCGGTCACATAAATGGAACCGTCCGGCGCAACCGCGATGCCCATAGGCATACCGAAAGAGCGTTCGTCAATGCCAAGTTTGCCGAATGAAAGCACATAGTCACCCAATGAGTCGAACACTAGCACTCGATAACGAGCAGGGTCGGTAACATAGACATAGCCTGCGGAATCTACTGCCAGGTAGGGCTTTTCCTCAGGGTCTCCGGTATCCCACCCGGCAATCGGCCACTGCCGCAGGAAGACGCCGTTCATGTTAAAGACCTGCACGCGGCGGTTCCAGGTGTCGGCGACGTAAACCTCGCCGTCGGCGCTTATGGCGATGCCGACCGGCTCGTCCAGGTAGCCTTCCAACACACCTCCCCCACCCCATTGATACAGGAACCACCCATCGGGTGCAAAAACCTGAATACGCTTGTTGCCCGTGTCGGCGACGTAGATGTTTCCGTCATTGCCTAAAGCGATGCCGCGTGGACCGTAGAAGGCGCCGTGGCCGGCCGGGTCCCCGGTCCCGTACTGGCCGAACGATCCCCAGTAACGTGCAAGGTTGCCATTGGGATCCAGCCGTTGTATGCGGTGATTCCAGGTATCGGCGACGTAGATCGAACCATCTGGGGCGACGGCCACGTCCCAGGGCTCAAGGAAGCCGCGCGGGGGCCTCCCCCGGCCTTCTTCCTCCCGGGTGGATAGTATGCCGAAGGAAGCGACGAACTGCCCATCGGCAGTGAACTTTTGGATGCGGTGATTGCCAGCATCTGCCACGTACACATAGCCATCCGGTGCCACTTTGATCCCACGTGGGCCTTGAAACTGGCCCACATCTATTCCGGCGCTGCCGAACATCTGCCGTGCAGCCAGGTCCTGCCAGCCGGCTGCATAGGGATCAACCGGGCTAACGCCTTCCGTTGCCTCTCCCATCTCCAACTTCTCGGCGGGTTCGGTTGTGGCCAGTTCCCAGATCCGCGCAGCAACATCGCGGCGGATGTACAGGCGGAAATCGGCGCGCAACGGCCACTGATCGAGCGTGTGCGTTTTGCCGGTTATCTGGTCATAGAGCCGGTAGTCACGGTCATACCAGATGTCCCATAGCGCGGCGCGCATCCGGGGGTTGGTTATGGCGCCCTTGATACGCTCCCAGGTGAGGCCAAAATAGTCCTGCATCGGCCACCACAGGTAAGTGTACGTGTTATAGTAATACTCGTCCCCCAGGTACGGGGTCACTGCGCCCCATTGGTCCCGTCCGGCAATGATGACAGGGGCATTCATCTGCGCACCTGAAGGCTGCGCGCCAAAATACACAGCGTTGGGATAGTTGCGCAGTTGCCAGTACCACAACGTGGAACCGTCCTCACCGTAAGCGACCCTGATCCCGTTAGGGCTGCCGGTGAGCCGGCGCGAGAGTTCCTCGACCTGGCGCATAGCCGCGCTGACGCCCGGGGCCGCGTGGGCATAGACCAGGAATTCAGTAGGGTACTCGTCGGTGACGTAGCAGAAGCGTCCGGTGGTGCGGATAGTGAGGCCCACCGGCACCAGCAGCGCGACCAACGCCAAGACGAGTGTGGCGATGCGCCATCCGCTGCGCCATATCAGGTAGCCCAGTACCGCTCCCAGGATCAGCATACCGAGCAGCGCCCCCACGAACTGACCTGAGGTGTGCAATTGCGCGAGTCCATATCCCTGGAAGGGGCCAAGAGTGGCTGCCCTGATGAACATTGCTACCGCCATGACGAACGACGGCGCTGCCAATACCAGCAGCCAGGCGTGGCGCTGCAGCACCTCACGCCAATCAACCTTTTCGATGAACTGCCCGACCAGCCAGCCAGAAAGCAAGACCATCGGCAGCGCGATGTGAGTTGTCAACCAGGGCATCTTTTCTCCGGCATAAGAGTAACCGAACCAGGAGGTTGCAACCCACCAGAACAGGAAGGGGATGAATGAGGACTGGTAGATTGGTGAATTGGTGATTGGGGGATTGGGAGTTGGGGGATTGGGAGACTGGATGGCGCGGCGGAGTTTGCGAATAGCCAGGTAGGTGGCAGCGACGAGGGTCAGTAATAGCGGAAGGAATTCGTAAAAGAGCACCGTGATGATGTAATAGTACCACGGCTGGCTGCCGCGTCGAACTCCATGTTGCGCCAGCCAATAGCCCAGGGAGCCTATCATACCGCTGGCGATACCGTAACCATTGGTGAAGAAGGTGGTGAAGAAGACGAGAAAAATAGCATAGTGGATAGCAGCGGCGATAAGCCAGGTGTACGACCCACCGCTACCTTCTGCCCGGCGTTGTCGATCCCACATCAGCCCGATGGCTATGGACAGGAAGAGAACCTCGATCAGGATAGAGAACGAGTAGTGCAACGTCGGCGAGTTGTAGTCCATCGGGTCCAGCCCAGCAGCCCATTTGATCAGTCCCGGCGAGAGGAGCGGGAGACAGAGTGTGCCCAGGACAATGATCAGGTCGAACGCGCGGTCATTGCGAAAAGCCGTTATGAGGAGCCAGGCGAATCCGATCAGGATGGCGCTGGCAATCGGCAGTGCAATCAGCACAGCGTTCACACGCGCCGGTATCGCGTATTCTCCAGCCGCTTTGAGCACCATGCCCACACGCGCCGGGAAAGCATGCGCTCCGAGTTCATAGACGATTGACGGATCGGACATAGCGATCACGACAGGCAGGAGCAACCGGATCACGATCCCCAGAGCAACGGCCACGAGCGCCAATGTGATAACGAGCGAAGAAGACGTGTGATCTACACGGCGCAGATGGCCGACCGTCATGAGTACAGCGGCCGTCAAGAAGCTCAGTACGGCGAGCATGCCTCCGGAGATAGCCCACCAACTCAATACTGCACCATCGGCTTGCGTCACCACGCCAAGCCCCAGGAGTAGCATTCCAACTCCTGTGGCAGCCAGCGCGATCCAAAAAGGCGGTTTGAGATCCTCGCGCGCCCAGGCCTGCAGCATAGCCTGGACGAAAAGCAGGCCAACGAGGAAGAGGCCAAAGATCGCATTGTAGATAAAAGCAGCCTCGAAGGTAGCGAACATCAGCGACACGCCGACTGCCAACAGCCAAAGGGAACGCTCGCGTCCGTCATGCAAATAACGGAAGATAGCCAGGACGACAATGAGGGACAAGAAAGCCAGAGGAAGGTCATGGCGAATGTAGCGCGAGTGGTAAGCGATGGAAGGGGAGATCAGCACAAAGAATGAGGTGGCGAGCGCGCCGACACGGCCAAGCCAGCGGCGCAATAGATAGGGAAAAGCCACCATTGCCACACCCATCAGCGCAACGGGCAGCCGGGCGGTAAAGTCGTTGTCTCCGAAGATAAAGTAGGAGAGAGCCGTGATATGGAACAGGGAAGGCCCATGCATCAACGGATGATGCTGATAGCCGCGACCGGTGTACAGATTCCAGGAGTATAGGGTGTGAATGCTCTCGTCGTGGCTTTGCACGCGATCTCCCAATGTCCACAGGCGCGTGACGAGAGCCAAAAGAATCAAGATGATGTAGATGACCCCCACCCAACTTAACCTGAGGTGCAACGGTTTATTCAACATATGTTTTTCCACAGTTCCTCCTGCCGGGCGATTTCAGCGGGGGTCCGACTTCGCATAGCCTGTTGTGCTGTTTAGGAATAAACCGAGAAAAGAAACTGCTCTGCTGCCACAATGACTATGCGAGGTCAGCGCACCCACAACACCAGGGCCTCGTCAGACTGTACGACACTGCCCTGGCGGAAAAGCAACCAGAAGAAAAATGCTCGGCATTGCAGCGACCACTCCCAACTACATCCAGCCTGACGTACATCCCACGACTGCTGCCTGGCGAACCGCTGCCCTACATAATCGCTTCCAGGCGGCGACCAGCCGGGCCACGAAGTCACCAACACCTGCCCTATTTCACCCTCCTGCAGAACTCGCGGATCATCAACCTGGCGCATCGCGCTGAAATCGCGCAGATACCAGGCCGCCACCGGGTCACCAGGCGCGACGAGCGTGAACGGCAACGTCTGGGGCATCCCCGTCTTGCGCCACGAGAGATCGCGCAGCGTGCGCACGAGATCGCGCACCGTGTCCGCCGTAGGCTCATGCACCAGCAACTCCCGCGGGTCGGATGGGCGCACATGGGCCAGCCCCCACCCTGCAGAGATCGTCGCAAGCAAGAGCACCACCCCTGTGCCAATGACAGCGCCTCGCAGCATGCTCGCGCCCTGCATCGCCACCACAAAGACCGACGCCAGGAACACCTGCAGGATCAATGTCAGCAGCGCCAGAAACAGATCGGCGGTCTGGCCGTACAGCGCGTGACGCGCCAGCCGCAGGTAGAAATGGACCCACAGCACCAGAACTGCCAGGGCATACAACCACTCGCCCGTCCAAATTTTGGCCTGCACACTCTGGGCAAGCGATGTAACCGCGTAACCGGTGAGCAGCGCTAGCGGCAAGACCACACCAAGCGTATCCAGCGGCACCCGGCCGGGCATCAGACTCAGCATCAATGCCTGCAAACCGGCCCACAGGCTCAACAGCACGCCGAAGCGCCACCGGCGCCGGACGGCCCACACCAGTCCGCCAAGGCCAAAGAGCAAGGCGAGCGGCTCATAGACGGCCAAGAGGACAACGGGCGGCGCTACAAAGCCGGATGCCGGCCTGAAACACTGGAACCAACCAGCGATCGAGTTGCCCGTACCACCCAGGCCAGCAGGATTCCAGCCCAGCCCGGTGGCTAACGCCAGCGTCACGAGCAGAAACACCGCAAGCGCGTGCGGCAACTGCGGGCGCATCAGCCCCCACAACTCTCGCACATGCCCGCTGGGCCAGGCCCACTCCAGAACCAGGCAGGCCAGCGCAAACGTCAGAGCCAGCCCGCAGACCGATGGCCCCGCCACTGCCGCCAACGCCAGGCCGCCCGCCGCAAGTGTGCTCCAGGGCCGTCTACCGGTATCGAGAAAGCGAACCAGCCCACCCACCCAGGCCATCACTCCCACGGCAGTCACCACTGCGCCGTCGAGTTGCCGCGACGCAAAAAGCGCGGTCGGCGATACCGCCAGATATAGTCCCGCCGCCAACGCCCCCAGGCGGCCCACGCGCTGCCGCAACAGGGCCGGCACAAGTACTAACGCGCTGCCGAACAAGGCCGGCCACAGGCGAGCAAGGGCATCACTGGCACCAAACAACGCGAAAAGCAGGGCGTTGGCTGCGAACAGGAATGGTTGGTTAGTTGGTTGGTTGGTTAGTTGGTTGGTTGTCGCCTGCCAGGCAAGCAGGGCCTCGCGGGCCTCGTTTACAGTGAGGGGGGCTGCATCGAGACGACAGAGCCGCAACGCCAGCCCAACGACGGCGATGAGAACCCATAGGGCCACTTCGATAGTCAAGCGGGTGCCTGATTGATCAGTTTGTTGGTTGGTTAGTTGGTTAGTTTGTTGGATAGCAGATTGATGGCTCATGGTCGGGCATCCGGGAGTGGACGGTAGCGATAAATCGTTACAGCGCCAGTATCATAGACCACATCCATCAGGGTGGCAAATTTCGCCAGGCCATCAGCCAGATAGCGGCTGCGTTCGAGCGGCCCGATGTAGACGTATTGTATATCATACTTCTTCAGCAGGGTCAAGACCTCGGTCAAGTCTGTACTGGTGTAGAGTCTTTCGATATCCGGCTCGCGGCGGGCCGGCTCATCGTAATTCCCGCGCCACTGGTTTTCATGACCACCCCACCCTAGAAGTGTAGGAAGTCCGGTATGGGCCGAGATGCGCCCCTCGTAAACCCAACTACGGTACTCGCTACCGGGCGCCTCAAGAATTACGGGAGCACCGCCTACATGTTCATTGAGCCAGGCAATCGCGGCATAGTCATCTGGTTGGACTTGAGCCAAGTAGGCCGTACCATCGAGCGTCGGTGGGCCGCCGTATTCGCGGGCGCGAGCCGGGATCGCCAACAGTGGGTAGATCAGCCCGGCAAGGATGAGCAACCCGGCGATGGCCACAAGCATTCTGCTATGCCGCCGAATTATGTCCACCAGTGCATACGCGCCAGCAACTCCCCACAACACCCAGGTCTGGAAATAGAATTTGAAAACGGTGTTCATCCGATGGTTGTAGACATCGCGCAAATAAACGTACTCAACGCTGAGCGCCAACAGCGCGCCGATGGCGAGGAGGAGCAAGACGAAATCACGAACAGCAGATGGTGAATTCTCTTCAGTGGATGGATCGGGGCGCACAGCATGCGAGCGCAAGAGAATCAGGGCCGCAGCAACAATAAGAGCGATCAGGCCCACAACAACCCACAGCGGCGAGCCCAAGATCGCACCGATCAGCACACCAACGTAGGTAAGAAACGGGCGCGGCTCCAGTATCGCGGGATCAATAAACCGCGCCATCAGACTGCGCTTGATCAACGTGCCGGATACATCTGCCAAGCCAGGGATCGGCTCGTTGCGCAGCCAGGCCACCAGATAGGCCGCCGGACCCTGCAAGGGGATTACTCCCGCCACGATCAGCAGCACGACGAGGCCCAACACAACTGCCAACACTCCGATGATACCGACAAACAGGACCAGCGTCCACAGGGTCAACCCACCGACCCGCACGCGCTCTCGTCGCGCTTGACCAACGACGAAGGCCGCGGCGATAAAGATCAGCGGGCCGAACATCACCAGAAAGTGAGGCAGTCGCGTGCCATTGAACAGATTGGGGAGCAGACCCCCTGCCTGGGATTGGAAACCGAGCCAGAACGGAAAGTAGAGCAGGGCGCCAGCGATGAGAAGGGAGAGGAAAAAAAGCATGAAACGTGAAACGTAATGCGTGATGCGTAATGGGTATTGCGTATTGCGCAGACTGGCGAGCGTGTAGGCGACAGAGACGACGAACAGGTAGATGGGAAAGTCCCAGGTGTTGAGGAACCCCAGGCCGCCCAGGCAGATGGCGTAGATAGGGAATTCCCAAAGCCTAAAGTCCAAAGGCAGATTGCAGATCGCAGATTGCAGATTGCGAATTGCAAATCGTGAATCGTGATGCGTGATGCGTGATGCGTGATGTGTACTTCGCAAGTAGAGGTTGAGCGCCAGGGCAAGGGCGAGAAGCACAAACGGCAACCCCAGAACGTGCGGGTGCATGTCGCCCAAGATGAAACTAAAGGAGGGAAACTCGTCTATCACCGTCAGTCTGTCACCCCAGGGGGTATAATCCTGTAGCACGCGGGAGGCCTGCCACCACCAGAAGAAGCGTTGCGGCAGCCAACTGCCCTGAGAGAAAGGGACGGGCGGCCCATTGATATTCTCGATGTCAAGCCAGGCCCAGAGGGCTGCCGAACCAATGCCGCGCGCATGCAACACCTCTAACAACCCTTCCAGGTTGCCCATCACGGCCACCAGCAGCGGGCCCAACAGGCCACCCACAATAGCCGTTGTTTTTCTCAGCCGCCCGCCAAAAAGAGCGCCCTCTGCAGCAATGAGATTGTAGACGAGGCTAAAGGCTCCCGTGCAGGTTAACGCGAACAACGTGGCGATCCCCAGATTGAAAGCGATCGGAGACGGAACGGCTGCCAGACGGGTGAGCATGGCTATGATAACGTAGCCAAAGTAGTAATACGAGATGGCAAAACCGGAAAGCCAGGGGTCATGGGGCGGGAAAGTATCGGAACGCAAGACGGCATTCAGAAAGGCACTCTCCATCCATTTCTCGCCGCCGGCAGTCTCAATATTGGGCATGTGGGCACGCACCACGCACCAAGCCGCGAAGGCAACGGCGAATACGATTTCAACCGCAATGATGGTGCGCCAGGAAAGTTGGTTGGTCAGTTTGTTGGTTAGTTTGTTGGTTTGTTTGTTGGTTAGTTTGTTGGTTTGTTTGTTTGCTGGTTGGTTGGTTGACAGGTGGAGGGCAAGACCTGCGGCAGCGAGAAGTGCCAGTGCCACGAGGATGCCGCCGGCCGTGTTGTGCGTCCAACCGAAGGTGGTCAGCAGCCAAAAGGCCCACCCGGCCAGCAGCAGGCCCAGAGGTTTGGAGAGACCGTAACCACGATCTGGCAGGTAGCGGAAAAGACGCAGGGCCAGCGGCAACGCCGCAAGGCCAAAGACCTGGGACACAAAATACCAACGCAATGCAAAAACCACTTGGTTCATCGGACATCAAGGACGCCAAACATCAGGCTGGGGCTGGGTAGGAGGCGGCCAAAGCGGGGGTGCCAGGTCTGCCCTACCCGATAGCGCAGGTGTAGGAGTCATAGCCGCACTGCACCTCTCGCCAGAAATCGATGAGGTGACCGGCCATGGCGCCAGCGCCGCCCCAGGCGGCAATGTCTGCATCGCGCCAACTGCCATCTCCGGAATCGGGAAAACAACGAGCATGATGCAAGCCGCCAGCATAACACTGACGGCAACGGACAGACGACGACTCGTAACCAGACGCTGCTGGTTGACGGAAATGTGCCCTTGCACAGCCTGCCATCCCGAATGCGGCACAGGCACCGCGCCGGCCGCTGCTCTCAGCACAACCCCAAGTTTGTCTTCCAGCCAGCGGTAGTCGGCAACGACGCTGCGGCAGTGAGCACACTGGCGCACGTGCTCTACGATACCTACGCCGCACTCACCATCGCTCGCACGGGCCAATTCCATCTCTCGCGGATGCATCCTGCTCATCCGTCCGCTCCCGCAACACATACTGCACCCCTCAAAACCCCTTCCTCTGACGCAGCCAACAGACGGCGTAACTGCACTTTCCCGTTGGTCACCCGGGCTCGAGCCGCCTCCGGCGAACAACCCAGAACCCATGCGATCTCCTCATACGATAGGCCCTCGTAGTAACGAAGCACCAGCGCATCCCGCGCACCTGGACTGACCCGCCGCAACGCTTCCCACACCATCCGCTGCGCGCTCCTCGTTTCCAACAGGGAAGATGGATCGTCAGCTCGGCACTGGGGGCTGACATCCAGCGTCTCCAGAGCAACGAGCCGGAACCGCTGCCGGCGATGCTTATTGCGGCAACGGCTCACCAGGGCCACGCGCAGCCAGACCCAGAAGGACCCGCGCGCGGGATCGTAGCGGCGCAGATTACGCAAGACGTAGACAAACGCGTCTTGCACCACCTCCTCGGCGTCACAGGCATCCTGAAGCAGCAAGTAGGCCAGACGAAATGCAGAAGCATAGTGCGTCTGATAGAGCACCTGTTGCGCCGCTTCATCCCCATTCAAGGCACGCGCAATGGTTTCTGCGTCACTCATCGGCACACTCACATGTACACACATGTACACAGCCAGCGGGAGATTTGTGAGGCAAGGCAACACCGATCTCAGGCATGCTACAGATTATAGACGACAAACCGCGCCTCATCAGCAAGGCAGTTTGCCAGACGAGTGTCCCGTGTCAACGTGATCAAGCCGGCCTGGTGCGCTGTGGCGACGATAAAGGCATCCATCCAGCCCAATCCCAGACTCTCGTAGCGTTGCATCCAATTTGGCTGCACTGAAAAACCGGTCGCCTGTGCACCTGCACCTGCTGCCTGGCGACAATATGAACCATCTCAAACGCCGAACAGCAAAACCGCCTAGCGCCCCATCACCTCGTATATCTTCACCCCCCGATCATCGTACACCGCCCGCAAAAGTCCCTGAGCGACCATCTTGTCGAACTTGGACAGGCCCTCAGGCCGGTAGTAGGCCCGTTCATAGTCACCAACATAGACGTAGCGCACTCTGTAGTGATTCAAGATGTCCATCGCACGAGAGAGATCGGTCGTGTCGTAGCATTCGTTCACGTCGCTGCGCCGCTGCTCGACCTGAGCCACCAGCGCCTTCACCGCCGAACGTTGCTGCCTCTGATGCCAACTCCAGCCTACTACCGCCGGCAGGCCGGTATGGATCGAGACACGGTTGCTCCACAGGTACTCCCTCCAACTCAACCCCTCCAGGATCACCGGAGAACCCTGGATGTGGTCCTGCATCCACCGGATGGCATAATAGTCGCCCTCCAGTGAAATTCTTCGCTCGTTGCCACGGACACCGTCCCAAACGGTGCTTGTATGCATAAAGGCCATACCGTCAAGCGTCAGGCCGGTCTGCGGCGACATGCGATCAATCGCACGACCACGAATACCACAGGGCAGGAAGAGCGCGCCGCCCAGCGCAAGCAGCGCCATCCCGATCCACCAGAGTTGGCGCCACTCCACACGCCAACGCCGCGCACGTTCATACACCCAGACCAGGCTCACGCCGGCCGAAATTGCCATCAGCACCCACGCCTGCTGGTAGAAACGGAAGACGGTGTTCATGCGCGATACGTCGCCCTGGAGCACGACGATCTCAGCAGCCAGGCCCAAAGCGAAGGCCCCGCCGAGCATCAGCCAGAGCAATCGCCGGGACACAGGTATCTTTGGAACGAAGAAAAGCAGCACCGTCAAAGCCATCGCCGGCAGCGTCACCCAAGCGACGGCATAGCCCAAGAAACCCAAACCGGCAGCCATCAGGCATACAACGGCCAATCCCCCCAACACAGCAAAGAGCCGGCGACGCACAGCAAATCTACAGGCGCGATACACCTCGATCAACAGACGTGTCAACAATGGGAAAAGGAAGATGCCGTGAATCCAGAGGTAAATCTCCACTGGCGTGCGCGAGCCCCGCCAGCGGGTGAGCGCCGCGTAACCCGCCGCATAGTTCTGAAGATAGGGCAGATAGAGCAGAACGGACAGGCCGACGAGCAGGGTCGCACGCTTAACAAACGCTTTCAGGCGACCAACGAAGGGCACTTGTCGAACGGCAAGCACACCGAGCGCCAGCGCTGCCAGACCCAGCAACAGGTACGTCGGATAGTCCCACGTGTGCGTCGGCAGGAAGGCACCGAACGCCAGGGCGCCCAGGGCCAGGCCGGCCCAATGGGGACGCGGCGAGTGAACCCAACAGACGATCAGCCCCAATGCCAGGAACGTCAGCGGCAAAGCAATCATATTAGCGTGCAGATCGCCATACAGGAAAGTGAACGCGGGGAACTCGGTGATAGGCACTGCCTCGAGCTCACCATGGGGAATCATGCGGGTCGGGTGCCAATACCAGGACGAGGAGCCGATAGAAAGCGGAACACCTTGAACAACCACCCGCCATACTCCCCGCAAGAACGCAATGGCCTCAGGGAAACCAGGGATCGTGCTGAGGAACTGTGGCCGACCCAGCGAGATGAGTGTGGTGCCAAGCAAATGCACAACGCCCAGGTTTCCAAGCAAGACGGTAAACGCGAGCGCCGCAAGACCCGCCAGGACCGCGCCCCGCCTGTGCCCACCGAAGGAGTTGTGAGCGACGGAAAAAGCCCCGATGCCGGTCAGGGCAAAGAGCAATGGCACAGCCAGATTGTAAGCAATCGCCGGCACGGTGCCGATCAATTTGACCAGCGTGCCCACGAAGACGAAGCCGAAGTAGTAGTAATTCATGGTGGAGCCGGAGAACCAGGGATTGTACGGCGGAAACCAGGTGGATTTGAGCACGGCGTTGAAGTAGGCAAAGTCCATCGGCTTCTCGCCGCCTACGCTGGGATGCCACAGGTCGGGCTGCAAGAGGCGCACGCCGAGCCATAGCACGTACAGCAGCGCGAACAATCCCTCGGTCAGCGCGATCAATCGCCAGCGGTCACGCAAGAAGCGGCGCAGTTCATTTCGCCAAAACCACCCCACCCCGCCGCCAACCAGCGCCAGGAGTAGCACCATGCGCACGATTGTGCCGCGTGTGTTCGGCAAGAAGTGCAGGCTGGCCGCCAGCCAGGCGAGGTAGGCGATCAGCAGCAGGGCCAACACGCGCGCCAGGCCGTAGCCGCGATCGCGCAGGCGAGGGAGCGCGACGAACAGCAGTGGAAAGGCCAGCCAACCTAACAGCGTCACGACGACCCACCAGGCGAACGCCGCCAGCCCTGGATAGCGATTGAGGAGGCTATTGCGATCGAACATCTCCGACCAGGTGCCGCCGGCCTGCTGCTCAGCCCAGGTCTGGGGATCAAACTCCAAAAGGTTGCGGGAGCGGGTGGCCTCTAGCGGCGTCAGGCCGTGTATGGCGTGCTCCACGTCAATACCGCCCAACAACGCTTCTACATGCTGGCGCGAATACGCCGCCGTCTTGCGAAAGACCATTACACGCGGGTGATCGTAGACACTGAAAGCCTCCTCCGCTGGCGGCAATGATACTATGATCCGTGGAGGCTGGTACTCATACTGCGCCCTCATCACCGGCCAGGGATTCTCTTGGTCCGGGAATTGAAATGGGCCAATGGCAGGATGTGAGGTAAAATCAGCGACCAGTTCAAAGCCCAATTGTCCGGCAAAAAGTGCCCGGTAATAGGCATTCGTCAGCGGATAGCGAGCCGGCAGGCGAGAGACGGAGGCATAGATACGATTGCTACCGATCACAATATAGTCGGCCTGATCCAGCCAGGAATACAGTCGCTCGCGTTTTTCTGGCGTGTCCTCGTCATAATGCTGCATCTCGAACATCGTATAGATCGCGCCGGGATTGCAGCCATCCACCGGCAGTGGCGGCGTCCAGTCCCAATGCTCCGTGGCGATAGTGGCACCCCGTGGAACGTTGGCACAGATCCAGCGCGAAGAAGCGATGCGGGTGTGAGGCCGCAGATAGATGGAGAATACCGCATAGGCCCAGAGTGCCGAGCCGATCACGACCACAGCCGTAAGCTCGTACCCCAGGCGGCGCCATCCACGCGAGGCGGCACGACACAGCCGGCTCAGCCCATAGGCCGCCATTATGACGAAAAACGGATACAGGAAGACGAAATAGCGCATGGCCTTGACCCAGCGGGTG
>DAOUBA010000020.1:0-39370 GCA_034432855.1 Anaerolineae bacterium | reverse complement strand
CCCTGAGCATCCTGGGCATCGCCAACATCACCCTGCACACCCGTCAGAAGTTAATCAACGTGCTGAACAGCGACTATGTGCTCTATGCACGCGCCCAGGGAGAAACCCCGCGCGGCATTATCTGGCTACACGGCCTGCGCAATATCGCCCTGCCGGGTATCACCCTCCAGTTCGCCTCGCTGAGCGAACTGTTCGGTGGCTCGGTACTGGCCGAGCAGGTGTTCGCCTACCCCGGGCTGGGCCAGGCCACCATCCAGGCCGGGCTGAGCGGTGATGTGCCGCTCCTGCTGGGCATCGTGCTCTTTAGCGCCGTCTTTGTCTTCGCCGGCAACACGCTGGCGGACCTGATCTATCGTCTGGTAGATCCGCGCATCCGACTGGGAGAATCCCCGTGATGGGTCGGCGAGGGGACAACCACATGAGCAACCGACGG
This sequence comes from Anaerolineae bacterium, assembly GCA_034432855.1. GTDB lineage: Bacteria > Chloroflexota > Anaerolineae > B4-G1 > B4-G1 > DAOUBA01. The sequence continues at coordinate 38,937 of DAOUBA010000020.1, read as the reverse complement.
AGACGAACGGTATGGATGGCCAGTTTGAGCCTGGTCTTTGTGCTGGGCATCGTGATGGCAGGACAGATCCTGGGCACCGAAGGATTGCAGACACATCTGGAGAGACGTAACCAGCCACCATGTCTGGCACACCCCTTCGGTACTGACTGGTTGGGGCGCGATATGCTCACCCGTACCCTGCGCGGGCTGACGATCAGCCTGGCCGTCGGGACAAGTGCCAGCCTTTTCAGCGCTGCGCTGGGTCTAATATTGGGGCTGCTTTCGGCCGCAGTCGGCGGAAAAGTAGATGCGGCCATCACCTGGTTAATTGACCTGTTTATGAGCCTGCCACACATGGTGGCGCTCATCCTGATCTCCTTCACCCTGGGCGGTGGACTGGTCGGCGTGGTGGCTTCGGTGACGGCGACTCACTGGACCGGCCTGGCCCGTATCATCCGCGCCGAAGTGCTGCAACTCAAGGGCGCCGATTATGTCCAGCTATCTGCCCGGCTGGGCCGCTCACGGTGGTGGATCGCACGCCATCACATCCTGCCTCACCTGATCCCCCAGTTCATCGTCGGCCTGATCCTTCTCTTCCCCCACGCCATTCTACATGAGGCGGGGATCACCTTTATCGGGATCGGCCTCTCGCCGCACCAGCCGGCAGTGGGCATCATCCTCTCCGAAGCCATGCGCCATCTCTCCACCAGACGCTGGTGGCTGGCCCTGTTCCCCGGCCTGGCACTGCTGATTATGGTCAAGGCGTTTGACGTGCTGGGCGAGAGTGCACGCGACCTGCTCGACCCGCGAACATCTCAGGAGTAAGCAATGTTATCGGTACGTGACCTGTCCATCACCTTTACGATGTACGCCGGCGGACTACGGAAACGGGAATTCACCCCCATCATTGACCTCGATCTGGATGTCAAGGCCGGAGAGTTGACGGCTGTGATCGGAGCGAGCGGCTCTGGCAAGAGCCTGTTGGCCCACGCGGTGCTGGGAATCCTGCCGGGAAACGCTCGGGTCAGCGGGGAAATCCGGTTCAAAGGAGAGCTCCTGACCCCCGAACGCCAGGCCATCCTGCGAGGCAAACAGATCGCATTGATCCCTCAGTCGGTGGCTTTTCTTGATCCTCTGATGCACGTCGGGCGGCAAGTGCACCGCGCTGCCGAATTGAGCAGCCGGAACGGGAACGCTGCCGATGCCCAGCGGGCTATCTTTCGCCGCTACCGCCTGCCGGATGCGGCCGCTACCCTCTACCCGTTTCAGGTTTCGGGCGGCATGGCCCGACGAGTACTGATCGCCGCAGCCACGGTCGGCGGTGCAGAACTGATCATTGCCGATGAACCCACCCCCGGCCTGCACCCCGAAGTGGTCGCCGAGACATTACAACATCTGCGAGAACTTGCCGACGAAGGACGGGCCGTGTTACTCATCACTCACGACATCGGCGCAGCGCTGACGGTGGCCGATTGGGTAGCCGTGTTCTACGCGGGAACCACGCTGGAAGTGGCCTCGAAGGGCGATTTTACCGCAGGAGAGGATACACTGCGCCATCCCTACACTCAGGCTCTATGGTGTGCCCTGCCGCAGAACGGTTTTACGCCGCTCCCCGGCGCCCAGCCGCTTCCCGATGCACTGCCGACCGGCTGCCTCTTTGCCGAACGGTGCTGGCGTGCCACGCCAGAATGTCGCACCGCGCGTCCGGCGTTGCGGCCGGTGCGCGGTGGCTGGGTGAGGTGCATCTATGCTTGAAGGAAGGGGACTCGGTTTCCGGTATGGCCTGCACTGGCCGTGGGTTTTACGGGATTTTTCATTCACAGTAGCCCCCGGTGAGATCGTCGGCCTGACCGGACCCAGCGGACAGGGCAAGACAACGCTGGCAAAGGTCCTGGCCGGCTACCTCCTTCCCAGCCCAGGCCAGGTCCGGGTAGACGGGCAACCCCTGCCTCGAAAAGGCTACTGCCCCGTGCAACTCATCTTTCAGCATCCTGAACTGGCGATCAATCCCCGCTGGCGTATGGCCCAGGTGCTGAACGAAGGCTACACACCTTCCCCAGAACTGCTGGCGGCACTCAACATTGAAACATTATGGCTGACCCGCTGGCCCCACGAGTTGAGCGGTGGCGAGTTGCAACGCTTTGCCGTCGCACGCGCACTGGGGCCGCAAACACGCTACCTGATCGCCGACGAGATGACCACTATGCTGGACGCTATCACCCAGGCACAGATCTGGCACGTCATACTGGATCACGCCCGAAAACATCGGGTGGGAGTGCTGGCTATCAGCCACGAAAGAACGCTTCTGGAGCGCATCTGCGATCGAATACTTACGCTGCCGACCGCGCCGCCGTGAACTGGCGGGCGATCCAATCTCACCAATCCCCACCCCAGCCCGGAAGGAGAGGGCAAGGGAGGAAAAGTCGAACCCGGTCAACACCGGCTCTTTCAAGCCGGTGAGCCAAGAGCAAAATCTTCGGGTTTTTTCCCAAGCCATACTCTACGCACTGTTCGGGACTGCACACGGAAGGAGCACGATGAATCATTCCCAGGTCTACCTCATCACCGGCGGCGCCGGTTTCCTGGGCATCAACCTGATTCGCTACCTGCTGGAGCGGGAGCAGCGCGTGGTCTCGCTGGACATCGCCCCCTTTGACTATCCCGACGTCGCCGACCGCGTGCACGCCATCCAGGGCGACGTCCGCGACGCGGAGATGGTCCGTGTTGCCATGAAGGGAGTGGATCTCGTCGTTCACGCCGCAGCGGCCCTGCCCCTCTACGACCCGGCCGACATCTTCTCCACCGAAGTAGACGGTACCCGCACGGTCCTGGAAGCGGCCTTCCGGCAAGGCGTGGACCGGGTGATCCACATTTCATCTACCGCCGTCTACGGTATTCCCGATCACCATCCCCTGGTAGAGACCGACCCCTTGCGGGGTGTGGGGCCCTACGGAAAAGCCAAAGTGCTGGCCGAACAGGTATGCGAGGAGTACCGGCGCAAGGGCATGTGCGTGCCCATCCTGCGCCCCAAATCCTTCGTCGGACCGGAGCGGCTGGGAGTGTTTGCACTACTATACGAATGGGCCAGAGACGGCAAAAACTTTCCCATCCTGGGTCGGGGCGACAATCGGTATCAACTCCTGGACGTGGAAGACCTCTGCCAGGCCATCTGGCTCTGCGCAACGCTGCCGCGCGAGACGGTCAACGCCACCTTCAACATCGGCGACAGGGAATTCGGCACGCTACGGGAGGACTTTCAGGCCGTGCTGGATTACGCCGGCCACGGCCGCCGGATCGTCTCTATACCGGAAAAACCGGCTATCCTGATGCTGCATGCAATGGAGCAACTTGCTCTGTCGCCCCTCTATCAGTGGATCTATGAAACGGTGGGCAAGGACTCGTATGTATCTATCGCCAAAGCGGAGGAGCGGCTGGGATTCCGACCCCGATACTCCAACCGGGAAGCCCTGCTGCGTAACTATCGCTGGTACCTGGAACACGCCGACAGGATCAACGGCACCACCGGGATCACCCACCGCGCCCCCTGGAAACAGAGATTCCTTCGCCTGGTCAAGATGTTCTTCTAAAGCGCTCAACCAAAAACCTGTAGGGCAGGCTGGAAAGCCTGCCCTACCGTTTTTTCGGAGTAACTGCTCAGGCTATTGGCGTTCAGCGATTGAAATCGCCTCTTGAGGGCTCTTAGCCGGGCGTCCACCTGCGTGGACGCTGCCACAGCGACTGCGTAGGCGGTCGCCCGGCGCGTAGCGCCCTCCCAGGCGCGGTTTCAACCGCCTGCCCGAGCAGTTACCTTTCGGATAGGTTCTTACGACCCGCCCGACTTACCCAATGTATTGACCAGCGCGACACCCGCCAGGGCAATGGCACCCCCCGCCAGCGAGAGCGCTGAGGGCATCTCTCCCAACCAGAGCCAGGCAATCAGGATTGCCAGGACAGGCGAGACGTAGAGGAAACTGCCCGCAACCCCGGCAGGCACCTGCGAGAGCACCAAGGTCCAGGCCAGGTAAGCCAGTGCTGCCGGAAAGACCCCCAGATAAACCACCGCCAGCGTCGCCTCAAATGGAGCCACCTGCACCGCGTGAGGGAGCCCCGGCAAAAAGACCAGCATCAAGAGCGTCCCCGCCCAGATCGAGTAGGCGGTCAGTTGGAACGCGCTGTACCTCATGAGATAGTGCCGCTGCACGACAAAGTACACGCTCGTGGAGAAGGCCGCGAGAAGGATCAGCAGCGCCGCCGGATCGAGCCGCACGCCTCCTCCCTCGCTCCAGGCAATCAGCGCCACGCCTGCGAAACTGATCCCGATACCCAGCCAGCCCCACAGCCGCAGCCGTTCATGCAAGAACAGCGCCGCCAATAGCGCAGTAAAGGCCGGACACGAGGAAATCAGGAGACTGGCCGTGCCGGCGGTCACGGTGACCTGCCCATAGTTGAGCGCCACGTGATAGACGGTAATGCCGGTAAAGCCCATCAGGAGCACGGCGGGCAGATCATGCTTCGCGGGCAACCGCACACGGGCCAGCCCGGCGTACATTGCCAGCACCAACGAGGCGATCAAGAAGCGCAGCAGGGCCAGTTGTCCGGGGGCGTACGCTCTGAGCCCGGCGCGGATGGCGGCAAACGCCGAGGACCAGAACAGGAGCGTCACCCCGACGGCGGCAATAGTGCGGGCGTCGTAGTGTTTCGGGCAATGTTTCAGAGCAGCGCCTCCAGTTTCCGGCGCAAAACGTGGGCCGGCTGCGCACCGATCACCCGATCCACCACCTGCCCGTTGCGGAAGTAGAGTAACGCGGGGATACTGCGTATTCCGTAGCGTTGTGCCGTGACGGGATTGGCATCCACGTTCAGTTTGGCGACTAGCGCCCTTCCGGCAAATTCGCGCGCCAGGTCTGCGACGACCGGCGCGATCATGCGACACGGCCCGCACCACTCGGCCCAAAAGTCCACCAGCACCGGCACGTCTGCCCCTAACACTACACGCTCGAAATCGGCGTCACTCACTTCGAGCGGCTGTCCGCCACCCCGCGGAGCTTCTGAGGATGGCCGGATTGTCGGCTTGGGCCCGCGCCCCAGCAGGTACTCCATCCACGGGCGCAACATCTCCGCGCTCGGCAGCCCCTTGGCGCGCGCGATCAGCCGTCCCTGGCGGAAGAAGAGGAATTGTGGCAGCGTCTCGACCGCGTAGCGTGCCTGCGCCTGAGGCGCATCGGCCACATCGAGTTTCACCACCAGGGCCTGGTCCGTATACTCGCGAGCGACCTGCTCCAGCACGTCGTTCAGTCGCTGGCGTGGCACGCTCTGTACCGACCAGAATACTGCAGCGACCGGCAATAGCGACTGGAGCACAATGCGCTCGAAACTGGCGTCGTTGGCGTTGATCGGGGTATCGTATTGTGTCATCCAAGCCTCATAACAAGCAACTTACTGCCGGCCACCATACGCGGGCCTAGCGCGGCTCCCATTTCACGGCGTCAAAAGCAATCAGGCGCGACACACGCGGCTCGTAGGTGACGTCGGCGAGCGAGACATAGTCTGCTCTCGTCCCCCGGAAGCGATAGGTGCCCAATGACACCCAGCGATTCCCATTGGCCGACTGATTGACAGTGTGCAGGGTGAAACCGTCGGCGTGGGAGACCCAGTAGCGCGCCCGCGATGTGGTCGAATACCGCTCCGGAATGAAAACAAAGACCTCGTATCGTCCCGGCGCCAGAGCGGGATACCAGCGCGCCCAGTTGTAGTTAGACCGTGTCCGGTCGTTGTTACGCGTCCAGGTCAGACGACCATTGTAACCCTCAGCGACCGTGCGCCAGCCGGTCGGTGAACCTCCCCTTACAAAGCCGGTGTCAACATCGTCTACGACGACTGCGCCTGGTGAGGACGGCATGCTACCCGAGAACCACGAGAGAATGGCGGCGGCCCCACCGACGTTTTCATAGTACTCCATCTTGACCGGGATAGCGCCTGTTGGCAAGTAAATGTCGCCAGTGTAGGTCGTAGCGGACTGATCGCGCCAGGCGTCAATGAGCAGGTAGTTGTTGACCCAGAGCCGGCCGCCATCGTCCACCGTCATCGTGAAGCGATACATCCCGGCGGTCGAGTTGAGATTGCGCGTCCAGCGTACCGAGAATCCGTCCGCGCCGATACCGGGAGCGGGCGAGCCGGCACCCCAGTTGAAGTTGACCTGAGCGTCATCGCGCACCAGGGCAGGGGCGCCGCTCAGCGTCGTGTTGTTAAAGTACTCGCCACGCCAGCCCGAGATCGGCGTAGAGACCGGCGCCCACGAGAACCGGGCAACAGCCCCAACAGTGTTTTCATAGTATTCCACTACCACCAGATGATGGCCGGTAGCCAGACTCTTGTCGGCGCTGACCGTAATGGGGCCATGATCATACCACATGTTGATGATCAGTTCACCATTCACCCAGACCCGCATCCCATCGTCGCTGATGGCGGTGAAGCGATATGCTCCGGCCGTCAACATGATATAGCGGGTCCAGCGCGCCGAAAAGCCATCTGCAGGAACACCGGGTCCGGGGGAGCCGGTGCCCCAATCATAATCTATATTGGCTTCGCTCCGCGTCAGTACCGGCAGGCCGGTGAAAGTCTTGTTGTTCCAATACTCTGCCCGCCAGGATGCCTCAGAGTGCCGAGGCGCGACGGGGTTCTGAGCCACGGCGGGGCTGCTCATCGCCAGAGCAATCAGCAGGCCGATCAACCATTGACCTCGTTTGAACATCACGCACCTCCTCTCAAACCACTCAATTCCGATTCTGTTCACATGACGTTCGAACACGGACGCTAGTTCCCGACGGGAAACATCCGATAACGGTGTTCGAGTTCGGGATTGGGTTGTTTATCAACGCTCGCTTTGCTCTACCCACCCGCGACTGCGCTCCACCGCCTTTTTCCACCCGGCATAGCCTTCCTCGCGGCGGGCCTCGTCCCACTGCGGCTCAAAGACGCGATCCACGCCCCAGTTGGCGCGCAGTTCGTCGAGGCTCAACCAGAGGCCGGTCGCCAGCCCGGCGGCGTAGGCCGCGCCTAACGCTGTCGTCTCGTGCACCTTCGGGCGCACCACCGGCACGCCCAGGGTGTCGGCCTGCAACTGCATCAAAAAGTCATTGACCGTCGCGCCGCCATCCACCTTGAGCGCGGTCAACGCGATGTCCGAATCCGCCCGCATCGCTTCGAGCACGTCGCGCGTCTGGTAGCAGATCGCCTCCAGCGTTGCACGCACCAGGTGAGCGCGGGTCACGTAGCGGGTCAGGCCGACGATGAGGCCGCGCGCGTCCATATCCCAGTAGGGCGCGAAGAGGCCGGAGAAGGCCGGGACGAAGTAGACGCCGCCGGCATCCGCGACGCTCTGCGCGATCTCTTCGGTCTCGGCGGCGGTCTTGATGAGGCCCAGGTTATCGCGCAGCCACTGTACGGCGGCGCCGGTGATGGCGATAGAACCTTCCAGCGCATAGACCGTCCCCTCCGGCAGTCCGTAGGCCACGGTGGTCAGGAGGCCGCTCTGTGAAGGGACGGGCGTGGGGCCGGCGTTGAGCAGCATAAAGCAGCCGGTGCCATAGGTGTTCTTGGCCTCCCCCACGTCGTAGCAGGTCTGCCCGAAGAGCGCCGCCTGCTGGTCGCCGAGATCCCCACAGACGGGAAGCGCCGCACCGAAGGGGCCGTCGGCGCGGGTTTCGCCGTAACCTTGTGGATCGGACGAAGGACGGATGGCAGGCAGCATCTGGCGCGGGATGTCGAGTAACGCAAGAAGGTCGTCGTCCCAGTCGAGCGTGCGCAGGTTCATGAGCATCGTGCGAGAGGCATTGGTCGGGTCGGTGACGTGCGCTCCGGTGAGGTTCCAGATGACCCAGGTGTCCATGTTGCCAAAAAGCACGTCCCCGGTCGCGGCTTTCTCGCGCAGCCCCGGCACGTGCTCGAACAGCCAGGCGAGTTTTGGGCCGGAGAAGTAGGTAGTGATAGGGAGACCGGTTTTCTCGCGCACCATCGCTTCCAGGCCATCGGCGATGAGGCGCTGGCACAGTTCGCGTGTGCGTGTGTCCTGCCAGACCACGGCGTTGCACAGCGGCTCGCCGGTGCGCCGATCCCACACGACCACCGTCTCGCGCTGATTGGTAACGCCGACGCCAGCGAGATCCCCTGGCGCGATGCTGCCTGCTTCCAGCGCACCGCGGATCACGCGCTGCGCCTTGGCCCAGATTTCGGCTCCGTCGTGCTCGACCCAGCCGGGCTGCGGGTAGATTTGGGCGTGCTCTTCGTATTGCGAGGCGACCACACGCCCTTCCCGGTCAAAGACCATGCAGCGGGTGCCGGTGGTCCCCTGGTCTATTGCGGCGACATAGTTGGACATATCATCCTCCTGGCTGAACTATACTGCGTTTAGGGCAAGTTGGCAAGTTGAGCACCCGCCGCGTTTCGCCGCTTCCCCTCCATCAAAGCGAAGAGTCTCCCTTGGAGGGAGACTCTTCTGTCGGGGCGCCGGGATTTGAACCCGGGATCTCTACAACCCCATTGTAGCGCGCTAGCCAAACTGCGCCACGCCCCGAACTGTTTAAATTATAACAGAGAGTACGCTATTTGGCAAACGATTTGACAAATGGGGCATACCCGGTATAATGATAATGCACAGCACGCGGGTGTAGTTCAGTGGTAGAACGTTTGCTTCCCAAGCAAAATGTCAGGGGTTCGAGTCCCCTCACCCGCTCTCCAAGGCAGACCGCCAGGCTCTTCCCGCTGGCGGTCTTTTCTCGCTCGGCGTTGCTATTTCCCCCAATCCTGCTTCGCATAGGCTTAATGAGGGCCAAAGCACTGGACTGTGAGCGTTGCCGTCCGCATCCTATAATGACTACGCGAAGAAACTGGCGCTACGCCCGGCGAACATAACCGCACCGCCAGAGCACAAGTTGACATAGGCATCGAGAGAATGTAGAATAACCTACCAGGAGGTGTGACATGAGAAAGCCTGGTTTCCTTATGCTTACACTCGTTGCACTGTGCAGCCTGCTGAACAGCCGGCCTGCCCTGGCTGCACCGGGAGATTGGTGGGCCGACTATTTTGCCACGCCCGATCTCAGCGGCGCCCCCACCCTGAGCCGTTACGACACAGCGATCAACTTCAACTGGGGCCACGGGAGCCCGGCTGCTAACCTGCCCGCCGACAACTTTTCCGTCCGTTGGATACGCGACGCGTGGTTCGCCGGGGGGACCTACCGCTTCACCGTGGCCTCCGACGACGGCGTACGCCTGTGGGTGGGCGATCAGCTGGTAGTGGATGAATGGCGCGACCGCGAACCCGCGCCGATCACCGTGGACCGCTACATCGCGGCCGGTACTTACCGCGTGCGGGTCGAGTACTATGAGCGCGGCGGCGGCGCCCTCATCAGCGTCGGCTGGAGCCGCGTGGTAGGTGGTACGACCTGGCGCGGGGAGTATTTCGACAACACGACCCTCTCCGGAGCGCCCAGGCTGGTGCGCGACGATGGGGCCATTGACTTCGACTGGGGTAGTGGCAGTCCCGATCCCTCGCTGCCTGCTGACAACTTTTCCGTCCGCTGGACGCGCACACTCGGCTTCAACGCCGGCACCTATCGCTTCTTCACCAGCACCGACGACGGCGTGCGCGTGTGGGTGGACGGCAACTTGGTGGTAGACGCGTGGATCGACCAGTCCATGTCCCAAACGCGTACCGGCGATATATACCTGGCAAGCGGCCAGCACAAGATCGTCGTCGAATACTACGAGCATGGCGTGACCGCCGGCGCGCACGTCTGGTGGCAATTGATGGGGAACTATACTGCCTGGCGTGGCGAGTACTTTGACAATCCCAATCTCTCCGGCGGGCCAGCGTTGGAGCGGAACGACGTCGAGATCAACTTTGACTGGGGAGTAGCCCCGCCGGTGAACTGGATGCCCGACGACAATTTTTCTGTGCGCTGGACACGCCAGGTCAACTTTACGCCGGGCTACTACCGCTTCGTCGTCCTGGCCGACGACGGCGTGCGCGTCTGGCTCGATCAGACCCTCCTGATTGACCAGTGGCAGGATATGGATTACCAACTGCACTACGTGGACGGCACCTACCTGCAGGGGCGGCATACCATCCGGGTGGAGTATTACGAGCACACCGGCAACGCCCGCGTGCGCTTCTGGTGGGAGCCCGGCACGCGCGGCAACGCCCCGCCCACCTTGGTCTCTCCTCCTGCACCGGCAACCGCCGCCACCCCGTGGCAGGCAGCCTACTTTGCCAACCCCGACCTGAGCGGCGATCCGGTGCTGACGCGCATCGAGACGGCGCTCGATCACAATTGGGGCCTGGGTTCTCCTGGAGAGATGTCGCGAGACAACTTTTCCGCCCGCTGGACGCAATCGCTATACCTCAGCGCCGGTACATACCGGTTCACCACCTATACCGACGACGGCGTACGGCTGTGGGTGGATGGACGGCTGTTGATTGATTCGTGGCGCCCTATGCGCGGCACCCGCAGCGCGAGCGTGCGCCTGAGCGAGGGCACACACGAGATCAAAATGGAATACTACGAGCGCACCGGGGCCGCCCTGGCACGGCTCACCTGGCGGCGCACGTCTCGCTGAAGAACTCTTCCCATAAAAGCAGCAAGCCGCCCTCCCAACGAGAGGCGCGGCTTGCCAGAGACCGGCCCACCGAGAGGCTAGCGGTCCAAACCGTAGCGCCTTACGGCCTTCTCAAGGATCATGTTGATCAGGTCGGTGTAGCAGATGCCCGCCGCCTCGGCCTCGATCACCAGGTCGCTGATGCCCGGTGCCAGCCCCGGCAGCGGGTTGACCTCCAGGATGTAGGGCTTGTCGCCGTCGTTCTCGTCCAGCCGAAAGTCTACTCGCGCCACATCCAGGCAACCGGTGACGCGGAAGGTCGCCGCGGCCAGCCAGTTCAACTCTGCCACCTGGTCGGGCGTCAGGTCCGCCGGGCAACGATAGACCAGTTTGTCGGCCAGGTCTACCTTAGCATGGTAGGTGTAGATGCCGCCTTCTTCCTCGTCATAGACGCCGAGTTCGATCTCCAGCGGCGGGAGCAAGGTCAGACCACGATAGACGCGCGGCGCTTCCTCGTCTTCAGGAATACGCCAGGCCACCGGCGGCTGGAGGTTGCCGACTATGCCCACCGTCAGATCGCGCCCGGCGATGAACTTTTCCACCAGCACCGGGTCATTGCGATAGGCCTCCAGGAGGCGCTTGACCTGCGCCCGCAACTGTTCCTCGTCGTGCACGACGGACTCGGCGCTGATCCCCATGCCGGTGCCCTGGGAGGCCGGCTTGACGAACAACGGGAACGTCAAACCCTCGTCCAACGGCTCGTCGGCGCGCTCGAAAACCTGGAAGGGTGGCGTGGGCAGATCGTGGTAGACGAGCACGCGCTTGGTCATCGGCTTGTCGAGCGTCAGGGCCAGTGTGAGCACCTGCGAGCCGGTATAAGGGATGCGCAACATCTCCAGGATGGCCGGCACCTGCGCTTCGCGGCTATCGCCAAAGTGGCCTTCACAGATATTGAAGCAGATATCCGGGCGCACCTCGCGCAGCCGATCGTACAGCGTCACGTCGCCTTCGAGAAAAGTCACCTTGTGCCCGCGCTGGCGCAGCGCATCGGCAATCGCCTCGACCGTGCTCTCCGAGTCAAGATCGGCCCAATAGTCTTCGGGCATGCCGGGGAACGTAGGGGCATTCTTCTTGAGGTTCGCAAGCAAGGCAATGTGAAACGTACGCATCTCACCTGCCCTCCTTGCCGCCAGCGACATTCGGGTCTTGGCCCAGGCGCTGCAGCGCCAGCAGAGGAGCACAAGGGGGAGGCTCCTCCTCAGCCATAGAACTTGTTTGATCGGAATCCTCTTGGGTGATCATTTCTCGGTGAATTGTACCACATCCCGCCGACAAGTCAACGGCTCATTCAACCCTTTTCCCTCACCGCGTACTCTCCCTTTCTCCACATTGGGAAGGAGCAAGGAGAGAGGCTTTTACTGGCGTTCCAGCCACATTTGTGGTATGCTTACTCATCGTTTGCTATTCATACCATGACCAAACGCGAGTTCAAACCGGAACACGAATACCCTTACAACCGCTCCGGGCCGGTACCCTGGATCGTCTCTCACGTGCTACGCTACCCCTTTTTCCCGTTGGCGCTGCTCCTCGGTGCCATTCTGAACAACGGGGCCTACAGCGCGATCCAGGTCCTGCTCGGACGGGCGTTCGACCTGATCACCACGCCAGGGTGGAGCACGGCCGCGTTGGCGACGCTGGCCCTGACGGTGTTGGGCGCCGCCATCGCGCAGGGAGTATTGGGGCTGGCGCGGGCCTACTCTGCCGAATTCCTGGCCCAACGCCTCGAGCGCGACGCGCGCGACGAGTTGTGCGTCAGCCTCCTCGGCAAGAGCCAGACCTTCCACGGGCGGCAGCGCATCGGCGACATCATGGCTCGCACGACCAACGATGTGCGCATGCTCAATCTGATGATCAGCCCCGGCCTCTCCCTGATCGTGGATACACTGATGGGCATCGTCGTCCCTATCAGTGTGATCGGACGGCTCAATCCGGGCCTGCTGCTGGTGCCCGCGGTCTTTCTCCTCCTGCTGGCGATCACGGTGATTGATTATAATCGGCGGCTCAAGCCGGTCAGCGAGGCGCAACGGGAGCAGTTCGGGAAGATGAACGCCGGCCTGGCCGAGGCCATCACCGGCATCGAGATCGTCAAGGCCAACGTCCAGGAGCAGAACGAGTGGCGCCGCTTCATCCGCAACGCGCGCCTGTACCGCGACTATTTCGTGCGCCAGGGGGAAATCGAGGCATTCTACCTCCCGATGCTGGTGTTCGCCGTGGCGTGGGCCACCGGCTTTTTGCACGCGCTGCTCACCTGGCACGCCGGCTCTATCACATTGGGACAGGTGATTGCGTTCATGGGATTGTTCGGCGCGATGCGCTGGCCCACGTTCAGCGCCATCTTTACCTTCAACCTGGTGCAACAGGGCGCTGCCAGTGCCCGGCGCATCCTGCAACTCATCAACACCGAGACGGAACTGGACGAGAACGAAGCGGGCGTCGCCCGTCCCATCCGCGGAGAAGTGGCCTTCGAGAACGTCAGTTTCAGTTACAACGGCAAGCCGGTGCTGAGGGACATCAGTTTCACGGCGCGCCCGGGAGAGACCATCGCCATCGTCGGGCAGACTGGCTCCGGCAAGACGACGCTGACGCGGCTGATCAACCGCATCTTCGACGCCGACAGCGGGCGGGTGCTGGTGGACGGCGTGGACGTGCGCGAGTGGAATCTGGGATCACTGCGCTCGCAGATCTCGACCATCGAGCAGGACGTGTTCCTCTTCTCGCGCACCATCGCCGAAAACATCGCCTTCGGCTGCGCCAACGCCGGCCAAGAGGAGATCGAAGGCGCTGCGCGTGCGGCCCAGGCGCACGAGTTCATCACCTCGTTCAACAACGGCTACGGCACCGAGGTCGGCGAGCGCGGGGTCACGCTCTCCGGCGGCGAGCGGCAGCGCATCGCCATCGCCCGCGCCTTCCTCACCGCCCCGCGCATCCTGATCCTCGACGACTCGACGAGCGCGATTGACAGCGCCACCGAAGACCAAATTCAACGCGCCATGCGGCGCATCGCTGCCTCGCGCACCACGTTCATCATCACCCATCGCCTGAGCCAGATCCGCTGGGCCGACCGCATCCTCGTCCTGCGCCGTGGCAGACTGGTGGATCAAGGGACGCACGAGGAGTTGATGGCGCGGTGTGGGGACTATCGCAGGATTTTCGCAAGGTATGACTGATGGGCTTTATCCTTGATGGTCTCGAAACCGAAGCCTACGACCGCCAATACAGCGACCGCGAACTCTTGCGGCGTATCCTGGGCTACTTCCGGCCCTACGCGCGGCAAGTGTTCCTGGTCGCCGGCGCGATCACGTTGAACTCGATCGTCGGGAGCGCCGGACCGATCCTGATCTCGAAGGCGATTGACATCCTGGCGCAGAATCCGACGACCGAATGGATGCTGCTGCTCGCCGGAGGGGTATTGTTATTGGGCGTAGCGGGCTGGGGGTTCAACTACGTCCAACGGTTGTTCGGCGCGCGCGTCACAGGCGACGTGGTCCTTCAACTGCGCGAGGATGTGTTCAACGCCACCATCCGGCAAGACATGTCCTTCTACGACGAGCACCCATCCGGCAAGATCGTCAGCCGCGTCACTTCCGATACGCAGGACTTTTCCGACGTTGTCAATCTGGTCTTGAACCTGATCAGCCAGTTGTTGCTCGTCTCTTTGCTCACCGCCTGGCTGTTCACCATCAACGTCTGGCTGACGTTGTTGATATGGGGGATGGTACCGGTGGCCTTTGCCGTCGCGCTCAGTTTCCGGCGCATCGCCCGCCGCGTCACCCAGCACGCCCGCCGGGTGACGGCCAAGATCAACGCGCAGATTCAAGAATCCGTCAGCGGCATCATGGTGGCCAAGAGTTTCCGGCAAGAGCACGCGGTCTACGCCGATTTTGACGCCACGAATAAGCAGGCCTACCGGGTCGGGCTGCGACGCGGCCTCACGCTCAACACTATCTTCCCGGTCCTGGAGGTCGCCTCCGGCCTGGGGCTGGCGCTGCTCATCTACGCAGGCGGCCTGACCACGCGCAGTGGAGCGGTTACCCCTGGCGGTTGGTACCTGTTTATGCAGACGGTCGGGTTCTTCTGGTGGCCGTTGATCAGCATCGCCTCGTTCTGGAGCCAATTCCAGGACGGTCTCTCCGCCGCCGAGCGGGTGTTCGCGCTGATTGACGCCGAGCCAAGGGTGCACCAGATCGCCAGCGAGCCGGTCGAACACTTGCGCGGCCACATCGAGTTCCGCAACCTGTGCCTGACCTACACCGGCACGGAGACGGTGCTACCCGATCTGACGCTGGAGATTCGCTCCGGTGAGACGCTGGCACTGGTCGGCCATACCGGGGCGGGCAAGAGCAGCATCGCCCGGCTGATCGCGCGCTTTTACGAGTTCCAGGGCGGGCACCTGCTGGTGGACGGGCGCGACATCCGCACACTAGACCTGGCACAATACCGTCGGCACATCGGCCTGGTGCCGCAGGAGCCATTCCTCTTCTCCGGCAGTGTGGCCGACAACATCCGCTACGGCCTGCCGGGAGCGAGCGACGAGCAGGTGCGCGAGGCGGCCATGCGCATCGCGGGCGGCGACTGGGTGGAAGACCTGCCGGATGGGTTGGACACCGACGTGGGCGAGCGTGGGGCGAACCTCTCGATGGGGCAGCGGCAACTGGTCGCACTGGCGCGCGTGCTGCTCAAGGACCCGGCCATTCTCATCCTGGACGAAGCCACCGCCAGCGTGGACCCGTTCACCGAGGCGCAGATCCAGGAAGGGCTGGAGACGGTCATGCGCGACCGCACCGCCATCGTCATCGCCCACCGCCTCTCGACTGTCAAGCACGCCGACCGCATCATCGTCCTGGACCACGGGCGCATCATCGAGGAGGGCGCACACGAGGAGTTACTGGCACAGGGCGGGCACTACGCCGAGTTGTACAACACCTACTTCCGCCACCAGTCCCTTGATTATATCGAGGGCTTTGGCCGGGAAATGGAATACGTAACATCATAGGGCAGGGTCGCCCCTAGATTGCGGCCTCCTCCTTGATCGCGGCGAGAATGGCGGGCCTGTCCTCCAGGCCGAACGGCGCCTGATCGCCCGCACGCTCATAGCGGTAGAACACCACGCCAGCGACCGGCCGCTCCTCGCGGAAATAACGCACCGCTTCGCGTACCCACCTGGCGTTATCCGGCCGCCAACCAAACGCGCCGCCAATTCTATCCAGATGCTGTGGATTGACCTCGGTGACAAAGACCGGCAGCGCGCGGAAACGCTCCGGTACCGCCGCCAGGGCCGTCTCGACCGTGCGCAGGTGCAGATACTGCCAGGTCAGTGGCTCATGCGAAAAGCGCGCCCGCGACCACACCTCGGCCGGGTCGTTGGTCTGTGTCTTGGCGTGGAGAAAGAGCGCGTCGGCGCTGGCAATGTTCTCCAGAATGTACTGCCACCACTCACCGTTATCTGAGCCCGGGCCAAAGTACGGGTCGAGCGGCGGCGGGCCCAATTTGGCCCGACCGGCAATCTTCGACCATATCTCGTTGTAGATTCTGACAACATACTTTGGCGTCAGCGCAAACTCGTTCCCCCGCCCGAAGCCGGGCCACTCCTGCCGGTTGTTCGGCTCGTTGCCGACGTGAAAGTACTTGACCCCCTTAGCCCCCAGCATCGTCTGCACCACGGCATTGACGAAGGCGTCCTTGTCCTCCGGGCGCGGCAGCGTGCCGGTACCGTCGGCGTAGCCCCAGTTCAGACGGCAGATAACCGTGATCCCTGCATTGGCCAGGGTGCGATAGTCCACCTGGATGGGCTGGCGTTGCACCGCGTGATGCACCAGGCAGCACCCGCGGATTCCCTGTGCAACCATCCACTCGCCGCCCCGCCGGTCGTGCAGGCCGATAAGGAGCGGGTACGATGGCGCCGCCACTTGCTGCCTGACGTGCGCCGCTCTGATGCCACGATATTCGGCTACAGTCCTGGTCTTCCGCATACCATCGCGCGGATCGATCACCCGGAGCGCGCCGCCCTCCACCGCCTCCAGATATGCGAAACGCCCGTCGTCTGCCCGTCTGAGTATGATCTCCCAATGGTCGCGCAGCAACCGCGCCAACTCGGATGCAGAATACTCCCGATAGTCCTTGATGCTATTGTCAAAGACCGGGAACAAAGAAACGGCGTTGCCCCACATCAACAGGTTACCTGCATCGTAAGCCTTGCGTGCAGCCACCAGCAACCTGTCCAGCGTGAGCGGTGTGACGTCACGTCTGTATACCTTGCGCAGGGCGATGGTCAGCCCAACGAGGAAACTCCCATAACCCCCGATAGTCTCACCCCTCTCACCGGGCTGTTCGCCAAAATAGGCATTCGCCCAGCGCGGGTCGTTCTGTGCCAGGGCAATGTCTCCAGTCAACGGCGACATGAGTTGCACAGCCATCTCCCAGGGGCTCGTCGTCTTGATGGTCGTGTACCCGGTGCTGGGGGCATACGCGATATCTGCTTTAGGATTGACGACGATCAGTTCCTCTCTCCTTGCCTGGCCGCCCGCTTCGTCAATCGAATGCCCCAGCACCCCCATCTGCCCGGCAGCGCCGATCGCGGCAGCAATGCGCCAGCGGAGCCGCTCGATCGCGTCTGGGATCTGCGGCAAGAGCACATAGATGGGGCGACCCGCCGGGTCGCCCCTCTCGTCGGGCAATGCCTGCGGGCGCGCAGGAACGGCTCCGCGACGAATTCGTGCTGCGCGGATGCCTTGATAGTCGGAGGCCGACTTGACCTTACGCAAGCCATCCCAAGTATCAATGACGCGCAAGGTGTTCCCCTCGACCGCTTCCAGGTACACAAAGTGCTCCGGGCTTGCCTGCCTGAGGATGACCTCCCAGCCATTCTGAAGCAGTTCACGCAATTGACCGGCAGAGCGCTGGACATTGTCCTTGATGCTCTCACCAAACACCGGGAACAGCGGTACGACGTTCTGCCACATCAGGAGATTATCGTTCACAAAGGCCACACCGGCGGTCACCAGCAGTTTATCGAGCACCGGCGGTGTGACGTCGCGCCCATATATCTTGCGCAGGATGATCGCCAGCCCAGTCATAAAGCAGCCATAGCGCCTGATCGTCCCGCCTCTCTCGGGCTGTTCGCCAAAGTCATAGTGCGCCCAGCGACGGTCGGTCTGCGCCAGGGCAATGTCTCCGGTCAACGGCGGCATGAGTTGCACAGCCATCTCCCAGGGGCTCGTCGTTTCGACCTGGCGGTACTTGACGTTGAGAAAGTGCGCAGCGTACCACTCCTGCAGATTGCGGCCCCACACTGCAGGGTTAATAGCGATGACCTCTCGATCGCGCGGGCCAGTGGTGGAACTATCCCCCACGTGCCCCACGGCCCACATCCGGTCAGCGCAGCCGATCGCAGCCGCGATGCGCCATTCGATTCGCTCGACCAAGTCTTCGATCCGTGGTAAGAGCACATAGGTACTCTTCTGAGAGGCATTTTCGAGACCCATTGGTGTCCTCCTGTAATTTGTCAGGATGGCGGTAGGAGGTGTCTCTGACACCGATTTCGGGCTCCGGAGAGCCCTCTGCGACGTTTTGTACCGAGAAGTAGTATAGCCCACAAATTCCTGCAGCGCAACTGTATGGGCGACCCGTCGGGTTGCCCATACTGCCCTTACAGCGCTAATCATCACGTCGCCTTCTTCGCGTTGGAGATAGCAGTCCAGTTCGAACCCGAACCCGTCTTGGCGCAGATGGCGAAACCGTGCTAAAATGAAAGTATCCGACAACGGAATACGAAACACGCCCAGTTTGAGAGAATCACAAGGAGAGCTTATGGAACTCAAGACCCTGTTTTTCGAATCCCCCGGCAAACACAACACCGACGCTACACTCGCCATCGCCAGGGAGCGGGCGCAGGCGTTGGGGATCAGGCAAGTCGTCGTGGCCTCATCCCACGGCTTTACCGCCCGCCGGGCGCACGCCGTCTTTGCGCCGCTGGGCGTCAAAGTGATCGCCGTCACCATCTGTCACGGCTGGGAGAGCGAAGGCTGGACGATGACCCCGGCGGAAAGGGCGGACCTGGAAAAATTAGGCGTCGTCGTCCATACCAGTATCCACGCGCTGGGCGACAGTGTCGGCTCGGCGTTCAGCGAGAAACACGGCGGGCGCACGCCGGAAGAGATCGTGCGCGAGACGCTCTACCGCTTCTGCCAGGGGATGAAGGTGGCGGTCGAATGCGTGCTGATGGCCGCCGACGCCGGGCTGCTGGATATGAACCGCGAGGTCATTGCGGTCGCCGGCACGGGCGAAGGTGCCGATACCGCCATCGTCTGTAAGCCCGCCTACCCACGCACCTTCCAACAATTCGAGATCCGCGAGATTCTCGCCAAACCACGCATCCCATAACGGAACACGCAATACGCATTACGCAATACGCAGTACGAGAGACAAGGAGACAACCATGACCCCCTCTTCACGCCACCGCTGGTTCGCCATTGCCGCATTCTTCGCCTTCATGCTCATCCACCAGGCTGACCGGAGCATGATTGGGCCGCTGACTACACCCATCATGGAGACGTTCCACATCAACGAAGCGCAGATGGGCGCCGTCTCGACCGCTGCGCTGCTGGTGGGCGCAGTCCTCTATCCGCTGTGGGGCTACCTGTACGACCGGTACGCACGGGCCAAACTGCTGGCCCTGGCCTCGTTCATCTGGGGCGGGACGACCATGCTGAATGCCAGCGCCCCCAGTTATCCGGTATTCCTGGGCACGCGCGCCTCGACCGGGATTGACGATTCGAGTTACCCGGGCCTCTACAGCATGGTCGCCGACTATTTCGAGCCCAAAGTGCGCGGCAAGATCTATGGCCTGCTGCAATTGACCGGGCCGCTGGGCTACCTGGCGGCCATGGTGCTGGCCCTGATGTTAGGCGGTGTAATCGGCTGGCGTAATGTGTACTACCTGACCGGTGCCCTGGGCATCCTGCTGGCAGCAGTGATCTTTTTCGGCGTCAAAGAGCCGCTGCGTGGCAAGAGCGAGCCGGAACTGGCCGATCTGGAGCAGATTGGCACGTATCGCTTCGACTGGCAGACCGCCAAGGGGCTGTTCCGCAAGCCGGCCATGCTCCTCCTTTTCACCCAGGGCTTTTTCGGCGTCTTTCCCTGGCAGGTGCTCATCTTCTGGGTCTTTCGCTACCTGGAGACGGAGCGCGGCTACAGCGCGTCCGAGATACTTGTCACCATGTCCGTTGTCGTGCTTGTCCTGGCCTCCGGCTACGTCATGGGCGGAGTTGCAGGGGATGCCGCCTTCAAACATACGCTGCGCGGCCGGATGCTCGTCGCCATGGTCGCCGTATTGCTGGGCGCGATCTTTTTGGCCGTGGCGATCAACGTACCCGTCGAGAACCGCGGCCTGTTCTTCGTATTCCTGGTACTGACGGCAGTCTTTATGCCGTTCGCCGCGCCGAACGTCGTCTCGTCGGTGTGCGATATCACGCTGCCGGAAGTGCGCAGCACGGCTATGGCAGTCCAGTACTTTATTGAGAACGCCGGGGCCGCCACTGCCCCACTGCTGGCGGGCATTATCGCTGTGCGCGCCAACCTGGGAACCGCGATCCTGTTGATCTGCACATCCGCCTGGGTGCTGTGCGCCATCTTCTTCAGCGTCGCCGCCCGCCTGATCCCGCACGACATCGCTGTCTTGCGCGCCCAACTGCGCGAGCGCGCCGAACGGGAGCGGGCCGCACAGACTCCGTAGGGTCTTACGCCCGTCTTGTGCCTGTCGCCCACAAGGGGCGACGCTACCGATTTTGTCGAAGGAGGCGAATATGAAAACCATCGTGATCGGCTCCGGCGTGTCCGGCCTGACGGCGGCGGGCTACCTGGCCCGCGACGGCCATCAGGTGACAGTCTACGAGCAGTTCCCCGAGATCGGCGGCGTGACCGCCACGCTGTGGCGTGAGGGCTTTGGCTGGGACCTGGGTCCCCTCATCCTTGAGGGGATCGGCCCAGGCGAGCCGGCTGGCGAGGTGCTGGCCGAGTTGGGGGCTGCCGATCAGGTGCGGCTGGAACGCGGCGACCGTAGCGTCGTCTTTCCCGACTATCGCATCACACGACCCGCTGAATACCGCGGCCCCTACTGGCGGCGGGAGCATCTCAAGACGCTCTTCCCCGCCGAAAGCGACGGCCTGGATCGCTACTACCGCTTCTACGACCAGATGATGGACCTGGTCGCGCTGCTCCACCGGGCGGAGCGCGCCAGCGGCCCGGCGGCCCTGGCGCTCAAGGCACGGCTGTGGTGGGCCTTCAACAAGGTCAAGGCGATGAAAGACTGGAGCGGTGAGCAGGTAATGAACCACTTTTTCCGCGACCCCAAACTCCAGGCGCTCTACACCGCGATCATGGCCGACTTTGTCGTCCCGCCCAGCCTGTTCCCCGGGCTGATGGTGCCGCTGGTGAACCCCGAAAGCGCCTTCGACAAACGCATCCCCACGCGGCTCTCCAGGGCCGGCATCCGGCCGGGCTTTTACTGCGTCCTCGGCGGCTGCGGCAAACTCGTCGCGGCGCTGACAGATGTGGTACGCAAACACGGCGGGACAATCCACACCGCCGCGCGTGTGCAGCGTATCACCGTCGAGGAAGGCCGGGTCACCGGCGTGATCCTGGCCGATGACCGCCAGGAGCCAGCCGACCTGGTTGTCGCCAGCGGCGGTGCCCAAGAGGCGTACTTTGGGCTGCTCGGACGCGAGTACCTGCCCGCCGGCCTCGCCACGCGCATCGCCGAGATGCCGTTCATGGAATCGGTGCTGATGGTGCACGTGGGGATTGACTTTGACCCGACGCCCTACCAGCCGGGCCCTCTATGCTATTATTACAACACCTACGACGTCGAGGAAGGCATCAACCGCTGCCGGCGCGGCGAGTACCACGAGGGCAAGGACGGCTTCCTGATCTATGTGCCGTCGTTGCACTCGCCGGAGATGGCCCCGCCGGGCCACCACGCGGTGACTGTGTACACCATCGCGCCCAACCACTTGGCCGAGGGGACGTGGAGCGAGCGGCGCGACGAGATGGGCGACAAACTGCTCGCCGAGGCAGAGAAGGTGATGCCCGGCCTGCGCGAGCGTGCCCAGGTCAGGGTCGTCCTCACGCCGCACGACTTTCGCCTGCGCACACTGCAGGAGCACCACAGTTTCGGTGGGGTGGCGCCGGTGCTCGGCAAATCCGGCGCGCCACACAAGACGCCGATCCGCGGGCTGTGGTTCGTCGGTTCGCAGAGCGAGAGCAACGCTGGCGTCGCCAACTCCATCGTCGGCGCCTGGAAAGCTGTGCGGATGATAAGGGAATCTGACATTCCGTTGTAGTGACGGCTTCAGCAATCTATAAGCGCAATAAAGGAGGATCTCTCATGCGCAACAGATGGTTGATACTGGTCGGCATCCTGTTCATCCTGTGGGGACTGATGTCTCTCATCAGCATCGTATTCCACGTCAATGCAGGCGCCTTCTGCCTGCCGGTCGCGCTGATCGCATTGGGCGTGTGGTTGCTCGTGCGCCCGCGCGTGATTGGCCCCGGCACGGGATTCCATCTGCTCCTGCTGGGGGACCTGCGCCGCAGCGGGGACTGGGGGGTCACCAATGAGGAAATCTGGGTCGGTGTGGGGGACCTCAGGCTGGACATGACCCAGGCCGAGATCCCTGCCGGTGAGACGACGCTGCACATCCTGGGCTTCGTCGGCGACGTGGAACTGCACCTGCCGCCGGACGTCGGCGTCGCCGTTTCGAGCGCGGCCTTCGTCACCGACGCCAGGATTCTGGGGCAGCGCTACGAAACCGTCTTCGACACACTGCACGTCACCAGCGAGGGCTACGAGACCGCTACGCGCAAAATCCGCCTCGAGGTCACCGCGTTCGTGGCTGACCTGCGAGTCGAACAGACGTGATCCGCAGCACGAGCCGATTCATCCTACTTGAGACACAAAGGAGAACAGGATATGACACAACGATCAAAAACCCTATGGCATGGCATCCACGTCCTGTTGATGGACGACACGTCGCAGATGGACGGCCTGCTTGCGTCAATCCCCGCCCTGGCAGACCTGGGCGTGAATGTCCTGGTAGCCGAGATAGACTATGCCTACGCTTACGAGTCGCACCCCGAACTGCGCGGCCCCGCACCGATCTCCCGCGAGCGTATCTCCGCGTTGGTGCGAGCCTGCCGCGAGCACGGCATCCGCCTCATCCCCCAGTTCCAATGCCTGGGCCACCAATCCTGGGCCAAGACCACACATGCGCTCCTGGCCCGCTATCCCCAGTTCGACGAGACCCCCGGCCAGTTCCCCGATAACGAAGGCATTTATTGTCGTAGTTGGTGCCCGCAGCATCCAGAGGTCAACCCCATCATCTTCGACCTGTTCGACGAGTTGCTCGACGTGTTCGAGGCCGACGCGCTGCACGTGGGGATGGACGAGGTGTTCCTGATCGCCTCGGAGCACTGCCCGCGCTGCAGAGGGGGCGATCCGGCGCAGTTGTTCGCCATGGCAGTCAATGACTATCACGCGCACCTGGTTGGTCAGCGCAAGGTCGAGATGCTGATGTGGGGCGACCGGCTGCTCGACGCCGCTGCCACCGGCTATGGCGAGTGGGAGGCGGCAGCCAACGGCACCCACCCGGCGATTGACCTGATCCCCACCGACATCATCATCTGCGACTGGCACTACACCCGGCGTGAGGACTATCCCTCGATTCCGCTCTTCCTGCAAAAGGGCTTTCGCGTCTGGCCTTCGGGGTGGAAGGAAGTGGACGCGACTGAGGCGTTTGTTGACTGTGCGCTGCGACACCAGGACGAACGTATGTTGGGTTATCTGTGCACCACCTGGGGCGCGGTGTCCCTGGGCGATCTCGCCGGTTTCCCGGCGCTCGTTGCGGCGATGAAGAGGCTATAGAACAGCCGGATTTTCACATTTCACGCCGTTTCAACGGGCAGGTCCCTCAGGCAACTGCCGGGCAATCGCATCCATCACTTGCCTGGCGACCGCCCGGTCGCGTTCGGCCCGCCGTGTAGGGATGTCGGGTATGAAGAGCGGGCCGAAGGAGATGCACAGATGCTCATCCACTTCTGCCACTCCTACCGGCAGCACCGGCAGCCCGGCCAGCACCAGCAGCGCGATGAACTCACCCGCTCCTGGAGGCGGTTGGCCCAGTCCTCCGGAAAAATCCTGCCCCTCCGGCGCCAGCCCCATCAGGCCGCCCTCCTGCGCCAGCCGCCGGGCCAGCCGCACCGCGCGCAGCACCGCTGCCGCACGTGCTTCGACTTCACGGGGGTCGGGAGGCATGGGCGGCATGGTCACGAAACCGTATACTCGCGCCACCCGCGCAAAGGCCCAGCGCGTGAGCGGGGTCAGGATACGCCGCCGCCAGGGGCTTTCGGGATATGTCCAGCCCGCCGTCATCACCCAGCGCATCTCCGCATCGGCGTCGGGAGCGCGGCAGGCTGCTACTGCTGCCGCGATGCCTAACGCCAGCCACCAAGTCGGAAAGCCAGGCCGGTAATAGTGATTGCACACGACGAGCGCCGGCCCTCGTGACGGGACATGCTCGCCGCCGAGCACCTTCAATGGCGGGCGCAATCCTGCCATCGCCACCTGGGCGTCGCGGGCGAACGAACGCCGCTGCAGCACCAACACCGATGCGGCGAAGCCGAGCAATCCAAGACGGGGAAGCCGATAGCGGATCATGGCACAGATAGTGTCGTATTGAATACCAAATAGACGTAGGTGCGGTTTCCATACCGCGAACAGGCTACTGCTCCGGCGGGGTATAGCCGGGGCCGTAGCGATAGGCGGCGCGGCGCGGGGCGTACTTGCTGACGAACGTGTCCTTGTAGAGCAAGTTGCCCGCCGCGTCGTAAACCCGCCGCACGACCGTCGCCGTCAGCCCGTTCACCGCCGTCTGCCACTGCTTCACCGTCCCCGCCGCCATCGTCTCGTCCAATTGATAGATCGGTGGGCCTGGTGTCGTCTCGTCACTGACCGTGGGGCCCTCCTTCTCCACCCGCCGTCCGTCGCTCGTGGAGTAGAAGCGGAAGATCAAGCGGTGCTCGGCATCCACAATCTCGGTCTCGATCAACAGCGGCCAGGGCCGGTCGTTGGTGAAGCGAAAATCCACGTGGGGCGAATAGACTGTGGCGTCCATCCCCACACCCGCACCCATCAATTCATAGTAGCCGATGCGATGGCGATGATACCAACGTTCGACGATGGGATAGCCGCCCCAGAATGCAGTGCGAAAGGCAGTGCTCGAGACTTGGCAGATGCCGCCGCCCACTTCGATGGCGAGTTGCTCGCCTGCGGTGACGTAGGACTCGTCATACCCCGCTTCGGCCGTCACCGAGCCGAGATAACGACTGAAGGAAAAAGTCTCCCCCGGCGCGATGACCAGCCCGTCGAATTTGCTCGCCGCCAGGCGGATGTTGTGATCGCGCCCGGAGGGGGAGCCGATGAAGTAGGAATCCCCCTCGGCTACCAGTTGGACGATGCCCAGTTCGGCGGCAGTGGCGGTATCGGGATAGCGCGGCGGCAAAACATTGACCACCAGCGGCACATAGTGATTGCCCGCCATCAACTCCTGCACGATGCGCGTGGCACTGGCCGGCACGTCGAGCGCGCGCCCCTCACGGCTGGTGCTGATTGCCTCCAGTTGTCCGGTCGCGTCGTTGAAGTGATAGCGCGCGTTCACCGGTTCGATAGCCAGCGACGGGGCAATCCCCTCCAGATAAGCCTGCAATGGCGCTTCGTCCAGCATGATGTGCAACGCCCCACCCTCCGCGCGCACCACCAGCATCGTGACCAACTGCTCCGGCGGGATCACCCACGGGCCGGGATCGCCCTCACGTGGGCTAGCCAGCACGAGCGTGAGCGGGGCGCTCAAGAGCATCTCTGCCTGGGCACGGGCCGGTTCGGCGTCGGCAATCGGCGGCGGGATCTCACGGAAGGCCAGGTCCACCGTGGCCGGGGCCAGCCGCGTCACCGCCGGGCCAAGTGGCGCCAGCGTTGCTTCCACATCCAGAGCGCGCCCAGGCCGCGCCGGGCCGATGACCGGATTGACGCCGTCGAAGGTGAGAGTGGCGTCGGTGGGCGGGTAATTCACCTGCGCGGCCAGTGTCTCCAGGTAGAGCCGCGCCACGCGCTCGTCGTAGATGGCGACCGGCGGGAAATCCTCGCCATAGATAAGCAGGCCCAATTGCACCAGCAGGTTCTCGATCCACGGGCCGTCTCGTCCCAGCGCGTAGGCCGGCGCGAGCGTCGCTTGCGGGTTGAGCCGCAGCCCCAGATCTAGGGGGTGCGCCTGCCAGATGCTCTCCGGCCCACGCAGCGTCACCAGCGGCGCATTGAGCCCCAGGCGGGTTTCCAGCGTGGCAGCGGCCTCGTCAAGGCGCATCCCGCCCATATCCACGCCCCACACGTGCACGCCAGGGTAGATGCGCCCGGCGTAATGCACCTCGAACGCTGCCAGTGACCCGATGAGCAGGCCCAGCGCGCCCAGCGCCAGAACGATGAGCAACAAACGGACTCTCGCCATCAGGGGACACTATACCCGAAGCGGCGAGAAGTGGCAAGTCTGAAGAGGGCTGAAGGGCAGAGGCCCCCTCTCACCGAACCAACTTGAGTCGAAACGGATTCTGTGATAAAGTATACGCTGGCAAAATGCGGACTTCTCAGGGCTGTGGAAGTGTAACCTAATTCATCTGGAAAATGAACCAGCCCAATGAAGCAAGCGACAATATTTCCTACCAGGAGGGGGAGAAATGCACAGATCAGAGCGAAGCAACAGCATCATTGCTATAGCAGCGATTCTGCTGGCAATGATCGGCACGCCGGTATATGCCCAGGACGGCGGTCCCCTGGCTCCGCCGGAAATACCCGGTGAAGCCATCTACATCCCGTTTCCGGTGACCATCACCCTCGACGGCGACCTGTCCGACTGGGAGGGCGTCCCCACGGTCACGGTCACCAAAGGGCCGATGACCTCGCCGGACCCTGCCGACAACGGTTCCTTCACCTTCGCCGTCGCCGCCGATACAGAAAACCTGTACATCACCATGCGCACGCCCGACCGGCATATCATCGCCGGACAACACGGCAGCGACTTTTGGAACGAGGACTCGTTCGAGTTCTACGTCAACGCCTCCGGCGACCTCGGCGCGACCGCCTATGGAGACAGAATCTTCCAGATCAACATCAACGCCGCCGACATCGGCAACACCGACCCCGATGCGCTGACGATCACCGGCGTAAACAGCGCCGGCCGCCGGGTGCGCGGCTTTGTCTTCAAGACAGAGGACGGCTGGGGCATAGAGGTCACGCTCTCATTGGACGGCCTACTGCAGCCGCAGCACGGCCTGGAGATCGGCTTCCAGGCGCACGCCAACGGCGCCAGCAAACTCGACCGCGACGTGAAACTCATCTGGTCGAACGCCGACACGAACGATTCTTCCTGGATGAACCCCAGTGTCTTTGGCCGGGCGCTCTTTTTCGAGATCGGGCAGACTGAGATCCCCCAGCCGGAGAGCAGGCCGGCTGCCGAGGCGCCGGAGGGTGCGTTGCCCACCGAGAACCTGTTGACCAACGGCGATTTCAGCAAGGGCCAGAGCGAATGGTGGACTACAGGAGCGATGAAAGTTGACTTGAGCGGTGGCGAACTGTGCGCGATCATCACAAACGGAGGGACGAACCAGTGGGACGTCATCGTGGGGCAGAACGGGGCGCCTATCACAGCAGGCCAGACCTACACCATCACCTTCGATGCCCGCGCTTCCACGAACGCCAGGTTGAATGTGAGAGTGCAGCAGGAAGCGTCCCCCTACACCGCCTACTTCTCTAAGGACGTCAGCCTGACCACCGAGATACAATCGTTTCAATACACCTTTGTTTCCTCCCACACGGATCCCGCAGCCTCGTTCCAATTCCAGATCGGAGGCCAGGGAACACCGACGATCTGCGTGGACAACGTCGTGCTGGAAGGGGTGGTCGTGTCGCCCACACCCACACCTGCGCTCCTGCCTGTCCCCACCGTATTCGTCAACCAGATCGGCTACCTGCTCAACGCGCCCAAGCGCGCAACGGTTGCGAATCCCTCGAAATCACCCCTCGCATGGGAACTGCTGGACAGCAATGGCAGAGTCGTGCTCTCCGGTTCGACCACCGTGTATGGTAACGACCGGGCATCCGGCGACCACGTCCACATCGCCGATTTCTCCGCCTACACCACACCCGGACGGGGCTATACGCTGAGGGTAGGTGAGGAGACCGGTTATCCTTTCGACATCGGCAATAACGTATACACCAAACTCAAGTACGACGCCCTGGCCTATTTCTATCACAACCGCAGCGGCATCGAGATCGCCATGCCCTACGCGGGCGACCCGCAGTGGGCGCGCCCGGCCGGGCACGTGGGCGTAAGCCCCAACCGCGGCGACACCGACGTCACCTGCTTTGCCGGTAAAGACAACGGGGGCCGGGAGTGGCCGGGTTGCGACTATTCCCTCGACGTGAGCGGCGGCTGGTACGATGCAGGGGACCACGGCAAATATGTGGTGAACGGCGGCATCTCCGTATGGACGCTGATGAACCAGTATGAGCGCGCCCTGTACCTGGGCACCTCTGCCGGTGATTTCGCCGACGGCACGATGAACATTCCCGAAAATGACAACGGCGTTCCCGACATCCTTGATGAGGCCCGCTGGGAAATGGAATTCCTGCTCAGGATGCAGATTCCGGCAGAGACCGGTGACCCGATGGCCGGTATGGCTCACCACAAGGTACACGACGATTCCTGGACGGGAATCCCCACCGCGCCGCACGAAGATGCCAGGCCACGCTACCTTTACCCACCGACCACGGCGGCGACGTTGAACCTGGCAGCGACGGCGGCGCAGTGTGCCCGCATCTGGAAAGACCTCGATCCCGCTTTCTCCGCCCGCTGCCTGAGCGCCGCCGAGAGCGCCTGGCAGGCAGCCCAGGCACATCCCAAAGAGTACGCCCGCGACTTTAACGGCGGCGGCTCTTACGGCGACAACGACGTGAGCGACGAGTTCTACTGGGCTGCCGCCGAACTGACCATCACCACCGGTCAGGCCGAGTACAAGGATTACCTAAGCGATTCGCGGCACTTTACGCGGGCACCGGAGATGGGCTGGCCGAACACGGCGGCTCTGGGCACCATCTCGTTGGCCGTCGTCCCGAATGACCTGGGGAGCGAGGTCATCGAGAGGGCGCGGGCCAACATCATCGCCGCCGCTGACGGTTACCTGGCCATGCTCGAAGAAGAAGGCTATCTTGTTCCATTCGATCCAGGCAACGGCTACTGGTGGGGCTCGAACTCGTCCATCCTCAACCGGATGATCTTTATGGCCCTAGCCTACGACTTTACCGGCGACGTGGCCTACCTGAACGGCGTCAGCGAGGGGATGGACTATATCCTGGGGCGCAACGCTCTGGGGCAGTCCTACGTCACTGGCTATGGCGAGCAGGCTACACAGAACCCACACCATCGCTTCTGGGCGCGCCAGAAGAACTCGCGCTACCCGCCGCCTCCGCCCGGCGCCCTCGCCGGCGGGCCGAACTCTGCCCTGCAAGACGCTTACGCAGAGGCTCACCTGGCCGGCTGTGCGCCGCAGAAATGTTACGTGGACCACATTGACTCGTACTCGACCAACGAGGTGGCCATCAACTGGAACGCGCCGCTGGCCTGGGTGACTGCCTTCCTGGACGAGAAAGCAGAAACATATCCGGGCGACTGGCTGGCAGCGGCGCCCTCTACCACCGTGCCCACTGCAGAGGCGGCTCCTGGCCCGGAGGCAACCCCCGTCATCACCCAGGCCGGGGGAGGCGGCGGCAGGTGGCCTGGGCGCTGGATATGGACCGCTTTGATCACCTGGGCTGTCGTCTCGGCCGGCGTGGTCATCTGGCTCTGGGCCAGAAGCAGGAGAAGACGGTAACCTTCTCTGCTCAGCGTCGCCCCGGGACGTGTAGGGGCGGGGTTAGCCCGCCCCTACACGTATGGTTTCGAGGTCCGGCAGATGCATCATCAGTAACACCACTGCGGGATCACACCCAGCAAAAAGCCATCTTCGACGACTGTCAGGAGGTCCCAACGGCCATCTGCCCTGACGCGCCAGATGGGTGAATTGCTCCCTCCATCGTCGAGAAACAGGTATTGACCATCGAGCGACCAACTGACCATAACCACTCTCCACGGAATCTCTCGCTGCGACAATACCTGGCCTGTCGCCACCTCGACCACCTTCAACAGACTGGGACCGCTCCAGGAGGAATCGTCAGGAGAGGACGGGCCCAGGACGACTTGCCTGGTGCCATCGGGTGATGCAGGCCCTATGAGAGGAAAGGCAGAGAGCCCCCATTTCGAGCAACGGGCGCCCTGTTCTCCACCTGCCAACTCCTGTGCCGCTGCCAACTGCCCCTCTGCAGTCCAGCACAGGGGGTTGCTCTTCGCCACATAAGCCTTGATCTCACCGACCTTCTCCACCTGCCTGGTGGCATATTGTAACTTCCATATCTGGCCTACCCAGGCATCCGGTTCTTGGGGTGGAGATGCGAAGCAACAGGCAAAACCGATGAACCGGCCATCGGGCGACCACACGACTTCCCTGACGCCGGCTTCAGCCCTGCCGAGCATTGGCGGGTCTAGCCGGGTCGTCCGGTTCTCTTGGACGTCGTAAAGGTACAGGCCCTCGTCAGTGCCATAGGCAAAGTAGCGGGAATCAGGGGACCAGTCGCCAATCGGAGCATGAGGCGCCGGCAGGGCATGAAGTATCGGCATGCCCGCCTCGGTGAGCGTTCTCGCCTCAATCAGAAAGCGGGTATGCTCTCCTGAAAAAGTGACCCAGCGCCCATCTGGCGAGGCCTGGACCGGGGCCGAGAGGGCATTTACCCACCAATCATCCTTCCCAGGCTCCCAATTCAACCGCCTCCCCTCAGACAGTTGTTCGACCCGGTCCCCATACAGATTGGTGCGCCACAGGTCCCTGTCGCGGGCAAAGAGAACAGCACGGCAGAGCGACGGGTCCTCAACCGCCAGGGGCCCTTCTACACCAGGGGCCAGTGGAATCCACATCCCATCCATGAACACCCAATCCATCCGCGAAGCGAACTCTGGGTCCTGCAATAAAAGATCGTACGTTTCGGTGTGGACATTCCTGCCGCACTCCAGGACAATGACTTCGCCATTCACCTGGATGTAGACGGGCGGTGGTTGAGATGGTACCACGCCGGGAGTTGAAGGAACGGGTGATTGTTGAGATGGCACTACGCCGGGGGTTGGAGACGGAACGGTCGTGGGAGACAAGGGCACGCTGGGACTCGCCGGAGCAGGGCCGTGTTCGCCTCCACAAGCGGTGAGAGCCAGTGTGAGGATCATCATAACCAAGCCGCAAACGCATGGCGTTTTCTTTGCATCAAGCGCGGTGAGAAAGTCAATCGCGTTCACTGAGCACCTCCTGTGGTTGGGGAGCAGCGTGCGAGGATTCGCCGGGGAAAATATACCTCGACGGGCCCAAAATGGCAAGCCGCTCGGCCAATCGGTGGTCATCTCCTCAGTACTATGGTACTCCATCAGTGAATCTGATAGTTTTTGACAGGACACCAGTGGTATAGTGTCAATGCAACCGCCGGGGGGTCAGACAAACCGGCGGCGCACTGTGTATAGGGATAGACGCTTGATGAGCAAGTCCTCACGACTGGCCGGGTTCCACGAGCGGCCGCTGGACGAACGCATCGCCCAGGTCGCGCAGTGGGCAGAGTTGACAGAAGACGAGACCGCCGTCCTGCGCGGCGCGGCAGGGCTGGACCTGCCTCGCGCCGACCGGATGATCGAAAACGTCGCCGGGCTGTACGCTCTGCCGCTGGGTGTGGCGACCAACTTTACGGTCAACGGGCGTGATGTGCTGGTGCCGATGGTCATCGAAGAGCCTTCGGTGGTGGCCGGGGCCTCTTACGCCGCCAGACTGGCGCGCGCCAGCGGCGGTTTCCGGGCGGTGACAGACCCGCCAGAGATGATCGGCCAGATTCAGGTGCTCGACGTGGCCGACCCCTGGTCGGCCCGTTTTGCGTTACTCGCCGCCCGCGAGGAATTACTGACACAGGCGGACACGACCGACCCGGTCATCGCCGGGTTGGGCGGCGGCGCGCGCGATCTGGAAGTGCGCGTCCTGGAGCAGACTCCCGCCGGACCAATGCTGGTGGTGCACCTGCTCTTCGACTGCCGTGACGCGATGGGCGCCAACGCGATCAATACCGCCTGCGAGGCGCTGGCTCCTCGCGTCGAACAGATCACCCGCGGACGCGTGCTGTTGCGGATTCTTTCCAACCTGGCCGACCGGCGGCTGGCGCGGGCGTGTTGCACTGTGCCGCTGGAGGCACTGGCGACGAGGGATTTCTCCGGCGAGCGGGTGGCGCAGGGCATCGTCGAGGCGTGGGCCTTCGCCGCCGCCGACCCTTACCGCGCCGCGACGCACAACAAGGGCATCATGAACGGGGTGGATGCGGTCGTCATGGCCACCGGCAACGACTGGCGTGCGGTCGAAGCCGGCGCACACGCCTATGCCGCCCGTTCGGGGCGCTATACCAGCCTGAGCACCTGGGGCCGCAATGCGGACGGCAATCTGGTCGGCATGCTGGAGATGCCGCTGGCCGTGGGCGTCGTCGGCGGGGCCACACGCACCCACCCCACGGCGCAGGTAGCGCTCAAAATCCTGGGTGTGCATACGGCGTGGGAACTGGCCGAGGTCATCGTCTCCGTCGGGCTGGCACAGAACCTGGCGGCGCTGCGGGCATTGGCGACCGAAGGCATCCAGCGCGGCCACATGCGTCTGCACGCCCGGCAGGTCGCCATGGCGGCAGGCGCCGACGAAAAGGAGATTGACCGGGTGGTGCAACGGATGGTCTGCGAGGGTGTTATAAGGGCGGACAAGGCGGCTGCGATCCTGGCAGAACTGCGCGGCAGTTAACGACTGAAATGACCCAACCAACTAACCAACTAACCCACCAACCAACTAACCAACTAACCCACCAACCATCCATCCTCCAACCAGACCGCCCCGTCGGCATCGTCGGCTACGGGGCCTACGTCCCGCGCTACCGGCTGTCCGCCACCGAGGTTGAACGCCTATGGGGACAGAGCGGCGCGCCGGTCAGGGAAAAGTCGGCGCCGGGGCTGGACGAGGACGTGGTCACCATCTCCATCGAGGCCGCGCGCAACGCGCTCGCCCGCGCGGGAGAGATTGACCTGGCCGAAGTGCGCGCCGTGTGGGTGGGGAGCGAATCGCACCCCTACGCGGTCAAGCCGACCTCCACCATCGTGGCCGAGGCCATCGGCGCGACGCCGCACACGCAGGCCGGCGACTGGGAATTCGCCTGCAAGGCCGGCACCGAGGCGCTCCAGGCGGCCATCGGCTTTGTCGGCTCGGGCATGGCGCGCTATGCGCTCGCCATCGGCGCCGATACCGCGCAGGCCCGGCCGGGCGATGCGCTGGAATATACCGCGAGCGCCGGCGGCGCCGCCTACCTGGTCGGCCCGGCCGAAGAGGCGCTGGCCGTTTTCGAGGGCTCGCTCTCCTACGTCACCGACACGCCAGACTTTTGGCGGCGCGCTCACCAGCGGTACCCCTCGCACGGCGGGCGCTTTACCGGTGAGCCGGCCTACTTCAAGCACACCGTCGCCGCCACACAGGGGCTGTTGGAGGCGCTGGGCCGCAGGCCCTCGGATTACGCTTACGCCGTCTTCCACCAGCCGAACGCCAAGTTCCCGCAGACGGTGGGCAGGCAGTTGGGCTTTACGCCGGAGCAACTCAAGCCGGGGCTGCTGGCCAACGAGATCGGCAATACCTACGCTGGCTCCTCGCTCGTCGGCCTGACGGCGGTGCTCGACGTGGCGAAACCCGGAGAGCGCATCCTGATCACCAGTTACGGCTCCGGGGCGGGGTCGGATTGCCTGTCCCTGGTCGTCACCGACGCCATTCTCGAGCGGCAACCCCGCGCCCGTAGGACCCGCGATTACATCGCCCGGCGCATCGAAATTGACTACGGGACCTATATCCGTTACACCAGGACATTGATCAGGTAGCATAGCCCCTTGTGGGCGACGAGTTCGAGCACAGATGAGAGACGTTGCCATCATCGGAGTCGGACAGACCGAGGTCGGAGAACATTGGGATTTGAGTCTGCGCCACCTGGCGCTGAAAGCGGTGCAGGCGGCGCTGGCAGACGCCGGGGTGGAGCAGGTAGATGCGTTCTACGTGGGCAACATGCTCGGCGGGGAACTGGCCGGGCAGGAGCACGTCGGGGCGCTAGTGGCCGATTTTGCCGGCCACCGCGGCGTCGAGGCATTCAAGATCGAGGCAGCCTGCGGATCGGGGGCGGCAGCGCTGCGTATGGGCTACATCGCCGTCGCTGGCGGCTTGGCGGACGTTGTCGTCGTCGTCGGGGTCGAAAAGATGACCGACGCGCCCGCCCTCGATACGACCGCAGCCCTGGGGTTGGCCGCCGACGGCGATTACGAGACTTCGCAGGGCATCTCGTTCGTCGCCATCAACGCCTTGCTGATGCGGCGCTACATGCACGAGTACGGCTATCGCCACGAGGATTTCGCGCCGTTTGCCATCAACGCCCATCAGAACGCGCTGAACAATCCGTACGCCATGTTCCACAACAAGGTCACAGTCGAGCAGTTCGCCAACGCGCCGATGATCTGCGATCCGGTGAACCTGCTGGATAGTTCCCCGATCTGCGACGGCGCCGCGGCGGTGGTGCTGGCACCGGCGGAGATGGCGCGTTCGCACTCGCCGATCCCGGTGCGCATCGCCGCCTCCGCCGTCGGCACCGACGCGCTGGCGATCCACGATCGCCGTGACCCGCTGGTGCTGGAGGGCGGGATCATCTCGGCGCAGAAGGCGTACCGCCAGGCCGGCGTCAGGCCGGTGGATATTGACCTGTTCGAGTTACACGACGCTTTCAGCATCATGGCCGCGCTCAGCCTGGAAGCCGCGGGGTTCGCAGAAGAGGGGCGCGGGCTTCAACTGGCTCTGGACGGCGAGATCACCATCGGCGGGCGCGTGCCGATTTGCACGATGGGCGGGCTGAAGGCACGGGGGCATCCCGTTGGCGCCACGGGCGTCTACCAGGCGGTCGAGGTCGTGCAGCAATTGCGCGGCCTGGCCGGCGCCAATCAAGTCAACGACGCGCGGCTGGGAATGTGCCAGAACATCGGCGGCAGCGGCGCGACCGTGATCACGCACATCTTTGAAAGGATGGTGGATTGAAATGAGTATCGTCAGAAATTGGAGAACACGGGAGCAGCGCTACCGGCTGGTCGGAGAGGTTTGTGAGAGGTGTGGGGCCAGGATCTTTCCGCCACGCGACGTCTGCCCGGAGTGCGAGGGGCCGGCCAAGACCCCTTTCGTCTTCAGCGGGCGCGGCGAGGTGTACTCGTACAGCACCGTCTATAACGCGCCGCGCGGCTTTGAAGAGTTCGTCCCCTACACCGTGGCCCTGGTGCGGCTGGAGGAAGGGCCACTGGTGACCGCGCAACTCACTGACGTGGACGCCGACAGCCTGCGCATCGGCATGCCGGTGGAGATGGTGACCCGCCGGGTGCAGAGCGGCGGGGGCGAAGGGGTTATCGTCTACGGCTACAAGTTCCGCCCCATCGTCGAAAGCGCGGCCTGAACAATAAAGTCAACCTTGCGGGATCAGTGAGCCTTCGCAGGGTTTCCTGAGTGTTGGCGCATCCTCCACGTTGCGCGGGGGATGCGCTTGCGTTTGCCCCTTCCACAAGGTCTGCGGCAGTTGAGGGGTGCCGCTCACGGGGTCCGGCTGCAGGTACTTGCCCAGCCACGGGTCATACGTGCGCCCGTCGCCGGTGATGTAAAGGTTCAGCTCGCGCTGCAAGAGGTCGCCGCGGTACAGATAGTCGGTCTGGGTGATGGGGATGGTGGCCGGCTCGCCCCGGTAGACCTCGCGGGGCATGGACTTGCTCACGCTCAGTTGGCCCGGCGTGGCCACCAACCGCCACCCGGCCGACCGGGGCAGTTCGGTGTACGGGTTGCTGCAACGGTCGTAGTAGACCAGGTCAAAACCGAAGGCTCTGCTGCAGGGCATCGTACAGACCGCCGAGGGCAGGGTGAGGGTGAAGACCAGGTTGTAGGTCCCGCCGGGGGGAATATCCGGCAGACGGAAGGCGACGGCGGCGTAGGAGGCAGGCGGGGCGACGGTCACGCTGAAGGGGGAGAGGTTCACTGCCAGCGTGCCGGAGTAGGCCGTACCGTCGCCGACGTTGATGATGGGGACGGTGAAGACGCCCGACCCGGCGTAGTAGGGAACGTCAAAAGACGGCAGGGTGTACTCCAGGTCGGGGTTGCGCATCGCCAGGTCCACCGCGCCTTTGGCGGTCTGCGGGGTCAGGCAGGTCTGGCCGGGGCAGCCCCAGGTGGCGGTGACGACGTTCTCCAGCCCCGAACAGCCCACGACGCGGGCGGCGATAGGGAAGGTGACCACCCCGCCGACGGGGATAGAAATCACATAGGCGGACGTGAGGCCGGAGACGTACTGGAGCCCGCTCCCCAGTGTGTCGGTCACGCGGACGTTGGAGACGGTGCCGTAGCCAGTGTTCTCCACGTAGACGGTCCAGGTCACCACCTCGTCGGGCGCGGCCTGGATGACGGCAGGTTCTTTGCGGACGGTGATGGCGCCGGGGTTGACCACAAAGTCCGTATACACCACAATTGGGGCGGCCCCGTCCTGGGTCAGGGTGACCACGTTCTGTCCGGAGACAGCGGAGCAGGTGGCGGAGAAGACGGCGTGGCGGGTGATCACCTGGTTGGGGCCCCACGGTGCCCACGTTGAAGACGACCTGGGTCGGGGAGAAGCCCGCGGGCATCGTGCTGGTGATGATGACGTTGGTCGTGGTGACCGCGTCGTTGGCGGCGACGATGGTGAAGGTGACCACGTCGCAGTTGTTGATGGGGCCGTCGGGGCCGGTGACGGTGACGGCGTGGATGGTGTGGTGGGAAGCGTCGGGATTACGTGTTCCGTATTGCGTATTGCGTGTTGCGTATTCTGTTGGCAGTGAAGGTGACCATGACGGGAGAAGGTCTATACCGGGGTTTGTGTATCCCAGCGGCGGCGGCAGAAGCCAGATGGAGGAGAGGGGCCTGCGGGGATGGCATATTCCGTTGCCTGTGGCGTATGTTCTGCCGGCGAGGCGACAGCGGTGCTGACGGTCAGGAGATTGCCGGCGAGGGATAGGAGTGTCAACAGGGAAAGCCAACGGTTACGCATAGATTTTCTCTCCGTGAGGCATAAGGTGTAAAGCGTAAGGATTGCAGGTTATCCTCTGCGCCGGGTGACCCATCCTGCCAGAATAACCATTGCGCCCAGTGTCAGGGTGATAGCCCATCTGCCGGGCGTTGTTCACCGTGGTTGAGAGTCTCCCTACTGCACCGCTAACGGTCTGGGCGACCGATTGGGCTGCGCTGTCCACCCAGGCCGGCCAGTAGCCGTAGGGGTCATAGTAACTGACCGGATTGGCAAACGCATACGTATACCGGTGCCACGTGCGCGGCCGCCAGGGCTCCCCCGCCAGCGGTTCCCTTTTCTGAAGAAGAGGGGGCGCTTCGCCTTCCGTTGACGCGTGCCCGAGGGGGATTAGGAGAGAACGACCCCCCTTGGGGGGCTCACGTAGGACGGCCTTTCTAGGCTGTCCGGGTCAGGCTGGAAAGCCTGACCTACCCTGACCTCACCTATCCCCTCCCCAGCCCTCCCCGTTGCGGGGAGGGAAGGGAGGGGAAGGGAGGGGTTGGGAGAGGTCAAATCCCCCCGCACCGGCCTTCAGGCTGGTGCGGCTCTTCCTACCTGATCACCAGCGGCAGATACACCCGGTACGGCAGTGCCGCCGCCTCCACCACCGCGCTCACCGGCCCGTGGAGCGTCTCCCGCCCCGAGGTGTCCACGTCCGCCAGCCAGTACCACCAGACCCCGCCGGACGGCACCGGGTCGTTGTAGACGTAAGTCGCGCCGCCGCCCCGCGCCTGCGAGGGCACGAAGGCGACAGCCGTGGCCCGCGACAAGTCCTCTACCGGCGCCCGGTACAGGTTGAAGCCGAAGGTGTCTATCTCCACCGCCGTCGCCCACTCCAGGCGCACCCTCTGCCCCGCCACCGACCCAACCCGGAAGTACAGCAACTCCACCGCCGTCGGAACGTTGGTGATGGGCTCGTCATCCCGCGGTTCGTTGGCCGGGTTGTCGTAGACATCATACGGGCCGTCCGCAAAGGCCGTGTTCACCGTCGTGGTGATGTCGTGCACCACGCGGAAGACGGTGGTGATGTGGAAGGACTCGCCGGGGGCCAGGTTGCGGCCAAAGCCGTTGGGCGCCGGCCCGGTCAGATCGTGCCAGGTTAGCAGGCCGTCGTCGGCATCTTCTTCGGGATACGGCTCCGCCGTGACGAAACTCAGGTAGTAGGTGTCGTACTGGTCCACCAGCGGCAGGACGGCTATCGTGCTGATGCCGACGTTGGTGATGACGACGGTGAAGGTGACATAGTTGGGCAGGAGGTCGTCCAGGTCGGCGGCGACCAGTTGCTTATCCAGCGCGATGGCCGGGTCTACGATGGCGACCGGCGCGTCGTCGGTGTCGGTGAGGACGCCGCCAGGGTACTCGCCGCCCACCAGTGCCACGTTCCAGTACGTGCCGGTGATGCCCGGCGTGGCGGTCACGGCGAAGGAGACGGTGATGCTGGCGCCGGGGGCCAGCGGCCCCAGGTTCTGCCAGACCAGCGTCGGCTCGGCGATGACATCCGGGTCAGACGGGTCGCCGGAACCGACGACGTAGTGGAAATCGGCGGGCAACGTGTCCGTCAGCACCAGCGGGTCAAAGGTCACCGGGCCGGTGTTGGTGATGCGGATGGTGTAGGTGAAGGGCATGTTCCGCACCGCCTGGCCCGGCGCCACGTCTTTCGTCAGTTCCAGGCCCGGCACCGGCAGGAAGGTCACCGTGGCGTCATCGGTGTCGGAGTCGGTGTTGCCGTCGGCGTCCGTCACCGTCCCGGTGAAGACGTTGGTGTGGGAGGAGCCGGCGGTGCCGCTGAGGGTCTCGGTATGGGTGAAGGCGCAGGACTGGGCGGGCCACAGCACCGTTCCGACCTGGCAGTCGGCGTCGCCGGCGAGGGAGCCGAAGACATCGTCGCTCAGGACGGTGATCGTCGCCGTCACCGAGCCGGTGTTGGTGACGACGTAGGTGAAGGTGACCGCGCCGCCGGT
>DAOUBA010000019.1:0-11023 GCA_034432855.1 Anaerolineae bacterium | reverse complement strand
GCCAGGAAACAGTCCCGGCCGTGGGCCGTCAGCACCAGTGTGATGGTCTCCGGGTGGTTGGTACGTACCCACTCCTCGATCTCAAAAGGCCGCAGTCCCGGCATCACCAGATCGAGCAGCAATACCTCTGGACGAAGGTCTGTCACCAGTTGTTTCGCCTCGACGCCATCCCTGGCCTCTCCCACCACTGCGATGTCGGGCGCCTTTTCCAGAATGTCACGGATACCTTGACGTGTTACGGGGTGGTCATCGGCTATCACCACCCGGATAACCTCCCCGGGCATCCACTGCCACATTGTAACCTCCTGTCACTGACACTCGCCGGAATGGCTGTGTGCTTGCCCGCCCTCTGACACGGGCGCCACCGTGCCTCCGTCTGTGGAGGAAACGCTGGGGACTCCCCCGTGATACAGGCCCCCTCCCCGCCGTGCCATTGCCCGCAGTGGCCACCCCTTCGCGCGTACCTCTCCCGACGCGCCCGCCTGGATTTCCCACGGCTTGAACGGGTTGCGGCGCCTTGAGGACCGTTGTCTCGTCGGGCGCGCCGCCCGACAAGATCATTCTACCATACTTTTTGGCGGTTTGTCATCACGGAAAACCGGAATTTTTATCGCAGAAATTCCTAACCCGGACGAGCCGGAACCAAAGACCACCAAGGGCACGAAGGGCACACAAAGGACACGAAGGAATTCCTTATATTTCCTTTGTGTGACCTTCGTGTCCTTCGGGGTGGATTTTCTTACCCGCCGTGCAAGGATTTCATTCTCAAGGTACTATTGTGCCTGCAGCAAGAAGATGTACAGCGCGGCAAACGCGAGCAGGAAGACGACCCCCATCGCGACGGCCAGCAGGATGAACACACGGTTCTGACGGCCGCCGGTTTTCCCCTCCTCGGTCTGGGCCTCCGCCAGCCCGCCTAGACCGGCGATGAGCCG
This sequence comes from Anaerolineae bacterium, assembly GCA_034432855.1. Lineage (GTDB taxonomy): Bacteria > Chloroflexota > Anaerolineae > B4-G1 > B4-G1 > DAOUBA01. The sequence continues at coordinate 10,088 of DAOUBA010000019.1, read as the reverse complement.
GCGCACTATCGTGGCCGATGCCTCCCCGGGCGCCCGCCGCCTGAGAAGCAGGATCACGGGCAACGTCGTGAGCGGCATCAGCAGCGCCAGGAACAGCGGCAACCAGATGAGCGTCGCGGGCGCGTTCCCGCCCGTCTCAGGCGTTGGGCCGGGGGCCGCCGGGCCGCCGCTCGCGCCGCGAGTTGCCATCCAGACGAAGAATAGCGCCCCGCCGACCACGAGTCCATCGGCCAGTGCTGCGGCTAGAATGATCAGCGACAGCCGTCGCTTGGGTTCTCCGTTCTCCACGTGTACCTCCTTTGGCGATCGAGGCTCGATCGCGTATATTGCCCGTGCAGGTGCCGTCGAACCGTGATCCGGCGAGCACGTCCGGCGGGAGCGGGCCGAATGATCAAGGCCAGAACAACGTCAGCCCCACCCCCATCTTTTCAAGCGTCTCCTCCGCGTAGTAAACGACCGCCACGCTTGCATCGTCGAGGGCGGCGCACAGCGCCGGGATGGCTTCCGGTGACCGGATGATACTCAAGGCGCGGGCAGCGCCTGCGCGGCTCTGCGTGTCTCCTTCTTGCAGCGCTACGATGAGCGCCGGCACCGCGGGCGCGCCGATGCGAGCCAGGCCGTCGGCGGCGACGCGGGCGACGAGGGGACTGGGGTCGGCCAGGCGGCGCGTCAGGCTTGCCACCGCCTCTGTCGCACCCAACTCCCCCAACCCCTGCGCAGCACAGGCGCGCACGTTGCCGTCAGGATCGTCGAGGGCGGCGATGAGCAGTTCCCGCGCGGTCGGCGTGGCGGCGGCGGCCAGGGCGCGGACAGCCCACCAGCGATGGTCGGCGTCGGCATCGTGGAGCAAGTCGCACAGCGGAGGGAGCGCCGCATCGCCCAGGCCACCCAGAGCCTGCGCGGCCTTTTCGGCGCGGACGTCATCACCGGCAGCGACGGCTGCCAGGAACTCGCGCAGCGCCTCAACCATCCAGCCTCTCCTGACACACCGGCTCCCCCACGGCGCGGGCAAAGGCTGCCGAGTCGGGCGGCATGGCGAAGTGGACGAGGTGCGCCGGGCAACGACAATCGGAGGCGCCGAAGCGCGGCACGGGAATGCGCGCGCCGGGGAGTTGTGCCAACGTCTGCGCCCAGGCGCATTCTCGCCTGCGGTCTCCTACCGCGTACCAGATTTCGAGCGGGCGGGCGTGTTCCCGCAGATAATCCACGTGCCAGTGCAGGGGCTTGGAGAGACGGAGGTGGCGATCCAGGCGGGCGGCAAGCCCGCCGGGCCCGTGGGCGCTGCCGACATAAGCGTACCAGCCGGACCGGAAATGGAAACGCCCCGGCCTTCCGATGCGGAGGGTCACAGGGCGCGGCAAATTCAAGACGAGTACATAGGTCCCAGGGCTGTCAGGGGGCATACACCCGTCGCTGCCACAAGAGGCCGGCGAGCCAGGCCACGACGCAGCCCAGCGCCAGTAACGCCATACCCAGGATATCCAGAGTACGCACGACGTGCTGCTCGTCGAAGCGGTAGAGCGTAGCGCCCTCGTAGGGGTCGGGCAGGACGAGCGCCACGAGGCCGGCCAGCAGCAACAGCACGGCCAGTGCCGCCAGCAGGATCACGCGCCAGTGGAGCATGAGGCTATTCGGTCGGCGGCGGCACCGGCAGGTCGGCGACGGCGACGTTGATCCACTTATCCCCCTCATCCACGAGCATCACCGGGATGTCGTCGAGGATGGGGTATTTGCGGCCACAATCGGGTTCCTGGCACACCAGCCAGCAATCATGCACCAGTTCCAGCCGGCCGGGGTCGTCGCCGGGCTTGCGCGTCTCGCCGCTGACGCAATAAGGGCAACGCAGAATATTCAACAGGTCTGGGCTGATCATCGCTTCGCACTCCTCGTTGGGTTCTACGCATAGTATAGCACAAGTACAGCACTCTGGATTAGGGTTCTCAATTCCTGAGCCGTCATCTCGGCCACAATCGTGCCTGGGGCGATTTTCTCCTCTGTGGCTACGTAGGCTGTGCGAGCCTCTTTCACCTGCTGCTCGTCCATTGCCTTGCTCCTTGCTTCTTACCCTCTGGCATCATATACAACCGTGCAACTTTATCCTGCGCAGTGCCCCACTTCTCATCATTCATCGCTGCGCTTCTCTGACCGCTTGCACACTTCAGTATAGTCAAGAGTCTGGAGATGTCAACCTGTTTACCCGTTCCTCGTTTTTCTTCCCAACATCCGTTTCAAGAACTGCCCGGTATAACTCGCCTCGACCTGCGCCACCTGTTCCGGCGTCCCTTCGGCCACGACCTCGCCGCCGGCGTCGCCGCCCTCGGGGCCCAGGTCAATGATCCAGTCGGCGACCTTGATGATGTCGGGATGGTGCTCGATGATGACCACCGTGTTGCCGGCGTCCACCAGTTGGTTGAGCACGGCGATCAGTTTGTCCACGTCGGCGGCGTGCAGGCCGACGCTCGGTTCGTCGAGCACGTAGAGGGTGCGTCCTGTGGCCCGCTTGCTCAACTCGCGCGAGAGTTTCACCCGTTGTGCCTCGCCGCCCGAAAGGGTCGGCGCGGGCTGGCCCAGCCGGATGTAGCCCAGCCCCACGTCCTGCAACGTCTTGAGTTTCGCCTGGATCGCCGGGATGTTGGCGAAGAACTCGATCGCTTCGTCCACCGTCAGGTCGAGCACCTCGGCGATGTTCTTGCCCTTGTAGCGCACCTGGAGCGTCTCGCGGTTGTAGCGCCGCCCGTGGCAGACGTCGCACGGCACATAAATGTCAGGCAGGAACTGCATCTCGATGCGCAGCGTGCCCTGCCCCTCGCACGCCTCGCAACGCCCGCCCTTGACGTTGAACGAGAAACGCCCCGCCCTGTAGCCGCGCACCTTCGACTCCGGCAACGAAGCGAACAGGTCGCGGATCGGGCCGAAGAGATTGGTGTAGGTGGCCGGGTTCGAGCGCGGCGTGCGCCCGATGGGAGATTGGTCAATATTGATGATCTTGTCAATCTGCTCGGCGCCTTCGATGGCCGTGTGCTCGCCGGCCCGCTCGCGCGCCCCGTGCAGCATCTGCGCCAGCCGCTGATAGAGCACCTCGACCACCAGGGTGGACTTGCCCGAGCCGGAGACGCCGGTGATGCAGACGAACTTGCCCAACGGGATGCGCACGTCAATGTTCTTGAGGTTGTGCTCGCGCGCCCCGCGCACCACGATGGCCCCGCCATTGCCCTGGCGCCGACGGCGGGGCACCGGGATGGAGCGCCGCCCCGATAGGTATGCCCCGGTCAGGCTCTCCGGGCAGGCCAGGATGTCCTCCACCGTCCCGGCGCAGACGATCCGCCCGCCGTGTTCGCCGGCGCCGGGGCCCAGGTCAATGATCCAATCGGCGGCGCGGATGGTGGCCTCGTCGTGCTCGACCACGACGAGCGTGTTGCCCAGGTCGCGCATCTCCTGTAGTGTGCGGATCAGCCGGGCATTGTCGCGCTGATGCAGGCCGATGCTCGGCTCGTCGAGCACATAGAGTACCCCCATCAGTTGAGAGCCGATTTGCGTCGCCAGGCGGATGCGCTGCGCTTCGCCGCCGGCCAGCGTCACCGCCGAGCGGTCGAGCGTCAGATAATCCAGGCCCACGTTGACCATGAACTGCACGCGGGCGCGCACCTCCTTGAGGATGCGCTCGGAGATGGCCTGCTCGCGCGGGCTGAGGTCGAGCGCGTCAATCCACTGGAGCAGGCGGCTGACCGGCCAGGAGGTGATCTCGCTGATCGGCTTGCCTGCTACTGTTACCGCAAGCGCCTCCGGGCGCAGCCGCGTGCCCTGGCAGGCCGGGCAGGGCCGTTCGCTCATGAATTCTTCGAGTTTGGCGCGGATATAGTCGGAGGAGGTCTCCCGGTAGCGCCGCTGCAGATTGGGGATGACGCCCTCGAAGCGGGTGGGATAGTCGCTGCGGCGGCCGTCGCGGCTCACATAGTGGAGGTGGATGCGCTCCTCGCCGCTGCCGTAGAGGATGATGTGCTGCTGCGCACCGTTCAGCGTGCGCCAGGGCCGGTCGGTGGGGATGCCGTAATACTCGCAGGCCGCCTTGAGCAGTTGCCAGTAATAGCCGTCCTGATCGCGGATGTTCCACGCCTGGATGGCCCCCTCCTCGAGGCTGCGGTCGGGATTGGGGACGATCAGTTCGGGATCGAGTTCGCGCTTCGTCCCCAGCCCCTGGCATTCGGGGCAAGCGCCGTGCGGGCTGTTGAACGAGAAGGTGCGCGGCTCGAATTCGGGCAGGCTGATGCCGCATACCGGACAGGCGAAGTGTTCGGAGTAGAGCAGATCTTGGGGTGGATCGGCAGAGACGTTGTTGATGATCGCCACCCCATCGCCCAACCGCAGCGCCGTCTCGATCGAGTCGGTCAGGCGCGAACGGAAGCCATTGTCCTCCCTCTCCGGGATGACCAGCCGGTCCACCACCGCCTCGATGGTGTGCATCTTGTAGCGGTCGAGTTCGATCTCCTCGTCCACGTCGCGCACCTGCCCGTCCACGCGCACGCGCACGAATCCGGCCTTGCGCACGTCCTCGAAGACGGCCTGGTGGTGACCCTTGCGCCCCTTGACGAGCGGCGCGAGCACCTGGAAGCGCGTGCCGGCGGGCATGGCCAGTACGGCGTCCACGATCTGTTGGGCGGACTGGCGGGCGACCTCGCGCCTGCACTGCGGGCAGTGGGGGATGCCGATGCGCGCGTAGAGCAGGCGCAGGTAGTCATAGATCTCGGTGACGGTGCCGACGGTCGAGCGCGGGTTGTGCGACGCGCCGCGCTGGTCAATTGAGATGGCCGGGGAGAGGCCCTCGATCTGGTCTACGTCGGGCTTTTCCATCTGGCCGAGGAACTGGCGCGCGTAGGCGGAGAGGCTTTCGACGTAGCGCCGCTGCCCTTCGGCGTACAGCGTATCGAACGCCAGCGACGATTTGCCGGAGCCGGAGATGCCGGTGACGACGACCAGTTTGTTGCGCGGGATCTCGACGGTGATATTCTTCAGATTGTGCTCGCGTGCGCCCCGCACGACGATCTTTTCTTGGGGCATGGGTCTCCTCGCTCTCACCTCTTCCCCCAGCCTTCTCCCCTTTCCCAAAATGGGGAGAGGGGAAGGGGTGAGGGTTTTTCACACCTCGTTGAGGTGAAAGACTATTGTAACACAAGTTGGGGGGTTGGACAAAATGGGACATTTGGCTTATACTTTTGGTGAACCTCACAACAACGATTGGGGCAGGTATCCTGTGCGAATCAACGAACTTGAGTGGGATGACTACCGCGTCGAACACATTGCCCGGCACAATGTCGAGCCAGACGAGGTTTGGGAAGTCTGTCAGGACCCACTCCACCTGGCCCACCGCCAGGGACAGAATCGCTATCGCTTATATGGGCAGACCAGGGATGGACGGTATTTGTTTGTCGTGCTCGAACACAAGGAAGGCGCTGTGTATAAGCCGATCACGGCGCGAGATATGACCGATGGCGAGAAGCGCAGTTTCAGGAGGTTGCAGAGATGAGCGAAGTCCAGGTGCCGGAGTTCAAGACTTATGAAGAGGAGGCTGCCTTCTGGGATAACCTCGATACGGCCCCATTTATGGAGGACGATGGGGAGTGGTTCCGCTTCGAAGTGCCAGAGAGGCGGGCCATCCGCGTGGCAATTTTGCCCGAACTGGCGGAAGAACTGGCGCGTCGAGCGCGCGTTCAAGGCGTATCGGTCGAGACATTGGTCAACGTCTCGCTGCTCAATCATCTGCGCGAATCGTCGACGACTGCTTGACGAGGTTGCCAGCCTCAATGACCAGCAAACGAATTCTGTTCACCGGAATTGCGGTAGGCGCGTTGCTCCTGGCGAGCCTGGGCTGCATCTGCGCCCCGACGCCGCGCCGGGCGCCAACCGCCACTCTCCGCCCGACCCGCACCCCCAGGCCCACAGTGACACCCAGGCCCACCGCAACACCCAGGCCGACGGCCACACCCAGACCGACGGCGACCCCGCAGCCGGCCACCGAGTCGTACGCCAACCCGGCGATGGGCTTTCGCCTCTCCTATCCGGCAGACTGGGTGTACGGCGATACCGGCGAGGGCATCCTCTTCGCCGAAAGCGATGAGGCGCTGGAATTGAACGATCCGACCCAGGTGCCGCTCTTCGGCGTCTTCGCCGGCACGCCTGACGACGTCGAAGAGATGGTCGGAAAGCCCGGCGCAGCAGAAACGCCCCAGACCCTCCTCGATGGCCTGCTGGAAACCCTTATGGAGCAAGAGGGATACGAGAGCGACGAAGTCGAGCCCCGCATCTTCGGCACGGTGCCGGGCGTCGGCGTGAAGATACGTTGGGAGGAAACGTCCGAAGAAGTCATCGTTGCGTACCTGGCCGCCGCTGTGGGGGATGGGGTAGCGGGTTTCGCCATAGGCATCGCGCCGCGAGACGTTTGGACCGACTATGAGCCAATCTTTCAGGATCTGTTCGCCAGCCTGGAGTTTTTCCCGCCGGAAGCAGCGGGGCCCGCCGAGAGGGGAGCGCTATCGGCAGGAGAGACCATGACGGGGACGCTGTCCTCTGAAGGCACAGACGTGTGGACGTTCGAGGCCGCGGGCGAGCAATACGTGACGATCCGTGTGGATGCTTTCGACTCCGATAGACTGGATGTGTACGTGACGGTCTACGACGAGAGCGGCACGGCGATAGGATGGGACGACGACAGCGGCGAGGCAGGCAACGCGCTGCTGTATGCGCTCCGCCTGCCTGTGGCCGGGCGGTACACGATCGAAGTCTCGGCCATCTCCGGCGCCGGCGATTACGCGATCACGTTGGCCTTGGTCGAAGCACCCGTGCCGCGCGTATCGCTTATCGTCTACGGCGAGACGGGATCGGGCAGGTTGACCGCAGAGATGCCCCGCGAGCACTGGGTCTTCGAGGGCCAGGCCGGCGACGTGGTCAACATCTCGATGATCGGGCGCGGCGACCTGACCGATACCTACCTGGAGTTGTACGGCCCCGACGGTGACCTGTTGACCAGCAACGACGACAGCCTGGACGACGCCTTTGCCCGCATCCTCGGCTACGCACTGCCGGAATCGGGTTCCTACACCATCGTCGCCAGTGGGTATGGTGGACGGCTCGGGCCTTACGCTCTGACCCTGGAGCGGATGGAGGCCGAAGAACTCGCCATCGCCTACGGACAGACCCAGATGGGCAAACTGAAGCCGACGATCCCTCAGGAACGTTGGCTCTTCGAGGGCCAGGCCGGCGACGTGGTCAGCATCTCGATGATCGGGTACGGCGATCTGACCGATACCTACCTGGAGTTGTACGACGCAGACGGTATGCTGTTGACCAGCAACGACGATAGTCTCGACGATGCTTTCGCCCGCATTATCGGCTACACGTTACCCGTGTCCGGCACCTACGTCATCGTCGCCCGTTCCTACAGCGGGCAGGGCGGGCGCTATGACCTGACCTTGCAGAGGGTGACTGTCGGCGCAATGGCCTACGGGAGCACGGTAGTTGGCCGCCTGACCGGGGAAACGCCGCAAGAATATTGGGCCTTCGAAGGAGCGACCGGGGACGTCGTCCGCATCGAGATGATCGGGCGCGGCGACCTGTTGGACACGGTCCTGGAACTGTACAGCCCCGATGGCGAACTGCTCACGAGCGATGATGACGGCGGCGAGCGGTACTTTGCGCTGATCGAAGGATACACGTTGCCCACCGACGGCACGTACCGCATCGTGGCCCGCTCCTACGATGGGGAAGTGGGGGCATATCAACTGAGCCTGACGCGGGTAAGCGCGGACTGAGACGTGATCCTGCACACCGTTCAAGTCGGCATCACCCAGACCAACTGCTACATCGTCGGCTGTGAGGAGACGCGCGAGGGGGTAGTGATCGATCCCGGCGGGCACCCGGAGCGCATCCTGGCCGCGCTCGAAAAGAGCGGCCTGACCATCCGTTACGTCCTCAACACCCACTGCCACTTCGATCACATGGGGGCCAACGCCGAGATCGTGGTGGCCACCGGGGCACCGCTGGCGTTGCACCCGGCGGAAGTGCCGCTCCTGCGGGCGCAGGGCGGGGCGGAGTGGTTCGGCGTGCCGGTCAGGGAAAGCCCTCTGCCGGACATCGAACTGGCAGATGGACAGGTGCTCGAAGTGGGCCGGCTGCGCTTCCGCGTGCTCCACGTCCCCGGCCACAGTCCCGGCGGCGTGGCGTTCTACGAACCGCGCGAGGGCGCGGTCTTCGACGGCGACGTGCTGTTTGCAGATGGAGTGGGACGCAGCGACCTACCCGGCGGCGATTGGGAGACGCTCGTGCGCTCGATCCGCGAGGTGCTCTTTGCATTGCCCGACGAGACGGTTGTCTATCCCGGCCACGGGTCCAAGACCACCATCGGGTATGAGAAGAGGCACAATCCGTGGGTAGGAGGAGGAACTTAAAATCCCATCTCCCTCCGCGCCGCCCGCCACAGGTTGGCGCGGATTTGTTTCTGCCGACGGCCGAATCCGCGCAAGAACGCCTTGACCTGCGCTCGCTGCGAGGCGAGCCCCTGCGGGCATGCGGGCAGGTCGGGGAAGCCGGCGGCCTGAGCATAGCGGGCCAATTCCTTCTCCGGCACATAGATCAGCGGGCGGATGACGGTGATCGCCCCGTCGAAGAACGAGACGCGGGGAGCCATCGTCTCCAGCCGCCCGGTGAACATCAGGTTGAGGAGCGTTGTAGCGGCCGCGTCGTCGGCGTGGTGGCCGAAGGCCAGTTTGTTGCAGCCCAGCGCGACGGCGGCGGTAAAGAGCGCCTTGCGCCGATTCCACGAACAGCGGAAGCAATCCAATGGCAGCGGTTCCTCCGGCGGCAGTTCCAGCGGCGCAAAGTGATACTCGACCCCCAGGTTCTGGAACCACGGCTCCAGTTCCGCGCGCAGGTTGGGAAAGCCCGCGATCTCGCCGCTGATGTGCAGGGCCACCAGGTCGTAGAGATACGGTACCCGTTGCCGGTAAGCGAGCAGCAATTCGAGCAGCGCGCGGCTATCTTTCCCGCCGGAGACGGCCACCGCCACGCGGTCACCCCCGGCAAGAAGATCGAATTCCTTGCAGGCGCGGGCCACTTGGCGCAGGAGATAGTGTGTGAGGCGTGTATCATCCATCGCAGTGCGTGATTGGTGATAGGGAAACCCTCATGCCGGATCACTAATCACCAACCACCAACCACTAATCCCTTATCGCTCGTCCCTCATACTGCCTGCGATAATACTCCTGATAGTGCTCGCCACTCTTGATCGGCCGCCACCACCATTCGTTCTCCACGTACCAGCGCACCGTCTTTTCGATGGCCTCTTCGCAGGAGTGAGTAGGCTCCCAGCCGAGGGCACGGATTTTGCCGATGTCGAGGCTATACCGTCGGTCGTGGCCGGGGCGATCGCGCACCGGCTGGATCAGGCTCTCGGGCTTACCGAGGAGCCGGAGGATCAAACGGGCCATGTCAATGTTGCGCATCTCGGTGCCCGTGCCGATGTTATAGATACCGCCGGTTTCCCCCTTGTGCAGCACCAGATCAATCGCCTCGCAGTGGTCGAGCACGTACTGGTAATCGCGCACCTGCAATCCATCGCCATAGAGCGGCAGCGGCAGGTCGTCTATCGCGTTGGTGACGAAGAGGGGCACGACCTTTTCCGGGTACTGGTAAGGGCCAATGTTGTTCGAGCCGCGTGTAACGACGACCGGCAGGTTGTAGGTGACATAGTACGCGTTCACCATCAGATCGGCGCCGGCCTTGCTGGCGGCATAGGGGCTGCGCGGGGCGACGGGATCGCTCTCCTTCGACGCGCCTGCCGGCACATGGCCGTAGACCTCGTCGGTGCTCACCTGGAGGTACCGTTCCAGCCCCAACTCTCGCACGGCCTCCAGGAGCACGTAGGTGCCGTACACGTCGGTCTTGATAAAGGCATCCGGGTCCATAATCGAGCGGTCTACGTGCGTCTCGGCGGCGAAATTCACGACCGTGTCCACGCCGTGAATGCGGATCGTCTCGCGCACCAATGCCGCATCACAAATATCGCCCTTGACGAAAGCGTAGCGCCCGGCAAAGCGCTC
>DAOUBA010000018.1:0-8243 GCA_034432855.1 Anaerolineae bacterium | reverse complement strand
CCGGCACTTTCTGCGCGGATTTGGGCTGATTTGGCCGCCAGTTGAGCCCATTCAGGGTCTCAGGAGCTATGCGCGGAATTCAGTTGTGCGTATATCAAACTTGCGTGCAAACCTGATGCTAGAGGCATAGGACGGCTTGGGAACCTGTCCTGCCTGGTATGGAGGGGTGAATGGCGCTGAATGCCGGCACGATCTTGCAGCACCGTTACCGCATCGTCCGCCTGCTGGGCCAGGGCGGGATGGGCGCTGTTTACCGCGCCTGGGATACCCGACTCAATGTCCCCGTTGCCCTCAAGGAGATGATCCCCCAGCCAGGATTGGACGCACATACCTTGGCCCGGTTGCGCCAGCAGTTCCAGCAGGAGGCCACCGTTCTTGCACGACTGAAACACCCCCATCTGGTGCGCGTCACCGATTTCTTCGAGGAAGGCGGGAACGTCTACCTGGTGATGGAGTTCGTGGAAGGAGAAAACCTGGCCGAATGCATCGGGCGTGCTGGCGTGCTCCCGGAGCCGCAAGTATTGGTGTGGGCGCGGCAACTCCTCGACGCACTGGCCTATTGCCATGCTCAAGGTGTGATCCATCGTGATGTGAAGCCACAGAACGTCATTATCCAGCCCGACGGGCAGGCAGTGCTGGTGGACTTTGGGCTGGTCAAGTTGTGGGATCCGCGCGATCCGCGCACCAGGACAATGGTGCGCGGGATGGGCACGCCGGAGTATTCGCCGCCGGAGCAATATGAGGCTGCCGCCGGCCATACCGACCCTCGTTCTGACCTCTACAGTCTGGGGGCGACGCTATATCACGCGCTGACGGGGCAGCCTCCGCCGACGGCGATGATCCGCACAGCCAGTCCGAGCGTTTTCCAGCCGCCGCGCGTGTTGAATCCACGCATCTCGCTGGCGACTGAGGCGGCGGTGCTGCGAGCACTGGAACTGGCGGTGGAGAACCGCTTCGCTACAGCGCAGGAGATGGCGGCGGCACTGGGTGGTAGAGTGCCCACGACTCCTGTAACGCCAGCGCGCCGGGCGGCTGTTCCACTGCGTGGGCACCAGTGGCTGTGGGCGCTGGGTGGGTTGGCCCTGGTGCTGCTGATGACGGCATTGGTGGGAGGAGTCGCGATCCTGGTCGGTGGCCGTTCTAGCCCCACGCTGACGCCTTTGCCCACGCTCACTGCCGTGCCAACCGTTCCCCCGGCCCCGACTCTCACGCCGGTGCCGCCTGTGACCCCGCGTCCAACTTCCGCGCCGACCATCCCACCGGCGCCAACCTCCACACTGATGCCGACCGTCACCTCACTTCCGACCTCCGCGCCGACGTCCGTCCCGACGCGGCGGCCGGCACCCACAGGTACTCCGACTCCCCTGCCGACGCCGACTATGGAACCGATACCCACTGCGGCGCTGCCCACTCCCGTGCCGCCAACACCTGTGCCGCCAACGCCGATACCACCGACACCGGCGCCTCCAACGCCGGCGCCGTGAGTCGGAAATTGTACCTTTGGCAGAATCTGTAGCGTATACAGTATCTTGGGCTGGTAGATCTCTACACGGAATCGTGGTATAACGACCATGCCGTACCTGCTGCGGATGACGTTCCGTTGAAAGGTTCGCATCATTCCAAACACTGCCACCTGTGCGGCCGCCGCCTGTGGGGACGTGGCTGGGTCTATACGCCCATCGGCACGGAAGGGCAGGCCCTGGTCGTCTGCCGCCGTTGCCAGGAGCGTGCGCCGCGCTGCGAGGTCTGCGGGATGCCGATGGGGGCCAACACTGTGTGCCTGCCCGACGGCCGGCGTATCTGCCCCCACTGTAACCAGACCGCCGTCCGTGATCTGGCCCACGCGCAGGCGCTGTTCGCGCGCGTCGTCGCCATCGTCGCCGGCCCGCTCGGCCTGCGACTCAATGTGGGCAGCGGCTTCGCGCTGGTGGAGTACCCCCATCTGCTACGGCTGGCTGCCGAGGCGCAGACGGCACCGTTTGGCGATCCGGACAGGGTGGTGGGTCTCTTCGTGCGCCAGGGGCGCAGGCGGGTGATGTATATCCTTTCCGGCCTGCCGCAGATCCTCTTCATCCAGACCGTGGCTCACGAGTGGGCGCATGCCTGGCAGGGGGAAAACTGCCCGCTGCTCGAAAACCCGCTCGTGCGCGAGGGTTTTGCCGAGTGGGTGGCCTACAAGACACTGCAGGCGCTGGGCGCGGTCAAAAAGATGGCGTTGCTGGAGCAGCGGGAAGGGGTGTACGGCGAGGGGTTGCGCAAGATGCTGGAACTGGAACGGCGGGAGGGGATGTTCGGGGTACTGGACTTTTGTCGGCGGGCGGAGTAAAATTGTAATGCACTGATCCGGGGGTTTAGCGGTGGCCTCACTGCAAATTGAGTGTATCACAAGCACTCCCTATCTGCCTAGTGTCGGTACCCCGCGCCTGGTCTATCTGCTACTGGCAGTGAGCGGAGGCGCCGAGGCCGCTCCGCTGCCGCTCAATCTGGCACTGGTGGTGGACGTGAGCGAATCCATGCATTTTCGCCTGGCCACCGACGAGCAGTTCAAGGAATTGGCCCGCCGGGGCATGCTCAAAGAAGTGCTGGTGGATTCCGTCCCGGCCTGGCAGTCGGCCGATCTGCCCACCGAACTGCTATCCGCCCTGCCGCGCAAGATTGACCGCGTGATGGACGCGCTGCGGGCCGCCGTCGAGCAGCTCCGCCCCACCGACCGCTTCGCCCTGGTCGCCTTCGCCGGGCAGGCGGTCACCCTCATCCCCAATAGCCGTGGCACCGAAAAGCGCCGCCTGCTCGACATTCTGGATGGGCTGGACGAGTTGCAACTGGGCGACGAGACCTACGTCGGACGCGGGATGGCGCTGGCGTTCGAAGAGTTGCAGCGGGGTAGAGCGCCGGGTCTTGCCGACCGCATGCTGGTCCTCACCGACGGCTTTACGCGCGACGAGGCCGAATGCCACGCCGCAGCCACGCGGGCGCGGGAGGCCCATATCCCCATCAGTACGATGGGCCTGGGTGGCGAGTTCAACGAGGAGTTGATGATCCCCATCGCCGACCAGACCGGCGGCGAGGCCTATCTGCTGAGCGAGCCGGACGACATCCCTGCCGCCTTTGCTCAGGAGTTGCAGCGGGCGCAGGGGGTGAGTTACCGCAACCTGGAACTCAAACTGCGCCCTTCCCAGGGCGTGGAGGTGCGTGCGGCTTATCGTGTACGGCCGGCTATCGCCCCGCTCGAGACGGTCAATCAGGGTGGCAGTTACAGTTTTCCTTTGGGCGACCTGGTGGCGGGCGAAGAGCCGGCGCTGCTGCTGGAACTGATCGCGCCGCCGCGCGCCGCAGGGGTTTACCGGCTGGCGCAGGTCTTGCTGGCCTGCGACGACCCCGCCGGCGGCCTGGCCGGCCTCAAGACCCGCGCCGACGTAGTGGTCGAGTACACGCCCGATCCGGCACGGGTTGTGCAACAGAGGCCGGAGGTGATGTGTGTGGTCGAGGCGTTGAGCGCCTACAAACTGCAGCAGCGCGCCCAGGCAGACCTTGCTGCAGGGAACGTAGCCGGCGCCACGCGTCGCCTGCGCGCCGCCGCCACCCGTCTGCTCGATATGGGCGAGGAGGAGTTGGCCGCCGAGGTGGGGCGCCAGGCGGCGGAACTGGAGCAGTACGGCCAGGCTGATCCCCAGCGCACCAAGAGGCTGCGCTACGAAACGCGCAAGTTGACGCAGCGGTTGGCGGATTAGAGTGGCGCGTTCAGGCACCTGGTAGTACAATAAAGTTTAGGAGGGTCCCACAACTTGCCCTGTGACGGGGCAAAGTGTCTTTGGACACAAGGACGGCCCGTGATGGGCAAAGGGAGGTGCTCTATGAGCGTCGAAATCTGGTACGGCGAAAGGCCGCACCACGAAGCCGAGCAGAAAACGCTGCTCGAACTCTACCAGTACCTTCACCCCCAGCAAGAGCATTTTGTTCTCCTGCACAACTTTTTTGCCGGACAGAGCAACGAGATTGACCTGGTCGTCCTCAAGCGCGATGGCGTCTTTCTGGCCGAACTCAAGCACGCCTGGGAGCCCATCGTCGGCGGGCGCGAAGGCGATTGGAGGGCGCTCCACGAGGACGGCACGGAGAGTGTCCTCAACCCCGACCGGCCCAACCCTTTCAAGCAGGTCCAGCGGAATTACTACAGTTGGAAAGAGTGGTGCCAGAAACACGCCGCCGAGATCGGCGCCGGCGTGGAGCGCGAGCGCCCAATAGACTGGGCCGAGGTAATGAGCTTCATCGTTCTTTACCCGGACTTGCCCCCCGGCAGCCGGATCGAGATCGGCGAGTGGCCCGCCCGGGCTGTCGGATTGCCCGTATTCCTTACCGCGCTGGTGATGCGTTCCTCGAAGAAGATGTCCCTTTCGTCCCAGGAGATGAGCCGCATCCCCTATCTGCTGCAATTACACCGCTGGCAGTTGGCGCAGCCGACGGAGAAATTGGCCGAGTGGCGGCCCGCACCGTTTGCCGTGCTCGTGGCGCGCGGCCACACGCTTTCGGCGCCGTTGTTTCGCCTGGACATGCTTGACAAGGATTCCATCAGCGTAGGACGGGAGCCGGACAACGATCTTGTCATTGCCGACCCCACCGTCTCCCGCCGCCACGCGCAGGTGTACCGCCGGGATGGCCGCTGGGTGGTGCGCGACCTCGACAGCACCAGCGGCACCTTCGTGGACTATGCCGGTGACCAGCGCACTGAGAGCCGGGTGCAGGGGAGAGAATTTGCCCTGAAGAACAACTCGATCGTCCGTTTCGGCCCGGCTGCCTACACGTTGTTGTTGTACGAGGATGAGGAGTCGTGAACGTCTGTCTACGCTGCGGCGCGAGCAACCGCCCGGAGGCGCGTTTTTGCCGGCAATGCCGGAGCGCCCTCGCGCCCGTCGCCGTGCAGACCTGCCCCCACTGTGGGGCGGTGCTACGTAGCAATGCCCGCTTTTGCAGGCAGTGCGGGCAGGCGGTTGTGGCTGTACCTGTCACCTGTCCCCGTTGCGGCGTGCCGGTGCGGGCCAACGCCCGCTTCTGTCCGCGCTGCGGTACCCTGCTTACCGTGCTGCCGTCTCCTGTCGCTGTGCTGCACTGCCCCTCCTGCGGTGCCCCTATCCGCCCGGGCGCCCGCTTTTGTCGCCTTTGCAGTCGCCCACTGGCAGCAGTCCCCAGGCCCATTCCGCCGTCGCAGCAGCCTGCGCGCTCCGCTACCGGCGGCCTCCTCCCGCTCTCCCTCCTGGTCGGCCGTTACGTCATCCTCGAAAAGATCGCTCAGGGAGGGATGGGGGCGGTTTACAAGGCACAGGACAGGCAGCTGAACGATAAGTTGGTGGCCGTGAAAGAGATGAGCGAAGCAACCATCGCTCCCGGCGAACGTAAGCGTGTGCTCGAGTCTTTCCAGCGTGAGGCGGAACTGCTGGCTCACCTGGAACACCCCAACCTGGTGCGGGTCAGCGACCGCTTCCAGGAGGATCAGCATCACTATATGGTGATGGAGTTCGTTCAGGGACAGACGTTGCAAAAGATGCTGGAAGGGCGCACGGAGCCGTTCCCCGAAGATCAGGTCCTGGTCTGGGCTGACCAGTTGTGTGACGCGCTGGATTATTTGCATAACCAGCAGCCCAAGATCATCTACCGTGACATGAAGCCTTCCAATGTGATGGTGGTGGATGGCAGCGATACCGTCAAGTTGATTGACTTTGGCATTGCCCGCTTCTACAAGCCGGGCAAGCGCAAGGACACGGTCGAGTTCGGCACCGACGGCTATGCGCCGCCGGAACAGTACGGCAAATCTCAGACCGATGAGCGAGCCGACGTGTATGCATTGGGCGCGATGCTGCACCAGTTGCTCACGCTGCACGATCCGGCCAGGGTGTTGTTCCAGTTTCCACCCGTGCGCAGCCTGAACCCCAAAGTGAGCAGCCGGGTTGCGGATGCTATCACCAAGGCGGTAAAGCCGAAGAGGGATGACCGCCATCCATCAATCGCTGCGATGCGTCAGGCGTTGTTAGGGGAAGGGATGCCGAAGCCATATCCAGCGGCTGCTGTCGGAAAAAAGCCTGCCCCGTCGGCCGGCCGTCTTTCGGTCACCCCTCAGGCATTGGATTTTGGCAGGGTGATGATAGGGGGCAGTGCCCAGCCCCGTACGCTCCAGTTCACCTTTCCGGCCGGCGGGCAGGTTGACCTGAGCGCCAGTGTGCCATGGCTCCAGGTAAGCCCTACCAGTCTGGGGCAGAGCGGGGAACAGGTGACCGTTACACTCAAGACTCCGTTGCTCCAGGCGGGGCGGTTACAACTGGGCGGTTCGTCGTTCAAGCGTTGGGCCGGCTGGCATACCCGTTCTCTGGTCCCGGTGGAGCAAAAGGCCCATGGGCGTGTGAAGGCGCAGTTAAAGTATGGAGACACCCTGAACGTGCCGGTCGAGGTGGTCGTTGTCCCTCATCCGGAGCAGGTTGCTGTGGGATGGGCCGTCACAATCGCCGCTATGCTGATAGAGGCTGCTGTCGCCCTGGGTGTATTATGGATCTGCCTGCTGTCATTGTTATAGGGTAACTACCCAGGCTGGTCTGGTTTTTGGGTCGCACCGCCGTGAACAGGCGGTGCTGGGTATTCGCTCCGACCCAGCACCGGCTCTTTTAGGCCGGTGCGGGTTGGCGAAATCGTCCTGGCAGCCTTTCGATGATTATCTGCCTGGGTAGTTACGTTGTAGGAAAGTGCGTATGAGCCTGATGGGCGTTGGAGGGAGGCGGAATGACTGTGATCACCTGCCATCGCTGCGGTAAGGGAAACCGCCGGAAGGCGAAATTCTGCCAGCACTGCGGTGCCGACTTTTCGCCGGCGCGCCAGATAGTGGCTGCCACGCTGGCTGGCGTCAAGCCTGTATCTCAGGCGCTTCGGCCGACATCTGCTACCCGCCCGTTGCCCCCCGAACCGCCGGCAATGCCCCGGCCCGCCTCTTCGCAGCCTGCCGTACCTTCGGCAGTGACTCAGGCTGGCCTGCTGGTGCCGCTCGAGCGTGGCAGCGTCCTTTTCCACCCCCAGGACCCTCAACAGCGTTATGCCATCCTGACAGCACGCCAACTGTCCCGTTCCATCTACTACGACGCGCTCGACCTCACCTGCCCATCTTGCGGGTCGTTACAGCCGGATAATCCCCCTGGCGGCCAGTGCTTGCAGTGTGGCGCTGTTTTGCGGCCCGTGTTGATCCATGAGCGTCGTCCGCGCCTGGTTCGTTCTCTCACCGACGCCGATGTCGAAAAGTTGATCCGCCTGAGCACTGGCCATCCCGGCATTCTGCCCCACCAGGCCGTCATGCAGTACCAGGAGAGCGTCTACACGGTGGTGGAGCACCCCGGCCGTTGGGGGGTGCTGGTGCGCGGGCGGCGACAGCGCTCGCCCGACGAGGCGCTCGCCGGCGTCGTTCAGGTCGGGCGGACGCTGAATTACCTCTACGACAATGGCTTTGCTCACTCCGAGGTCGGCGGTGCGAGCATCGAAAGCCTCGTCATCACCGGCGGCGACGGCAACATCAAACTGGCCGACCTGAGCGGTTGCGTCCGCCTACAGCCGGATCAGGCGCAGGCAGTGCGGGCGCAGGTGGATAGCGACGTCGCGTTCCTGGCCTGGCTACTCTTCTTCCTGGCGACGGGTAAGGAACTCTCGCGCGGCGGCATCGAGATGGCGCCATCCAACCTGCGTCCCTTCATCGAGCGGGCCATGCAGAAGCAGTACGCCTCGGTGCAGGATATGCTGACCGATTTTGAAATCTCGCCCGTTACCCCGACCAAAGCCCGTCCCCTCAAGCCTGCGCACGGGCAGGCAACCCATCCGGGACGCCAGCATACCCGCAACGAGGACGCGGTCGTCACCTTCACCTTCCACAAGGAGCAGGACGGAGGCGCGGTGCCGATTGGCTTTTACCTGGTAGCGGATGGGATGGGCGGGCACGAGGCCGGCGACGCGGCCAGTCGCGCTGTCAACCGCGTCGTCACCGACTGGATCATCAAGACCAAAGTGCTCCCGGACCTGCAAAAGACGACGCGCAAACTCTCGGCCGAAGACGTACCCGGCGAGTTGCTGAGCCAGGCGATCCAGCAGGCCAACAACGTGCTCCTGGAGCGCGGCCAGGGGAAGGCCAGCGATATGGGCTCTACCGTGACGGCGGTGCTCGTCATCGGAGATGTGGCGACCATCGCCAACGTCGGCGATAGCCGTACCTACCTGTTGCGTGA